>CAZXVU010000001.1:0-37273 GCA_964644465.1 uncultured bacterium
ATCCCACCGAAAACAAAGTCATTTGCGTCGATTCAGCTTTTCCAGATAACGAGTCTACCTTAACAGCCTATCCGCTACCAGATTTCCTCAATGCATGGGCGCTCCGCCGCAACATCGCCTACATCTTCGAAAGAAAATAAAGATCTACCACTGGCGGGGGAAGCCCCCGCACCCCCATTTTTTCACCACTGAGACACTGAGAACACTGAGGCGGGGGAGGAATCCCCCCGCAGCCCCCCAAGAAAAAAACAAAAAGACAAATTTAGTACTTCTATTTTTTTGGGGTGCAGGGGCATCCCCTGCCTCAGTGCTCTCAGTGCCTCAGTGGTGGAATTTTTTTTTGGGGTTTCGGGGCTTCCCCGAGTGTTTATCTCAGTGGTTAGCTGGGAGAGTTGCCGCCCTTGTCCTGCTGCCATTCGAGGTAATTCGTAAAGAAGGCTGTTACACAGACAATCGTGCCCCCGATAACGACTCCCCAGGCACTCACCACTCTCACTCCAAAAGGAATGATCGCAATGGTAATAAAGGCCCCGTAACTAATGATGAAATTAATCAGACCAAGCTTAAGCGGAGTCAGCTTCAGCTCTAAGATCGCATAAAAGGGAAAGACCGATGCATTGAGAAATCCAACGATGAGAGAAAAAAGGATATCAGCTCCAATATTGGGAACTTCCTCAAAATTCGTAATCTCCACACCCGGCACTACTCGGTCGACAAAAAAGACCACGAGGAAGTTTAAGAAAAGACTTCGGATATAATTCATTGAACATGTTCGCTTTTGTGTGAAGAAGCTGCCTTATGATGCTGAATATGCTTCATCTCCACAAAATTTGTCCAAAAACTTCCAATTGTGACCACTAATGAGGCTAAGATATACCCTTCTACTGTCACGACTTGAATTCCGACAAAGGATGTAAATTTCAAGACCGCATAAACAGCAAAGTTAAGAATCAAAGCAACGATTGCAATTCTCACTGCCGAGATATCGCGGTTGATCAGCCTCATCACTGGATGGATCGCAGAGTTGAGCAAACCAAGAACGACTGCAAAAGGCAAATCCCCTCCCAAATGAGGGAGCTTCGTTTGATTCACCACTTCGATTCCGGGAAGGATATGATTTGCGAAGAACACGATCAAGCAATTGAAAAACAAACTCTTAAGATACCGCATGGCCATCCTTATCAATAAGATATTCTCTCATTCAACACCTTACAAAAAAAGCTTTACTTTGACAAGAGAGGGAATTGCAAAATCCAGAAAACGCCTGGATTGCGGCGGCTTCGCATTTCGCGCCCTCAAGCCTTTCAGGTTAATCTTGCCAATAGTTCTCACTATTGGCGGCGATAAAAGTGCGCAAACTGCAACGCCTGACCCCAAAAAAAAGTTTTTCGGGGACCCCCAAGGCTTTCGCCGGCGCTAATCCATTCTTGACAAGCAAAGCTCGTCATTTCTGAACTTTTGCAATTACCTCTCGTGCTTGAAAATTCAATCTCTTTCAGATAGCATAGCTGCCCATGAAACAATTTCTTGCTATTCTGATACTATTCTTGGCTGCAGCCTGCTCCTCCTCTGCCCCTTCTAAAACAGCCAATTGCATGAAAATCTCCTTTAACTCTCATCCAACAACTTTGGATCCCCGAAGAAGCGGAGATTTTGCTTCATCGACCTTAATTTGTTTGATTTACGAAGGGCTGACAAGGTGTTTGCCCGATGGAACTTCGGAACCCGGCCTAGCATACAACGTAGAGATCTCCCCCGATCAAAAACAATATATTTTCCACCTTCGAGAATCATATTGGACAGATGGAGTCCCTGTAACAGCCTACGATTTTGAAGACTCCTGGAAAAAAATCATCGATCCCTCTTTCCCCTCTTTTTGCTCATATCTCCTCTTTCCCATTAAAAATGCGGAACGGTGCTACAAAGGAGAGCTCCCCTTATCTGAAGCAGGCATCCAGGCTTTGGATCCCTATACTCTGTTCATCGAACTGGAACGACCCACCCCTTATTTCCTTTCTTTGACAGCATTCCCCCTGTTTCTTCCCTATCCCTCCCACATCCAGGAAAATTCCGCTTCGATAGACAAACCCGTTTCAAATGGACCTTTTCAGATCGATAAGCTCATCCCAAATGCAGAAATTTCTCTGATTAAAAATGAAAATTTCTGGAATCCAGAAAAGGTTCTATTGGATCAAATCCATATTAGCATCCTCTCCGACGAAAGCACCGCCCTGCAGATGTTCGAACGGGGCGATTTGGATTGGATTGGAGGACCTTTTGCCCCAATCCCTCCCGATGCGATGGAGATGTTAATGAAACGCCCCGAACTCCGATTCGTCCCCATGGCCGCAACCACATTTTGCACCTTTAACACTGAGACTTTTCCCTTTAAGAATAGCCATTTGCGAAAAGCCTTTTCCTTCGCAATCAACCGTGAAGAAATTGTCGAAAAAATTGCCCAAATCGGACAATTGCCGGCGACCCGCAGTCTCCCCCCCACTCTTTTTGGCAATCAGAATAAGGTTCTCTACCCTTTGCAAGATCCCGTTCTTGCCCGCGAGTTCTTCCGAAGAGGGCTCGATGAATTGGGAATTAGAGCAGAAGATCTCAGCCACTTAACTCTCTATTATAAACAAGGTCAGATCGAAAAGAGGCTTGCGGCAGCGCTACAGCGCCAATGGATTGAAGTTCTCGGAGTCACAGTGGAATTAGAACAGCTCGAGCAAAAAAGCCAGCTTCAAATTCTTCAAAAACGGGACTATCAGATGGCCCTTGGCACCTGGATCGCCCAATTTCACGATCCGATCAATATTTTAGAGAGATTCAAAGATCGGAAAAATCTCAAGAACTACCCAGGATGGGAAAACCAAGAATTCGCCTCTCTTTTGAACCAAGCTACCCTCTCGCTGGATTCCCAAAAGAGGATGGAAATCTTGGAACAGGCAGAAAGCCTCTTCGCCGATCAAATGCCTCTGGCGCCAATTTATCATTGGAGCAATCCAATGATCAGCAACCCCAATATTTGTTCGATTCCCACAACTCCTAGCGGCGGCATCCTTTTCGAAAGATGCTACTTCCTAAGTCAAACCTCGCTTTAAAAAAAAATTAAACCTGACGCAAGATTTTCTTTAACCCAAATCCAGGAAATACGTATAAGGTTATATCTTTTTGCAAAATGATGGGAAAGTGCCCTATGAGAACTTGTTTCAGGATGGATCCTTTAACTGTTGATCCGCGGAAAAATTGGGATCAAATCACTTCGACATTTCTCTCATTGATCTATGAAGGCCTCACACGTCTCAAACCCAATGGTGAGATCGAATTAGCCTTAGCGGAATCTGTAGAGCTTTCTCCAGATCAAAAAACCTATCGCTTTTTCATCAGAGAGTCTTTTTGGAGCGACGGCCATCCTCTGACTGCCCATGATTTTGAATATTCCTGGAAAAAAACGCTCGACCCGAATTTTCCCTCTCTGTCCCCACAGCTTTTTTATCCAATCAAAAACGCTGAACTCGCTTCCAAAGGTACGCTTTCCCTGGATGAAGTAGGAGTCCGGGCCATCGATGATCATATCCTTGAAATCGAACTCAACCATCCAACTCCTTATTTCCTTTCCCTGATTTCATTCTGCAGTTTTTATCCCATCCCCCGTCATGTCGAAATGCAAAATCCCCAATGGGAAAAATGTTCCGAAAATAAGATTGTCTCCAGCGGGCCTTTTAAAATTTCACAATGGAAGCGAAAACAGGAAATTGTTTGCGAAAAAAATCCCCTCTACTGGAATGCAAGCAATGTAACATGTAAGAACCTGCATATAAGTATCATTAATAATCCCTACGCAGTCATGCAATTATTCGACCAAGATGAGCTCGATCTAGTTTCTGTCATCCTCTGTTCTCTTCCCCTCGATGCTCTTGGACCTTATAAGCAAGATGGGACTCTGAAGCTCACCCCCGCAGGCGGTACGGTATTTTGCAGTTTTAATACGCATCAGTATCCATTTCATAATCAGAATATCCGCAAAGCATTTTCTTATGCTATCGACCGTCACCATATTGTAGAGAATATTACACGCCTGAATGAAATCCCTGCAGAGCGATGCCTCCCTCCTTCTTTAGTCAAAGATGAGGCAAAGACACTTTTCCCATCTTTCGATGAAGCATTAGCTAGGAAGCATCTATCTTTAGGCCTCCAAGAATTAGGAATCATCTCGAATCAAAATCAAGATCTTGGCCTCAGATTGTTTTTAAATAATTTGACCCTTCTATTCGACGCAAACCAATTGAACTGGAAAATTGCAGAAGCTTTGCAAGAGTGCTGGAAAAGGGTTCTTGGGTTCCGTATCCGATTAGAGAGCTCTGACTTCCATTCGTATATTCAGAACCTCAATAAGAGGAACTACAATATCGGTCTTGCCTACTGGCTTGCCCAATTCAACGACCCTATGAATATTTTCGAAAGATTTAAAAACCGCTCTTTGCCCAAGAATTTTCCCGGTTATGAGAACCAGCAATTCAACAAGCTCCTTGAACTTTCCTCTACAGAAACACGTCTTGATGAAAGAAAGAAAATATTGACCCAAGCGGAATCTCTATTCTTGGACGATATGCCTTTAGCCCCTATCTACCACTACAATCATGCCTATCTGTGCAAGCCCCATTTGACAGGAGTGGAAATTACAGCGATCGGCGCATTCAATTTCAATCATTGCCAGATAAACCATTTATCCATCCAATGCCCCGCGATCGCCGCGATTTAGAATATTGAGTTTTTAGAATCTCTTAATATTTTTTTTAAAAAATCACTTTTGCAAAAATCCTCATAAGCCTTATACCTTTTACCTACAAAACGTGTTCCACTTTTTAAAAAATGAAACGACTTCTCCTGTCACTCCTTCTTCCTTTCACTTTTAATTCATGCCAAAAAATGAACAAAGATCTAAAAAAAGAAACCATCCGCCTTTGTTTCAGGGCAAATCCTACGACTGTTGATACGCGGAAAAACGCAGATGTTTTGAGTTCCTATTTGCAGTTTATGATTTTTGAAGGATTGACAAGACTTCTTCCCGATGGAGAGGTCGAGTTCGCTTTAGCTGAATCGGTAGAAATTTCAAAAGATGGCCTTACCTATATTTTCCATTTAAAAGAAGCTGAATGGAGCGATGGACATCCCATTACTGCCTATGACTTCGAATATTCTTGGAAAAAGATCCTTACGCCTAGTTTCGGATCCCCTTGTCCGTATCTTTTATTTTGCATCGAGAACGCTGAAGAGGCCGTAGCGGGTAAAATATCCCCAGAGAGAACAGGTATTAAGGCCCTTGACGATTCGACCTTAAGAATCCAATTAAAACACCCTACCCCTTATTTTCTCTCCTTGATCAGTTTTTGTAATTTTTTTCCCATACCCCAACATATCGAACTCGAAAATCCTCTATGGTATTTAAAAGTCGATAAAACCCTTGTCTGCAACGGCCCCTTCAGGATTGAAAAATGGATCCCGAATCAAGAAATTCTAGTCGTTAGGAATCCTACCCATTGGGATGCAGGCAATGTCCATCTCGATGCCATCCATGTAAGCATTGTTGAAGACGAAGCAACGTCCCTCAGAATGTTCGAAAATGGAGAAATTGATCTTCTCAATTCGATCACTTCTTCTCTTTCTATAGACGAAATTGTTGCATTGAAGAAACAAAACAAGGTAGAGACAAAGCCCGTTGGAGGAACTCTTTTTGTTACCTTCAATCTCAATTTGCCCTTCTTGAAAAACCTCTCTATCCGAAAGGCTTTATCCAGTGCTATAAACCGCAATTCCATCATCGAAAATATCTCCCAACTCTCAGAATTTCCCGCAACGCGTCTGATTCCCCCCTCTCTGATCCACAATCTAGATGAAACGGTTCAATTCAACGATTCCGTACACCCAAAAATCCTATTTGACCAGGGGCTGAAAGAGCTTGGCTTCGATCCTAAAGATCCTTCTTTGAAAAAGAATCCCGCTTATTTAGAAATGATCGACGGTTTGACATTGATCTATGAGTCCATTGAGTTGCACGGGAGAATTGCCCAAACGATTCAGCAGCAATGGAAAGCTGCCTTCGGATTTGAAATCAAACTTCAAGAATTCGATTTTAAAACACAAATTGCCAACCTTCAAAACAAAAATTATTCCATTGGGCTGGGTTATTGGATCGTTCAATACACTGACCCAGTGAGTATTTTGGAAAGATTTAAATACAAAGATTCGAAAAAAAATTATCCAGGTTATGAAAATCCTAAATACATTGATCTACTCGGCCAGGCTCAAATAACAAATGATCCAAAGCTGCGTCTCAAATTTTTAGAAGATGCGGAGAGGTTGATCGTCTCCGAAATGCCCTTGGCTCCAATTTTTCATTTTAATTATGCCATCTTGAAAAATTCGAAGTTTACTGATATTGAATTTTCTCCTATCGGAAATCTTATTTATAAAAAGATTCGCCCCAAAGAGCAACATGACATTGATGATGCAAGAAACTGAAGTACAAAAAGAGACTTTGCCACATCCCTGGCTGAGGATAAAACCCTCATTTCCTTTGCTTGAAAAAGATCCTCTGCAAGAAAAATACTTTTTACACGTGGTTCAAACTCTCCTCGAATCGATTCTTCCTGAGGATTTATGGATGGAATTGCAAGAAGTCTCTCCCATTCGGATCCACGACGATCCCATCTTGCAAAATTCCATGTGGTATTACCGCCTGATGAAATCCCTACCCCTGTTTCAATTTTCTTCGAGGGAGGAGGCTCCTTGCTCATTGCCAGTCACCTTTCTTTGCCCTTCTGATTTCACATCGGGCGTTGGCAGGTACGTCGTCGATACTTTGACTCGTTGGCTGATTCCAGGAAAGCACCTGAATATTGTAGGCTCTCTCAGTTTGAATTTTCAGTTTGAAAATTGCTCGACGCAGAGATTCCACATCGGAAAGGCAATTGTTGGAATCCATACGAAAGAAGAACTAGAAGTCATCCGCAATTCCCTACCCTCTTTAATCCAAGAAATGAAAGTCAATATTATGGCGGTATACCATGCTCGGTACATCGCCTCTTTGAGAAGCATTTCATTAGAGCAAAAGAATAAACTCATCCAGGAAAACCTCACTTCGATCCTCAACCTTCCCTCGAATGAAAACAATAGAAGCCTCTATGACCATATGCAGAATTTTCTCCTCAAGCTTTCCGAGGAAGAAAAAATTGGCGAAGTGAAGAAGAACATTGCCTATCTCCGGAACTGCCGTCCTAAAGCCTTTGACCGCGATGTATTTTATGAAATGACCTTGTTCACTGCCCTTTTCCGCGATCAATTTTCTTCGAAGCGAGATTCCCGACATATCAGCCGAGTGATCGCCCTCCATTATTTATTTAAAAAAGTCTTGCTAGAGTCTGCTCAGAAGAATCCAGAAGATCGCCACTTAAGCATAAAAGTTTTCAAAACTTGCCTCGAAACATCTGAACAGGTTTTGGGGATCTTAGTTGGGATGAACCTCGTGAGAGACTCAGACCGATTAGAGCGGCGCCAATTTATCGATGCTATCCGGAATGTCCTGCCTGAAACTGCTTATATTCAAGACTCTTTCATCCCAGACCGAAGAGACGATAAAGTTCACTTTTTCTATATAGAAATCGGAAAGAGCCAGAAAGGGGCGTTTCAGAAAGAAGAGATCAGCCTTCTTCGGAAAGGACTCCCCGAAGAGATCAAAAAACAGATTGAGAATGCCGTCCATCCCATTTTCATGCCCCGCAATGAAGAAGAGCTCTTGAGAAATTTGATCGACCTTTGCAAGCAGCTCAAATACACCCGCGATCTCCCTCAAATCAGCATTCACTATGAAAAGCAAACCAATTCAGATCTTTCATTTACAGTCCTGCTGGCGCGCCTCAAAGTCAAAAAACAAACTTCTTTGAAAGATTGTTTCTCAAAAGTGTCTACTCCTCTGAATTTTATGATCGATGAAATACGCGTTTTGGGAACGTTGAAGAAAAAATATCCCAAAGAAGCTGCGATCATCCGAGTTACGCTCAGAAAATCGCTCTTCTTCCGACAAGACCATTCCGTCGATCTTCTACGCGCGCGGCAAAAGGTCGTTTTGGAACTCAACCGGATCCTCGGTGAATTCCGCGACTACAATGGAGGAATGATCCTAAAACAAGACGAATCTCTCGATCTGTTGAGAAAAGAAGTAGGATCTACGACGGAAGATGAGGAATTCTTTTTAGAAAACTATTTCTATTCCTTGCGTCCAGGGATTATGCAGACTGTCCATGATCCAGCCATCTTGAAAAAACACTTTTATCTCTTCACCGACCTGATCAAAAATGAGCCGACCGAAGGCAGCTTTACAATGAAAAAAGGGCATGAGGGAAAGTTCTTCATCTACTTTATAGGAGCGATGGCGCCCACTTTTAAGGAATATGTGGAAAATGCGATCGAAAAGCTGAAAATCCCCTCTTACGATCTAACGACCTCTTTTCTTCAAGTTCATGAAACATGTACTTTAGGATACATTTTGCGAGCGGAGAATCCCTGCGATGCAGCAGCCTTTGAAGCAGTTCTCTTGGAATCTCTTCAAACTTGGAGCGACCAGTTCTCTTGCCCCATTTCCCTAACCCGCGCCCATGGTATATAAGAATAACAAGATTTGCAGGATCAGGCAGGATTTGCAGGATAAAACTGATTTTATCCATATCCTGTGGCCGCTTGCGGCCTATCCTGCATATCCTGTTTATCTCTTCTGAAATAAATTTAATAGACGGTGATGGCTCTTTCTGTGTCGTTGAAGATACCTGGAACCCGGGCGTTTTGGGCGTTGATCAATTCTAAGCGAATCGTGTGATCCCCGCTCTTCAAGCCATAGATATAATAGGGCTGCCAGGATGTTAAGGTGCGCGTAGATTTCCCATCGATGGTCATCCGAACTTTATAGCCATCCTGAGAAAGCTCGCAATTTGTTAAGCAGAAATCGAGAAGGATCGGCTTCCCTTCAACGAGAGCAAATTGATCGCTTGGTTCATTATAAGTAACATAAGGCTTTGAAAGGTCCATTCCAGGGGTGTCCTCATAAGTTCCAACATAGAAAAAACTCGAATGGAACACTCTCTCCCCTTTTAAACTTTCCCCAAAGGAACGGGCTGGGAAAACCCGGACGGTATGCAATCCCCAGTCCAACTGATAAGGCACTTCAAATTTATAGCTTTGATCATAAAAATACCCCTGCTCATCGAGAGGGTCGATCGAGGGCCCATTCACCGGAAAATAAGGGAGATTGTCAATAACGACATGGACCGTTTGGCCCATTTTGCTATTGGCAATTTCATCCGCGCGGTCGAATTGCGAATCGGAGCCCAAAGGATATCCATCGACCCGAAATTGAATCCAGACTGGAGATTTCACAACCTTGCCAGGTTCTGGAACAGCAATGGTCAAAAGGGTCGTTGCAGGCTCAGGCGTCCGCGTCACAGGAATGATCCTTATGCCATCATCTCCAACATTTATGACCGGCTTACCAGCAAGTCCTAGCGCCAGAGCGGCTACCAATGCAGCTAAAGGCAAGCTCATAAAGAAACTCCTCTTGGAAAGCTTTAAATATCCTCTTCAAGCTATTTTTTCAATCTATCCCCATAAGTGATTTAGGATGTAAGACCATTCGAAATGTTTCATTTTAATACCCTCATGGTCTAATTTGAGTGAGCACTTTTTCTCACTGGGCCTAAGGCATGATTTTTTTCAGACTCTCCTCTTCCTTGAAAAAAGGGATCTTCTTGATGCTGTGCGCCTCGGCTTTCTATCTGATCGTGAATGCTTTAGCCAGCCATGTCCAGGTTCGTATCCCCATCGCGCAAATACTCTTCTTACAGAACCTAATTGCCCTTTGCTGCCTCCTTCCGGTCATTCGAAAAAAAAAGGATTTTTTCCAATTTTCCCATTGGAAACTCCACCTCGTTAGGGATCTAGCAGGCCTTACCAGCTTCTATTTCATTTTTTTAGCCTTGAAAACTACGAATTTGCTCGATGCGACAGCCCTCCATTACACAAGCCCATTTTTTGTACCTATCCTGGGTATTTTCTGGCTTAAAGAACAATTTTCTTTCCACATCTGGTGGTCGATCGGATTAGGATTCATCGGGATCATCATCTTTCTGAATCCAGCGTGGGACGTTTTTCATCCTGGTGCAATGATTGCTCTTTTCGGGGCAATCGCTGCAGCCTTTGCCCTTTCGGCAGTCCGCAGCCTCGTTCTCAAAAAAGAGCCTGTTGAAAGGATCTTGTTTTTCTTCTTTACGGTCAGCGCTTTTGCGATGTTTCCTTTTGCTTTGGCAAAATGGGTCCAACCAACTCCTATGGATTGGATATTTGTTCTTTTAATGGGCTTTTCAGCAGTAGCGAATCAAGTGCTGCTCACAAGAAGTTTTGCCTTTGCTCCCTCAAGCTATCTTGCTCCTGTCGCCTATTCTTCCATCATTTATGCGGCAATATTTAATTGGCTCATATTCAAAGAACCCCTTGGACTTCGTTCTCTAGTGGGCTCCCTTTTCATCATCCTGGGAGGAACTCTGACATACATGTTAGGGAAAAGGAGAACACCCCAGATTTTCTCTACAGAGAAAAGTTCTGCATGATATAATTTTTCCACATGGATCAGAAAAAATATATCCTTACACTCTCTTGCAAAGACCGGCTCGGCATTGTCTCTAAAGTTTCGACATTTTTGGCCCAGAACCAAGGATTTATCTTGGAGATGGCGCAATTTGGAGACGTATCTACAGGCTTTTTTTTCTTTCGCTGTCTATTTGAATTCCAAACCGATTCCTTAAGCAAAGAGCAGTTCAGCAAGCGGTTTCAGGCAATCGCCAAAGAATTAGGACTTGAGTGGGCCCTTCACGACCCTCTTGCAAAACCCCGTGTCCTTCTTCTAGTTTCTACAGCGAGCCATTGCTTGAATGATTTACTACATCGCAGCCGCAGCGGCACCCTCCCTATCGATGTTGCAGCCGTCGCATCGAACCATGAAGATTTACGCGAAATGACAAAATGGTACAAGATCCCCTTCCATTTTTATCCCATTTCTTCTGACAGAAAAGAAGAGCAGGAAGAGAAGATCGCTTCCCTTGTCGATAAAGAGAAGATCGACCTAGTTGTCTTGGCCCGCTACATGCAAGTCCTCTCCCCCGCCCTCACTAAGAAATTCCTTGGTAAAGCCATCAATATCCATCATTCCTTCCTACCCAGCTTTAAAGGGGCAAAGCCCTATCATCAAGCTTTCTATCGCGGCGTAAAGCTCATTGGAGCAACAGCGCATTATGTCAGCGACGAGCTCGATGAAGGGCCAATCATTGATCAAGAAGTGCTTCGCGTCGATCATACCCACACTGCTACTCAGCTCGTTGAATTGGGCCGCGACATTGAATGCCTAGTCCTAGCCAGAGCCGTCAAATACCATATCGAGCAACGGGTCTTCATCAACGGCCACAAAACAGTCATCTTCAAATAGGAAAACCCCCGCACCCCATTCCATAATTTTTTTCTATCTCTGTGCTTCTCTGTGTCCTCCGTGGCTCTGTGGTAGATCTCTCTTTCCCGGCCTTGAAGAAAATGGCAGGTCTTGCTTAGATCCGGTTTATGAAGAGACTACTGCATCTCCTCCTTATCGTTGGGACTGGACTATCTCTCCTTGGTATTGCTTTGTTCTTCAAACAAGGCTCCCTCCCCATTCTTAATGAAGAAGGATTGATCGCCCAAAGCACTTATATGGGTCCCAAAGGAACCAATCTCAATCCTCAACTGGTTAGAGTGGAAGTGCTCGTTCATGATAGCCCTGAGCAGGGAGGCGTTCAAATCCAAAGCGTTATCTTCGATGGAAATTATGTACCGCTGAAACCCCGCGACATCTATGGATACAGGGGCGGCGCGAGTTTCCAGATATATCCAGGAGTCTATAAGCTTCAGTGGAGTGTGAATCGAACCAAATTTGCTTGGCCTAGATCGATCACCCATGAAGAAACAGTCACCATCAGCCCTCGAGATATGTGGGTTCAGATCGGCATCATTGGGGAAAACGCCTCAATTCAGTGATGATTTTACGAGTGATCCGACGAGAGAAAAGCGTGCTTATATGGCATAGATCTTCTAACAACATTCCAGGATGATCGTCTAAAAGCGCGGAAGTTCCCGGCACAACCAGTTCGTCGCATTGTGTTGCGAAATGATAGTATCGAATTTGGGGGTTTTTTGAGATCGCTGTGCGAATCTCATTGAGAAGCTCAGAGTTACGCCGCATCTCTTTTGCACAGCGGCCTAAAGCGATGTAGGCAATAGGAGTGCCCTTAAATGGAGTTACAATCGTGATCAGGTCGGTCACTTTCCCTTTTGGCGCAAGAGTGCAAGCGTATAGAGCGCTGACAAGGCCTCCCATAGAATGTCCAATTAGAATCAGGTCCTCGCGGCCTGTTTCTTGAGCGATTTTTTCCGCTTTGATTTTCACTTGATTTGCATAAGTACGAATCGATGCGATGGGATTCTTTAAATTGATCGTATAGAGCGGGCCTATGCCTGCTTTTTCCAGATAATATTTATGGAAGACCCAGGCAAAACTGTTATTCAGGTAGCCATGGACAAGGAGGATAGGACGGCCTGTTCGTTTATTTTTGTCTTTCTTAAACGTTAAAGGGATAAAGCACAAAACGGTGATGAACGCGAGGCACTCGATAGAACCTGCATGGATCCAATGAATTAATCTTGCCAGGGGATCAGGGAGATTTATAGCCAGCCGATTCAGGAGCCGGATTAGAAATAAACTCCCTGAAAGGATCGCAATGACGAAGGCTGAAGTACTGTGAGGATTGAATCCATAAATGGCAGCCGTCAATAGACATAAGCCCACCAATAAAAAAGTCGATATGGAAAAAAACTTCATGAAAATATTGTATCTATTTCAACGTTCTTGAAAAGGAATGGTTTCTTTTCGATAGTTTTGAATGTAATCTCTGAGAATTTGTCCATGGTCGAAGGCCATCTCTTCCCAGGGAATTTGGTCGAGAGGTACGATCCAGGCATTGGCCGCATCATCTCCTGCTCGAACGTTTCCTACTCCACGTGCGATAAATGTCACTTCGATGGAATGGTGCCGAACATCTCGCATTGGATCTGAATATACGTGGAACTGTAGGAGATCGGTCAGATCCAAATGGACTTCTTCCATCATTTCCCGACGAACTGCATCTTCCACTGTTTCTCCATACTCTACCTTTCCGCCTGGGAGGGCTTTTCCATAAGGAATTTTCCCCCTTTCGATCAGAACAATTCCCAAGAAACATTCATGTTCATCGTACATTTCAATAATCGCAGATGTGGTCAAAACAGGAATCCGTCGAATCGACGGTTTTGTTTCAGATACACCTTCTGCAACCAAAGAAAACGTAAGAATAAACGCAATCAACCATTTCATCTATTTCCCCTAAAAATAGGGAAACTGTAAATTGATACCAAAAATTTTGCAAGAGGTGTGTTCGTGAGATCGATTTTGCTTTTTGTAGACGAGATTTATGAAGATCTGGAGCTCTGGTATCCAAAATTGCGCCTTGAAGAAGCGGGATTTAAAACAGTCGTTGCAGGGGCAGAGGTAGGAAAAACCTACACGGGCAAACACGGCTATCCCTGCAAAGCCGATATTACCTATGATAACGTGCAAACAAAGGCATTCGATGGCCTTGTCATCCCTGGCGGCTATGCTCCCGATAAAATGCGGAGACATCCTAAAGCTCTCGAGATTGTGCGGCAAATGCACGAAGCGAAGAAAATGATCGCCTTTATCTGTCATGCAGGCTGGGTCCCCATCTCGGCAAAAATCCTCAAAGGAAAAAACGTCACTGGATTTAGCGCTATTAAAGATGACTTAGAAAACGCCGGAGCCCATTTCACCGACAAACCAGTCGTAGTCGACGGCCATCTCATCACATCGCGCAATCCCGGAGACCTTCCCGTCTTCTGCAAGGCGATACTTCAGTTACTTGGCTAAATATCCTGTAGAGGCTATGGTGCGGTTTTAGGAGAGGCTTATGCATTTAGCTGGAGTCGATATTGGCGGAACAAAAATTTGCGTTTGCCTCGGAAATGACAAGGGCAAGATCTACGCCTCCAAACGGATTTTGACCCAGCCTCTAAAGGGCTGGAAAAACGGCCTAGCTGCGACTGCCAAACTGCTTCAGGAGATCGCCCGCGAACAAGAAATCGACATCAAAGAAATCGCAGGCATCGGCATCTCCTCTCCAGGCCCCATCTCTTCAAAACTTGGGAAAATGTTAAGACCACCCAATCTCCCCGGATGGGAAAACGCTGAACTCGTCCGCTTTTTCGAAGAGACTTTCCGAAAACCTGTGAAAATGAATAACGATGCGAACGCGGCCGCTTTGGCTGAGTATCAATTCGGCGCTTCCAAAGGAACAAAAAATCTCATCTATCTCACCTGCAGCACGGGCATGGGGGGAGGCGCAATCATCAATGGCGAACTCGTTCAGGGCGTTTCGGACACCGCAGCTGAAGTGGGGCATTTCGTTCTCGATATCAACGGCCCTTCCTGCCCATGCGGCCAAAAGGGATGCTTTGAAACCTATTGCGGCGGAGCGGCGCTGGCAAAAAAAATGCGCGAAGAGATTGAGATCGACAAAATCGACACTCAAGTCCTGAGAGAAGCGCATGGACAGGTGGAACAAATTGATGCCGGCTGTCTCATTGCCGCCGTTAAGAAAAAAGACCCATATGCCCTTCGCGTTTGGGACGAATTCATACTCCGCCTCGCTCAGGGGATCGGCGTTGTCCTCATGAATTTCAATCCAGAAGTCGTTATTCTTGGCACAATTGCCATTCACAGCGGGCGCGATCTGCTCGATCCTCTAAAAATACAGCTTCCCCACTTCGCGTGGAAAGAAAATGTCCAAGCTTGCCGCATTGAAGCAAGCCATCTCGGCGATCAAATCAGCGAACTCAGCGGACTCGCCCTCGCCAAACTTGCCTCTTCCCAAAAAACTTAATATTTGGTAAGCATTTTCTTTACATTTCTTTAAAGGAGATGCTGATGACTCGTGTACCAGAGATTAAAATGGATCTACCGCAAATTCATCCACCCAGAGGATCATGCTGCGGAATGATCTTGAAAGGAATTTCCTTATTGACCTGGATTCCGAGAAAAACGGTAACCAAAGTCTGCAATTTGTGTTGTTTGCCTTTTGGAATTTTTACTGAACTTGCAAGATATATATTTTTTCCGCAGGAACACAAATCGCGCAATCCCAATTGCATATGGATAAAAGTCAGGCCAGAAGACCGGCCTCCAGGATACAATTTTTTCTACGGTTTTTTTGTAGAAAAAAAGGTATTTAACGACATCCATTATGTCCAAATCGGTCATCTTACCCAGTCAAACCCACACTGGGAACCTCAGCAACATACAAGCTTTATACCTGGGGATGTTTTCATTGAACTTGAGCACCGCTATGTGCCCAATGCTGAAGCTCTATTCCTAGGGAAGACGAATCCATAGAGCTTCGCACTTTCCCGCAATCTCAATCGACATCGATGCTGCAGGAACCAAATAGGTCATTCCAGCTTGGAACGGCTCGCTATTCCCATCTACTATGATCTTTCCCTCTCCCCGAATGCAGAAGAATATTTGGAAAGTATTGTGCAGAGGAGTCCCATGCCATCGATCGAAAATATCCACTTTAATGACTACAAAAAATGGCGATGTGATCAGAGAAACCAATTGATGATGCATGTCGCTTTCAAGATGGCGATGGGGCATCTTCGGGCTTTTTACGTCTTGCCAGTGGATCGAAGCAAAAGCTTCTTTCATATGCAAAGGCCGCGGTTTCCCATCCTTTTCAACTCGCCCCCAATCATAAAGGCGGTACGTCGTATTGGAATTTTGCTGGATCTCATAGAGAAAACTGCCTGCGCAGATCGCATGGACGCGGCCGCCAGGTATATAGACTACATCCCCGGGTTCAAGATCGATTTTTTCAACAAGATCCTCTGCCTTGCTTTTCTTGATGGCATCCATGAGCTCTTTCTCAGTCGTATTCTTCTTCAGGCCCGCTAAAACAGATCCTTTATCCAGCGCAAACCACATTTCTGTTTTCGGCTCTCCTTCCAAAAGAAGAGCTGTTGTCTCGTCAGGATGTACTTGGATGCTTAAATTTTCCTTCGCGTCGATGATCTTCAGAAGAAGCGGAAATTTGTCGAATTTCTTATCCACGCCATAAAGCTTTTCCCCAAGTTCCAGAACAAGATCGTGGAGAGTACGCCCTTCATATTCGCCATTTGCAACAATGCTCATCCCCTCCTTTCTATCGGAGATCTCCCAGGATTCGGCAATCTTTCCAGGTTTTGCAGTGCGCTGGTACTGTTTGGGGATCCTGTCCCCTCCCCAGATATACTCTTGATAAATGGGTTCAAAGCGTATCGGATACATGGTGCATCAACTTGTTATCGGGTGAAGTTTCTATTTGCAAACGGAAATTCTCAAGTGCTTTTTCAAAAGGAGCCAGCGATTTTGATTCAATGAAAGGAAATTCATGAGTTCCTTTCGTATCAAGCGCTTCCAAGACGTCGGAAATTCGGAGCGTGTCTACGGAGCGCGCGGGAATATATCCTGTCTGAATCTCATAAAGAAGCCCACATTCGCAGAGATCATTCAAAATGGGCGAGGCCAAAGCGGTGGGAATTTGGTAGCGCTTTACTAACATTTCAAGAGTTAGAGGACCTTCTCCTTTCATAGTGCGAAGAACCGCCAAATGGACGATCCAAAGGCTCAAAATTCTCTTAAAACTATAACTCGTTTTCGCCGCAATCCCTTCGAATTCATGCGCTTCCTGCGTTTGATGGGCGTAGCTGATCTCAGCCCCCAGCAAAAGAAGAAAAAAGCTCAGCTGAATCCAGATTAAAAAGAGAGGCAGCGCAGCCATGCTACCATATATAGCCCCGTATCTGCTGACCCCAACCTGGAAATAGATATAGATCCATTGGACGATCACATAAAGGCTTCCCGCAAACAACCCGCCCCATAGCGCGGATCGGAAATGGACCTTTGTGTTCGGCATAAAAAGGTAAATAAAGGTGAAGAGGATCCAGAAAAGTGCATAAGGGATCAGATGTACGAGGAAAAGAAGGGCCGTAATGACACCAGCACCAAGCGGCAATGACCGGATGAACAGCTCCAGATTATCTACGACAAAAACGGTGAAGCTGTTAAAAAGAACGAAAAAGAAGGGCCCAAGTAGCATCAGAGCGAAATAATCGCTCAATACTCTCCGCCAGGTGCGCATTTTTTTCACGCCCCAGATATGGTTTAGAATCGTCTCCAAATTACTGAGAAGCAGGGTGACACTCCAAAATAAGATGACGAGTCCAACGCCTGCGATGATCCCTCCCCGCGCCTCCTCTAAAAACTTATCGGCATAAGTGAATAGCTCCACAAGAGCCGCATTCTGCTCTTTTAATTGGTCTAAAACTTCGTATCTAAGGATTTCATGGTACCCAAAGCCTCTTGCGACTGCCAAAGACATGGCCAAAATAGGCACGATAGACATTAGGGTGTAATACGTTAAAGAAGACGCGCTCAAAGAGCATTTATCTTGAATGAAGCCGCGCAGAGATAAATAGGCGATACGCAGCCACTTGAAGAAAAAATGGCGCCAACCGCTCTCCCTGCTTAATGGGAAGTTCCAGAGTCCCTCCTGGAAAAACCCTTTGATTCTCTCAAATGCCATATTTTTGAACCCTAGCAGAGAAATCTCTTCTTGGCTACTCTGCAAACAATGGCATTCAAAGACCGGATCGATGCAGGCAGACAGCTCGCGGCAGCTCTTTTAAAGTTCAAAGACGCTCCGAAAACCATCGTCATCGGACTTCCCCGTGGCGGCGTTGTCGTCGCCTATGAAGTAGCAAAAGCTCTTCATCTCCCTCTAGACGTGATCGTTCCCCGAAAGATTGGAGCGCCCCATAATCCTGAGCTGGCTATTGGAGCCATAGCGGGAGATACTATCCAGCTGGATCAAGCCCTGATCGCCCATCTAGGAGTTTCCCCTACTTTTATTGAAGAAGAGATCGCCAATGAGCGGCGGGAAGCGGAACGCCGCCTCGCCCTTTTTCGAAAAGGGAAACCCGCCCAGAATTTTACCGGTTCCACAATCCTTCTTGTCGATGACGGCATAGCCACTGGCTCTACCATGCGCGCATCGATTGCCTATCTCAAAAAAATGAAAGCCAAGCACATTGTTGCGGCAGTCCCCGTCGGCCCCCCAGACACCATTACAGAACTCAAAAAATTGGTGGATGAAGTCATTTGCCCCTATACTCCCGCCTCCTTCTATGCCGTTGGCCAATTCTACGAAACTTTTTCCCAGACTGAAGATACCGAAGTCATCCATCTATTGAGATTGTGAGAAAAGCCCATTTAGAATATATCCTTAAGGCTCGAATGAAAGAGTAATCATTATGGGATCAGCAATTCCCAGATTAAATGGTATTCCAGGGTTCATGAAAAACGAGAACGCCCCCTCTCGAGGCGCTTTCGCAGTTCTTGCCTTAAGCTCGCTTGTAGAGATTGTAAAATCTGCTGTGAAAGGGATTTTTGCTTCCCTTGTTGCTCTGATCTGCTGCGGGTGTAATTCCAAATGGAATAAAAAAGCCATTGAAGAAATTAAAGGGACCTTTACTTTCCTCTTTCTTTTTCCAGTATGTCTTGCTGGTATTGCTGCCCCTCGAGTTGTAGAAAAATTAATGAGCTAATGAGTTAATTTATGATGCCCGCCACTGCTGCCGCCCCCCATCCCCACCCA
The DNA here is from genome assembly GCA_964644465.1 of uncultured bacterium. Lineage (GTDB taxonomy): Bacteria > Chlamydiota > Chlamydiia > Chlamydiales > SM23-39 > CAZXVU01. The sequence goes on from CAZXVU010000001.1 coordinate 18,867, forward strand.
CAGCACAACCTCCGTCCTTTAACCCGATGCGAGTTTGCGACTGGATTTGTCGTTGTCATCTGCAAAATTGCGATGTATACCCTCCTAACCCTCGCCACCTTTTTAGCCTCTGCCGTCTCTCTTGGCTTATGGAAGAAAATGAATCAAAAAGTCGTTCTAAATGCTTCTCAGACCGCCTTGCATGTCATCAGCCTTCCTTTGATGTTCTTTGGAATCCTCTGTCCCAAAACCATCAATCATAGTTTAGATAGAAATGGCTGAGATCCAAATCCAAATCGGCCCTCATGTTCTTTTCGGGGACTTAATCATCCCTGAAAAAGCAGAAGGACTTGTTATTTTTGCGCATGGCAGCGGAAGCGGAAGGCATAGTTCCCGCAATCAGCTTGTAGCCCGCCAGCTTCAAGGCCGAAAATTTGCTACTTTGCTGTTTGATTTACTCACCCTCAAAGAAGAAGCTATCGACGAGAGAACCCGCGAGTTCCGATTCGATATCCCTTTTCTAGCAAAGAGGCTAGTCCACGCCACCGACTGGGTCCAGAAAAACCATTCTCTACCTCTTGGCTACTACGGAGCCAGCACAGGCGCAGCAGCAGCCCTGAGAGCCGCCGCCGAAAAAGGATCTGCCATCCGAGCCATCGTCTCCCGAGGCGGAAGGCCCGACCTTGCTAAAGACTCATTTTCAAGAGTCACTGCTCCCACACTTTTAATTGTAGGAAGCTTAGACACTGAAGTGCTATCGCTCAACGAAATGGCCCTGCAGTCTCTCACCTGCGTCAAAAAGCTAGAGATAGTTCCCGGCGCCACCCACCTCTTCGAAGAGCCAGGCAAACTAGAAATCGTTGCCAAACTCGCCGGCGACTGGTTCCACAAACACCTACCACAGAGATAATAAATAGGCGGGGAGGCCCCGCACCCCAATTTTTCACCACTGAGACACTGAGAACACTGAGGCGGGGAGGCCCCGCACCCCCAGTATGGAGTAGGAGATATGAGGAATGTTTTATTCTTTTTATTCGTATTCATTGAAGCCTATTCACAAACGAATTGGTATGTGATCACTGGCGGGCCTTCTTCTGGAAAATCTAAGCTGATGGATGCCCTTGCCTTCCAAGGCTTTTCGGTAAGACCAGAAGCGGCGCGAATTCTGATCGATGAACAAATGAGCCAGGGACAAACTCTCTCACAGATACGTGGAAACGAAGAAGCCTTTCAATATCTTGTTTTGCAGATGAAAATCGATGCAGAAGCTGCTGCTGAATCCAACGAAATCATATTTTGGGAACGGGGAATTCCCGATAGTATAACCTACTTGGAACAAAGCAAAGGTGATTCTGAAATAGCCAAGCATGCGAGTCATAGTCATTACAAAGGAATCTTTCTTCTCGACAGATTGCCAACCTATGAAAGCGATTATGCAAGAACAGAGAACGAAGTAGAGGCCGCTCAAATTCATGAAGGTCTCCGCAATACCTATAGAGAGCTTGGTTACGATGTAATCTCAGTTCCAGTACTCCCGATTTCAGAACGAGTGAACTTCATTCTTCAACACTCTCAATAAATTTGGGGGTGCGGGGCCTCCCCGCCTCAGTGCTCTCAGTGTCTCAGTGGTGAAAAATTGGGGTGCGGGGCCTCCCCGCCTATTTATTCTCTCGGCGGTTTGATTTTGCTACTTGTCCTATCCAAATAAATAACCACCTCTTCAGGGAAGTGCATCTCAAGCCAATCGCGGAAACGATGCGTCCCATTCCACCATTCCATCTCGATCCCCTCAAATTCCTCTAATTCTCCATTTTGATAGAGCCTGCCTGGATCAATGTGCAATAAGACACCGTCTGCCAGTCCGAAATTGTTCTCCACATCATGGTCGGCATCGCCAATTCTTTTGCCGATCCTCTGAGCCAAGTAATCCGTATACTGATCAATGACGCGATAGAGCCCCTCAATCCCCTCATTCTCAAATAGCTTTTGCAGCCCAGACGCAAAAGGCTCTCCCCTTTTTTGAAGAAGGAATGGCGTCTTTTGTAGATCGATCAAAAATGTGCGGCTGGCGCGATCTTTGATCCGGATCACAGGCAAAGGGTCTGTGGTTGGTTTTAAATGAAGATTAAGAATCCCCGCTTCTTTCAATTCAGCTGCGATCTTGTAGCTTTTTTCATAGAAATCCTTCCGCAGGGCCCTTTTGGGCATTTCTATGTTTCGAATGAACGGAAGACGGCCGTACCAGGGCAAGGCTAAATACTTTTGATTGAAAAACTTGATGACGCTCTTCCCATCTTCGCTGACAAATACGAACGATTGCCTGCCCTTGTTGAGATACTGGTAAGTCTCCTGAAACTCCCCTTTGACAGACACGGCCCCGATGTTCTCAGGAGAAAATCCCGCCGTCCTCCAGAGCGCTACACCAGATAAAACGACTACAATAAGGAGCCTCAAGGATCGCATTGTTCATCGAGGTAAGCAATCCATTCAGGGGCTGTTTTCTTCAGCCAACGGCGGAGGCGGTTGGTATACCTTTCAATCTCTTCTTTTTGGTTTTCTGGTTTTTGGATATCTGCACTATAGCCGTAATTCCCAAAATCGAATTCAAGAGCCCGATCTTCCAAGAAGCCAAAGTTCCTGCTTAAATTGGGATCGGAATTGCCGATCCCTTTTCCAGTGCGGGATCGAAGGAGCGCCAGAAACTCATCGATGCGCCGCTGGACTGTGGAAGCATCTCCCCTTTGGATTGCCTCAAGGAGGGTTTTTCGAAAAGGCTGAGCCCTTTTTTGCAGCGCAAAACGGTAGTTTTCTAACTGGAGTTGATAGGTTCTTCCAATCGGGTCTTTGCATTCGAATAGAGGAAGCTTTTCTGAATTGGGATTGAGATGTATATAGATCAATCCCGTTTCCTCTGAGGCCTTATCAAAAGCAAGCTTGCAAGCATTGAAAACGCTTAAGATTTTGGTCTCTAAGCGGGTTCTGTTTTTCTTTTTCTTAAAATGTTTACGAAAGAAAAAACGGAGAGGCGTTATGGGTTGCTCAAAACGGAACAGCTTTAAGACATATTGGCCATCTTGACTTGCAAAAACATAGCATTGCGCTCCCTTGCTGAGATAAGAATAAGGCTGGCTCAATATTTGATCGAGATTCTGGTTCTTTTCCACTTCCCATTCAGGATGGAATGGGAGCTCCAACCGCATCTTTGCAATCCGGAAGCCTTCTGTGAGACGTTTTGCGCAAACGGGTAGAGAAAGCATTAAGGCGGCCAAAATAAAAAGAAAAAGAGCTCTTCTCATTGCTTTTTGAGCCAATCGTTAAGATGTTTCATGAATCCCGCTACTTCGTCTTCTGGAAAATTTGATGTGTAGGAAAAATTGCCGATATCGACCGAGACAACTTTCCCATCCAGCACGCCGAAATTATCGCTTAATTTAGGATCTTCATTGGTCATCCCTCTAGATCGAAATTCTTCCAGAAGCGTTCGGTAGGAATCGATCAATTCTTCTGGATGTTCAGACCTAGCTAGAGTTTTTAAAAGAGGATCTGCCTTTCTTTGCAGCACGAATCGGTATCGGCCCGCATCCACTTTATGGGAAAATCCTAGGCGGTCTTTCACAATTAAATCGGGAAATTTTTCTTTTTGAGGGTTGAGATGGACAAAGACCACGCCGGTCAAATCTCGTGCGGATGTATAGCAAAGATACGATGAGTTGAATGTCTTTATAGCACTCGCCTTGACTGTTCTCTTGATCTCTTTTTCTTTGTTAAGGAACTTTTTTTTCAGAATTCGAATCATTTTTTGGCCCAATTGCATTCGGCATGTATCAAATCGAAATAGCTTAAGTACATATTTTTTATCATGGCTTAAAAAAACGTAAGATTGCTTCCCTTTGCTGAAATAGGTAAAAGGGGCGCTGAAAATTCCCTCGATTTTCTCTATATCGTCGGAAGCGGGTATTTCCCATTTGGGATTAGAGGCAACTTCGATATTACATTTTTCCATACGGAACGGATGCACAGTTCTCTTATAGGCTCCTGGAAGCCATAAAGAAAAATAGATCACTGCGGCAAACATTATGAACCGGAACATTTTTCCTCAATTCTTTGATCAAACCAATCTGTAATTTCCGAATCGATTCCTGCAAGCCACTCATGGACATGCTTTGCTGTTTCCCGAAAAGAAGCCTCAAAAGCCTCTGGACCCATCGACGGTTTGCGATAAAAACTTCCTATGTCGATCTGTATTCCTTTCTCCCCATCGAAGCCGAAATTGGGCAAAAATGAGGAATCTTTGTTGAAAATCCCCTTCCTCGAGCGGCTCTCAATGACAACAATAAACGCCTCTAAGATTTCTTCTGCTCTTTTTAAATCCCCAGATTTTAAAGAGCTCTCAAAAGCGGGCAGCATTAATGAATGCTTCTGTTGCAAGATGAAGGGCATCTTGTCGAGATCCAATCGGTATCTCCATCCAAGACGATCTATCACAACCACAGAATTTTTCAAATCATCTGTCTGATACAAGTGCAGGTAAATGACGCCTGTCTCTTTTTGCAGTTCATCAAAGGCGATTTGAAAACTATTCAAGGTAAATTTCTCTCTCCATGAAAACCTTGCGAGAAGCTCTTTCCGGTACGGATCTAAAAATGAAAATCTGCAAGTTTTGAGCCAAAAGGGCAATTCAAACATATCGAGTCGCGGCAGCTTTAAGACGTATTTGCCATCAAGGCTTGCAAAGGCATAGCATTGACGCCCTCTTCCAATGAAATGAAATGGCTGATCTAGGGCTTTTAGAACTTCTAAGCTCGCTGGCTTTGAAAGGTCCGGTCTTGCCGGATAGGCTGTTCTGACGCGTAGAATATGGAAGCCGTCTTTCGCCCAGTGCCATCCCTTTCCAATGCCCGCTCCTGCTAGGACCATCAAGGCCAAAACAATGATTTTTTTGAACACGTTCATCCTAAAAAAACTCTAGAATAGTCCTGGAAAAGGTTAAGTGCAAGGTGCTTTGGCTCAAAAAAAGGTTGAAATTCAGAGGAATGCCTTTCCCTGCTAAAATGGGGGGTGCATGGCACCCGTACCAGAACTAAAAAGCTCTTCATTCATTCCTCTGCCTGAGGTTTCTCAGAAAGCGAATCGATGGCTCCAGGAAAAGCTCCGCTCTTTCAATAAAGAAAGCATTCAAGATCTCACTCCCGATGAGAAAAGCCAGATCATTGAAGCTGCGAAAACGGAAGCGAAAAATGAACGGACAAAATGCATAGCGAATGCAATCCTTGCATCTCTTGCAGCGATTGCCATTTTACCCATCCTCATTATCCTCTCATTTTTTCTCGGAGCCACAGTTTTGGAAGTTCTGCCAGACGCTCTCTATTTTCCTGCTGCCGCAGGAGGGATTGTTGGCGGAGGATTTGCGGGTTGGAAACTCATTCAAGGCGCCGGACATTTAACTCAAAATACCTATCATCGCTGGCAAGAAGCGCGCCATCTTGAAGTGCTCTCCGAACGTATCTAATCTCTAGCATTAAATATTTCATTAAGATATAGATGTGGGGAAAAAAAGCTATTTTTTGGAGGCTCCATGTATTTGTCTTTCCATAAGGGAATAAAAGCCATTGCTATCCTCTTTTTGGCTCTCTTATTCCTTGCAACACCCAAACCCTTTTTCGCATCGATCATCAAATTCCCTCCAGGCGGGGAAAAGCAATTAACCTACCTAGATCTTATCTGCACAGATCAAGATAAATCGAATATCTATGAAATCATCACAACCATGTCAGACAATGGGAAGCTCAGCCTTCTTCTCAAACAAGGCCACTTAAAACAACTGGGAGCGCAAATCAACCACGTCCACCCATTAAAATTCATGTCCACTATCTTCTCGAATCCTAGATTGAAAATGTGCATGCCAGAAATCTTTGACGATTATTTCAAGCGCAATGGTTTTATGGATGGCCTTGGACCCAGTTTAGAGCGCGAATCTGAAAAAGGGAAATTGATCCAATTTCTGAATGATTTTGCCTCAGAAGTCAATGTAAACCCCGAAAGTATACGAGGATTTTTCCTAGCCAGAGACTGGGAAAATCTCGTCCGTTTTCTGATGCAGTCGTGATAGAGCCAGTCAGTTTTGAACCTGTTTCCAGCGTGGAGGAATTGCATAAAGAACCTCTTCCACTCTGGAATCTGATCGGAAGAATTGAATTAGTCGGATGTACATTCATTACATCTGGGAATGTTATCTCAGGCTGGGTCAAAAAAAAGAAATCGATGACGAGTCCAGTATCGTATCCTGGTTCAGGCTTCTCTTCTCTTCCAACTCAATTTTCATCTGAAACATTCGAGGAAGCAAAAGTTCCCACAAGGGCGACTCAAGATATTCCACGGATGCTTCCTGCAGAAGCGCAGAGACCTCTTGACCCTGCGGCTCCAGCAGCTGCACATGTTAGAAATCTATTCGAAGAGCTTAAATGTACTGAAGACGACCAGGATCATATCCATTTTATCATTACAGGGCTGGCGAATGGCGAATATATTTCCAAAGGGATAGAAATGCATCAAAGAGGGGCTAAAATTGAAACCCTCCATCCATTCCGTTTCTTGTGGACGATTTTTTCTAACCCCGATCTAAAAAAACTGATGCCCATTGTGTTCAGTGGTTGGATAACAAGGACCGGATTCATGACTGGCGTGAACCGGGGAATGGGACGAGAAACTCCCAGAAAGAACCTAGAGCAATTGCAGCCTTATTTGGAGGGCTTTGCCTTTTCTGTGGGGACGACAGCTGAAGCAATTAGGCCATTGATCCTCGAAGGTGCGCAGAGGCGTGATTGGAGGAAGTTTGTGAACCATTTGATTGAAATACCTTCTTAATATGTGGTTCGATCATCTCTGGAGTGACAATTTTAGCTCCTCGTACTTTCTGTAGATAGAGAGCATTGGCAGCTTCCCATCCAGGTATTCCTTTTAACAAATCTTCGATCGGCAAATCCCCTTTAATATTAGGGTTTCTTGCCTCGGAATGGATCCAAATTTCTCCATTTCCAACACACATCAACTCCATGGCTGTTTGTCCTCCGGCGCGGGTACAAGTCATATCGCTGCGGTAAAAGAGAGGAGCAATCGCCTCATCGTTTTGAAAGGAAAAAGGAATGACAGAAAAATGGGATGGATGATCTTGGATTCGACTCACGTAATCGGACACTTTTCGGAAAAGACTCTGTTCATCAGGTCGATGATCTGCACAGAAAACAAACAAGTGAATTCTTTTTCCGCTTTCTTCTCTAGCAATTTGTAAGATCTTTTTCACGTAGTTGAACGTGGCTTCGCTTGCGGGCTGAGAGCCGAGAAGAATGGTCAAGACGGTATCTTGCGGAGCGATCGTGAATTCTATTTCTTCATTGGTAATCCGACCTTTAGCAAAGCCTTTTTCATAACTTTTGCGCATGAGATGGATTTCGTCGCTACTTTTCGTCTTGAGCTTCAAGACCATTGGATCTACGGCTTTTGATTTATTCTTAAATTTTAAAAACGTCTGGCGTACATAGACGTCTTCGTAAAGGATCTCTTGTTCGGAAAGTTTACAATTCGACTGCCAAAATTCTTCTGCTGTTTGCCCTTCTTCTAAAAGAGGCGCCACTGTGACCAATCGAATCAGCTTTCGATTCTTTTTAGAAAGGGCTTTAATAGGCCAGAAAAAATGGGTCGCTTTTTTTGTCGGAAGATCTACAAGTACCTTGTGCAGTTGGATTTGTTTCTTGGCTCTCCGATTGTAAACTCTTAAGGCGGTTAAAATTGCCGACGTACCCATATTCTGAGTGTCGATGATCATATCCACCTCTTCTTTGTAAAAGGTATACAAAGCAGAAATGAAAAAATTCGGCCAAAAAATCTTATCTATTAAAAGCTGTCCCCAAACACAAAAAGACTGGAAGGCGACGATCCCTTTGATTTGTGAACCGTTCCAGCAAAAAATGAAGAATTTCCCTGCAGATTTCCAGATCCAATCCCTAAAAACATCTCTCCGCACAATTTGCAGATCAGGATCTCTCGCTCTAGCCTCTTGCTCTTTAGCGTTGGCGGCTTGGATCAACCCCCCGCCTCCTGAGCATGTAATAATGAGGAGTTTTTTTGGTTTGTTGCGGCTAGATTCTGAAAACGCCATGTCCACTCGCAGTGTAAGTCCCTGTAATTTTCTATCTAAAGGAGGAATAAATGTCTGTCAATCGGGAAAAAAACCCAAGAACTTTTCATCCTTGGGTTCCATTCATCATTTATGCGCCAAGTATACCGCTCATCACTAAGTAAGAGAGGAGTTTGCACCCAGTGTCAATGAGAAAAAGCTTGATTGGAGCTTTGCACCAGATCACGCAGGAAATTTGTGTGGTGGCTACAAATCCGAGCCATGCGAAAAAGCCAACGAACATTCCATCGGTCACTGTCGAAACGCCCAAATACATTTCGAAGAAGGCTAGAAAATAGGCTGTCACAAGAGAAACAATGAAAGCATAGATCATTGGCTTCTTCATGTCTTTCGTCATGGTCATATCGGAAAGCTTTGTCCAAGCTGGGCCGAAGAGCCATTTTGAGTACCAAAAGTAAGCAATGACCATATTCGCGACTGCAGCGACTAGCACTGGAAGCCAATAGATCGACATATCACTCATATCTACTCCTATAAGGTTTTTTGGGCGAACTTGCGCACCAGAAAAAACATTATCAGGAAAACATTTTTTTCGCTTTCAAAACAAACAAATAAAAAATATGAGATATGAATGCTGAATGCTGAGAACGTCGGGGCTTCGCCCCCGCACCCCAATGAGAACAACAAAAAAAGTCCGCAACGAAGTTTGCGGTCCGCGGCTGAGCGAGACCAAGCAAAATCGAAACGAGTGAACAGGGGCCCCAAAAAACTTAGTTTTTTTGGGGAAAGGAAGCGAGTGATTCCGAACGAACGAGACCATTCCTTGGAAAGGAAGGCGAGAGAGGAGGATCGATTTGGCGCCGGTCTCCCACAGCCCTTAATTCATGACAAAGTCATGAAAGTTGAGGATTTGCGTAATGATTTGGGGTTTAGGGACCTCTCGACTAATCGGCAACACCTTTTTCGCAAGCTGATGAGGCAGGACGAAATCGAGGAGGCGGTTTCTGCCGATGGGAAGGTTCGTGAAGCGGAAGTCTGCTGGAAGAGGAGAAAAATCTTGCATGCCGTTGCATCTTTCCATAAGGCGCTCTTCAAGGCGTACGATGGCAGAGAGTGCGGTGTTCAAAACAAAGGAAGAGCAGATCTGCTGCTTGCTCAAGTTGCGGTGTTCCATGGCATGGTTATCGAATAGGCCGTAGCCGATGCTCATCGCAGCCAATACTTGTTTGATAGGAGGATTGTGAAATTGCGCGAGAAGATCTTTATTGGTGTGGATATTGTGAGTGATCTCTGCGTAAATTCTTTCGACTTCTTGTTCCCAGTCGTGACCTAGTCTTTGCGCAAGGATTTCTTTTCCTTCTTCGGATATCGATTTTGTGAAGTCGAGCTCGAACGTTTTAAAAGCATAATCGCCGATCGAGCGTCGGTGCATCACATGATGGCCATGATACATGTGAGAAAGCCAATTTTGGCCTTGATGGCGGACAGCTAAGGCTGTGTGAACTAAAGGCCATTTGAGGAGCCGATAGAGGAATTTACGAAGAGCTCCTCCTGGCCAGTTAAGATAGGCATCTGCATTCGGATAATCGTAAAAAACAGCAGATCCGCTTCGGGTAGGCTGCTCTCGTTCCGCTCTTTCCAGTACGGTTCTCATAAAATGATCTGCTCGAGCGGCGGTTTCGACAAGGAGATGTTGACTCGGTGTGCCGATGGCTTCCAATTGAGCAAACTTTTCATGAAGGCGGGATAAGCTTTCTACTTTTTTGATTTCTTTGAGGCTTAAACGTTCTTCTCTAGCTGTTGGCTGATTTGCTAAGATCCGCGCTTCGAGAGTCCGAACCTTTTCCATGACTTCTATATATTCTTCTGACTGGCCGATCTTATATGTAAGGTCGAGGACAAGTTCTAGAGCTTGTTTGGAAATCGTCAAATGCTGAGAATCGGCATACTTCATCAGACGGCGGTTCAATTCGAGATTTCCTTGGGCTTCATCTAAAAAGCGCCTGAGACGTTTTGCATCCATTCCTTCTGCCTGGCCGCCATGAGCCAATTTATAGGTAAGGATTTCGAGGGCGCGGATTTCATTTCTTGCTAGGGCGTTATCAGGGAGAGCTTTTAAAGCATTTCTTTCGTGGATTTGGAGAGAACCTAAATAATGAGTCAAAAGTTCTGCATCCAAAACACGCACGTCGATCTGTCTTAAAGCAGAGATTTCTTCGAGAAGGGCAAATGGCTTAAATCTTGCGATACCGCGATACCTTCTTAATTCTTCGATCCATGCCAACAATTCAGCAGGTGTGAGCTGCTCTCCTTTCTCAACAATTTGATCGCACCGATTGGCTAATGTGGGTAGTTTTCGTTTAATTTCTTGAGCGATTTGTTGAACGAGCTGGGTGCAGTGAGTCGCTAAACGAATTTTCTCTCTATCCAAATACTCAGCCGGATCGCTATGGAGCGCCAGATCAAGAAGAAGCGGATCCATGAGTTTTCTTGTTTGGATCCCTTTTTGCTCGAAACAGCTGGGCTCTAACCCCCCTTTTTTGTCTTCAATAAGAAAGCGCTGCACTAAAGAGATCGCTTTTACAGCAGTGGAATTGCCAGTTACTTGATAACGTTGGATCCGATTATTAAAGAGCGCGCGCATTTCCTGGCTGGTATGCCAATTCGAGCTAATGCCGCAAAAAAGAGCACCTACCCAAGCGATGATCTTTTGAAAAAAATTCTTCTCTTTCCGTTCAATTTTTATTGCGGGAGCATAATCAAAATTGTGGGGAATAACAGGATTTATTCCAATAACTGCCATAATATACCTCTAATCGCTAACTATTTTAAATTATCCCCGAATTAAAAGCAGATAATAATCATTTTTATAAATAAAAGTCGTGCAATGTTTAAAGGAAAATATTAAGCTATTCACCCTTGTTGAAAAAGGAAAATGATTTCTTTATGGCAGCAGCAGCGATCGCCCCCCGCCCTCCATTACGGATTGAACTGGACCATGCTGAACATCTGATGCGTGCGGTGTCGGCAATCACGATCGATCCGTATAAAAGTTTTATTTACTATTTTTTCCCGATTCTTGGGGCGTTCATGTCTAGCTATGTTGAAATGCGCCGGAATGACCCGGCCCAAGTGGCCATGATGCCCGACGGCCCTAAAGAGCTCATCCTCCGAGAAATTCAAAATATTACTGACTGCGCAGGGATCCGCCGAGGAGTTGTCCCCTATTGCGGCCTCACCCATTCTTTCTATAGTCTGGGAGGGTCCCTTTCTTTGACCAAGCCCGCCCTTTTCATGCCCCATCATCATGTATTCCGGCCGGGAAAAAGCTTTTTTACTCAAGAACAGCCCGAAGAGAACTTATCTCAAGAGCTTTGGAATTTTTCAGATGATGAAACCCGGTTTTTCATCTCGCGGGAACTGGGACATATTCTCAAGAACGATGGCCTCCTTCGCATTGCCATCAAAGTAGCTATCATTGCAGCTGTCTTTGTATTCTATGCCACTCCTTTAGGATTCGTTGGAGGAGCTGTTCTCTTTATCGCCGCCCTCGGCATGTATCTTTTTTCAGAGCGCAGTTTCCAGGCAAAAATGGATTTCATCGGCGTAGACATACTTGCTAAACGGCTTGGAAACAACCCACGAAGAGCCACCGAAGTTGCGATCGCTGCATTGACAAAACTACAAAGACAGAACATAGAGCGGAGAGAGCAAAGCAAGCTCTGCCGCATTTACACCACAAAATCGGGGAATAATATTCTCGATTTGAACCACCCCTTTCTGACAACTCGCATTGCCCGTTTGCAAGCCTATTTAGCCACTCTTGCGTAAAACGCTTGTTCGCTGTATGAATCTCCATATGTTTCAATTCATTCGGAAGGAAATCCTCGCTGGCCTCTCTACTTTTTTTACGGCTGCCTATTTGATACTCCTTTACCCACAGATTCTCAGCGAAGGTGGCATCGATTTCGGAGCAGCGTTGACGGCCACCATCCTGATTTTAGTCCTTGCTACTTTCTTTTTAGCGCTCTATGCCGATTTCCCTGCAGTGCTTGCTCCTGGATTGAGCGTAGGACCTTTTCTCATTTACTCGATCGTTCAAAAACAGCATGCAACTTGGCAAACGGCTCTCGGCATTGTATTTTGGGTTGGCGTTGCTCTCTTTCTTCTGACTCTTTTTAGAGTGCGCCAAAAAATCCTCATCCATCTTCCTCCTGCCATCAAATCTTCAGCGATCGCAGGTATCGGGCTTTTTTTGATTTGCGTAGGGTTGAAAGATCTGAATATCCTCATTCCAAAAACGATTTTTTTCGATTTTGGACCTATTTTAACAGCGCCGAATGCGATTGCCTTTTTTGGACTGATTTTATTTTTTGTTCTTTACCGGTTTGGAATCTCAAGCGCTTTTCTAATCATCATCATTGCTTGCTGGATTTTAGGACTGCTCTTCGGCTTTGCCGCCTGGAAAGGGTTTGCAGCATTGCCCTCCTCTTTAGCCCCTACTTTTCTCCAACTCGATTTTTGGACGCCTTTAAAACCTGAATGGATCGGCACGGTGATTTCTGTGCTGCTGATTGTTTTGATCGATTCCACAGCCTCTCTCACGGTTTTAGCCAAACTGGCCCATAAAGTAGATGAGGATGGGCGGATCAAAAATATAAACCGGATCCTTCTCCCCGATGGTACCGGAAGTATGGGGGCAGCCTTACTTGGCACAGGAGCTCTTTCCTATACTTTAGAGTCTTCTTCTGGGATCAAAGCAGGAGGCCGGACTGGAATCACCGCTATCACAGCCGCTCTTTGCACTCTGCTCTGTCTGTTTCTCTACCCTCTGATTTCATCCATTCCCCTCTTTGCAACAGCTCCTGCTCTGATCGCCATTGGGATCTTTATGGCCGCAGAAGCTAAAGAGATAAAATGGCGCGATTATACAGAATCAATCCCTGCCCTTTTTACACTCGTCACGATTCCTCTTCTGTTCAGCATTTTTCAAGGTTTTGTTTTTGGCTTTATCTCCTTTGCTCTCATGAAAGCTCTCACGGGCAGGTGGAAAGAAGTGCATCCCATCTGCTGGGGTCTCAGCATCGTCTTTGCCCTCCATCTCATCTGGACTCTCTATTCCGGAAAGTTTTAACAAAATCAAATTGTTTTTAAATAGCAGACCGAACTAAACTATCTCGTTCTAAGATATTTTAAATATCGCAATTATTAACATGTTTTTAATTATATTTTTCGCTACAGCCGCGATTAGTGTTCAGGCCCATTTTTTCTACCCCCAGGAAATGCTCGACTCCAATCTGAAAACGTATAGCGAAGAAGAAAAACGAGCGATCCAGAAAGATCTATCTGTGGTTCAAAGCGTCTGTTTTCCCGAAAATCCCCAATCTAAGACTCGTCCCATTTATCTTGCCACCGCAGGGTCGCCAGGCTCTCGAAAGACCACCATTTTAGAAAAATTCCTTAAAACGCATTTGGAATATGCAGACTGCATCTATCTCGATCCAGACCCAAGAACTTTGAAGTACATGGTCCATACTTATATTAGCCGATCCCTTTCCCCTTTAGTTATTTCAGAGAGCAAAGATTACCTAACGGCGATCAAAAATGCCTATGAAAAATGGCGTTTCGCCTCTATGTATATCTGCTCTACCCTTCTTGAGAAGGCTTTCCTAAACCGCTATGACGTGGCGCATGGAGCTACGCTCACAGGTGAAATTGTTCCCCGTCTTCTGAATACCATCAAAGAAGCTGGTTATGAGATTACCCTCTTACTTTGCTGTGCTGAAGATGAGTTTCGCGTTCAGGCGATCAAGTACAGGAACGAAGTGCAGCGCTTCTATCAATCCTCACATGAAGATGCGGTCGCTAAGGGCAAGCTTTTTCCGCAGCGCATGGAGAGCTATTTTACCTATGCAGATAAACTTCACTTTTTCTGGAGCGATAATCTAGAAACCCCAGAACGGCTCGCAGCCTCTTATGAAGAGGGAGAGCTCCTGATTCACGACCCTCTTGCCTGGGATTGCTTTGTCCAAAAATATGAAAAGGACCGACAAGCTCTCCTTGCCGAAGGCAAAAATCTCCCCTCATTTCAAGACTTAATAACAAAATATTTAAGTTAATAAAGAATTAAATTTGTGATATAATTTCCTCTAATACGGAGAAATTATGTCATTTATAAGCGGAACAACTAATAATAAATATTTTAAAGGGGTCTTTGAACTGGGGGCTGCAGGGGTTTTGGCAGGAAGCGCCCATACAGTTCGGCCAATATTGGGACAGAAAGGTGTCATAATTGCCCGGATAGGGGCGGCTATTTTAGGCCTTGATGCTCTTCGGAGAACTTGGAATGCTTATCAGCAGAAGCCTGTTCCCCCAAAAAGAAATCCAGAGGCATCTCCTACTTCCATTTTAAAGCGAACTAACAGCGCATCTGGCAAAAATGTGAGCTTCAAAAAAGACTTGACTGACGTGCAATTGATCCACAAACACGCAATCATTTCCTTTTATTTTCCCTACGCGAAAAGCGAGCAGATCAAGCAATTCGATTCGATCGACGCAGCCTACAATGCTCTCTGTTTTCCAGCCCATGCAGAGGAATTTACTGAAAAATGGCATCCTGATCTTGAAATTTTGAGAAAACGAAATCAAGAATTGAGAGTCTCAAATCCAGTGCCAAACAAAGAAATCATGAAGCTCGTTATCAAAAACTGGCTTGTCCATCAAATCAGCTCCAAAGACCATCCTTCATTATCAGATGCAAATTTAATGAAAATGACCCATCCCGATTTTCCCGATTTTGGCCAAATGGCCCTCGAAGTGAAACGGGAAGTGGAAAGAGAGATCGTCATTTTTGGAACCAATCTAGAAGCCCAATATCGCTCAGCGCAAATCCCTATGGGTGAACAATTTTTTCGGGGAATGAATTATGTAGAAACAAGATATGCGGCATCCCAAATGTTCCCGTTCTCCGATTGGGTGAATAAAAAAGAAGATGCGATGTTTGGATCTCTCATCACACTATTCAAGGAAATCGGGTTCATAGAAGATGAGAAGCTAAAACTCATAACCCATCCCGATTTCCCAGCATTTGGTGCGCTTCTTATCGAGGCAAGAAATATTGCTTGCCGACCCACTTTTGTCTAAATAGTTCTAGCCGCATCGCTGCGGCTAGGATCTTATTGCTTTACATAAGCCTTTAAAATTTTCACAGTTTCAACAGGGCGATCAGCAGCGCCTGTTTGGACTGATTCAATTTTCTTCACAATTTCATAGCCTGATGTAACGATTCCAAAAATGGTATGGCGCATATGGAGCCAAGGCGTAGCAGCGGTAGTGATGAAGAATTGGCTGCCATTCGTATTGGGTCCGCGATTGGCCATAGCAAGAACGCCTGGCTTATCGAATTTCACAGTGGGATTGAACTCATCGCCAAAGGATTTTCCCCAAATAGACTCTCCGCCAGTTCCTGTGCCGGTGGGATCTCCCCCTTGCAGCATGAAATTCTTAATTACGCGATGAAAAATGATCCCATCATAATAATGCTTGCCGATCAGACCCAGGAAATTCTCGCAGGTCTTTGGAGCGACATCTGGCATTAAAGTGAGTTCGATATTTCCTAAGTTCGTTTCAAATACAACAACGACATTTTTCACGGGATCTGTCTCCTGAGCTTGAACTGACATAAAGAAGGGGAAAAAGGCAAATAGAACAAAGGCGATTGCTTTTGCAAATCTCGCCATAAACACCTCCAGGTTTAAAAATAGTTGGTCAGTTTACTGGAAAAAACAATTTGCCGCCACGTGAAAAATCAGGTATGAAGAAGGGATGGAAGTACTCATTCTCCTGATCGTTATTCTAGGCCTTGTTTTCGATTATACGAACGGCTTCCATGATGCGGCCAACGTCGTTTCCACTGTGATCGCAACTCGGGTCCTGGCCCCCATCTCAGCCATTGTGATGGCGGGTGTTTTGAATTTCATTGGAGCTACCCAGATCAGCGGCGTTGCGCAAACGATCGCTACAGGGCTCGTCGAAACCCAATATGCCACTCAGGTCGTCGTTCTTGGAGCCGTGATCGGCGCCATCTTCTGGAATCTCGCTACCTGGTACTATGGCATCCCCAGCAGCTCCTCATATGCTCTGATAGGAGGCCTTGTAGGGGCTGCCTGGATGCACCAAGGAATTGATTCGATCATTTGGGGCGGCGTGATTTGGAAAGTCATCATTCCCATGATCCTCTCCCCGATCGTAGGATTCTTGGTCGCACTCGTAATTATGAAAGGCCTTTATTTCTACCTGAAATTCCATCCTGGCGCTCATGGCAAAGCCATTTTCCGCCACTTGCAAATCGGTTCGGCCTGTTTTGTGGCCCTTTCGCACGGATTGAACGATGCGCAAAAGAGCATGGGGCTTATCACCCTGGGACTTTTTGCAGGAGGCTACCTCGCAACGCCCTCGATCCCGATTTGGGTGATCATGCTCTGCGCTCTCATGATGGGCCTCGGAACAGCCTCTGGAGGATTCCGAATCATCCGGACGATGGCTTTTTCCATCACAAAAATTGAACCTGTCCAAGGATTTGCCGCAGAGGCCTCCGCATCTTGCGTGATCCTCGCTGCGAGCTTTATGGGAATGCCTGTCAGCTCGACCCACGTCATTGCTGGGGGTATAACAGGCGTCGGTACCGCAAAATCACGTCATGCTGTCAGTTGGAATGTCCCAAGAAGACTAGTCGTAGCCTGGATTTTGACTCTACCTGGAGCAGGACTCGTTGGCGCTCTCGCCTATCTGATCGCAAGAACAATCGTCGGCTTTGCGTAGAATCTGATACTCTTCAACGACCTTGCCCTGAATCAAATGTTCCTGAA
This sequence comes from uncultured bacterium, assembly GCA_964644465.1. GTDB lineage: Bacteria > Chlamydiota > Chlamydiia > Chlamydiales > SM23-39 > CAZXVU01. The sequence continues at coordinate 35,847 of CAZXVU010000001.1, forward strand.
GGATGCGCTCCAAAACTTCTGGCGTGCAGGAGTGGTACCAGATCCCCTCGGGATAAACCACAGCGATGGGTCCATTTACACAAACGCGAAGGCAGTTGGCCTTCGTGCGCCAGATATGGACTTTTCCCTGCAGATTAGTCTCTTCGACACGCCTCTTCAAATATTCCCAAGCTCTAAGCCCATCTTCTTTTTGGCAGCATTTAGGAGATCCTTGGTCGCAGCAGAGGAAAATGTGTCGTCCCTTCTGGCCAATCTTCAATTTTTCAGCAGCAACTTCTAATGGATTCATTTCTACCTCCTCACGGGTACTTAGCCTTTATTCAACTCAGAGACACAGAGCCACAGAGAACAGAAGAGGAGAAATTTAGCTGCTTCGCAGCAAGCGGCGCAGACGCCTTTTCTTTCTCTCATCCTAACTCTGTGTCTCTGTGTTTAATAGGTCCAGGTGCCCGTTTCATATTCTCTTAGTGATTTTCCAGCAGGCGTGGATCTTTGGATCTTGGAAATCGATGGGGAGCGTCTTACTGGTCACATCGATGATCGTGCAGCCGTTAAATTGCGCCTCATCAAAGACAAATCTTCTCGAATTCGTGCTGAAATAGATGACGCCTCCCTCTGCTAAAAGCATCAAAGCTTTTGAAAGCAAGCTGACGTAATCCACTTGAATATCGAACATCTGATCCATCTTCTTAGACCGGGAAATCGTCGGCGGATCTATGACAATAATATCATACTTCACCCCAGAACGGATCTCCTCGTCTAAAAACTTCAAACAATCAGCCCGGACAATCTCATTGTTTTTTCCGGAGAGGGAATTAAGAATGAAATTATCCCGTCCCCAAGAAGTGTATGTGTTCGACATGTCCACGCTTTTTGTGAAAACAGCCCCCGAGGCGGCGGCATGGACGCTGAAAGAACATGTATAAGCGAAGAGGTTTAGAAGCCGTTTTCCTTTGGATACAGAAGAGATGTACCTGCGCGTTTCTCGATGGTCCAGAAAAAGGCCCGTATCGAGATAGTCGAGAAGGTTGATCTTGAATTGGACGCCGTACTCCAGAACAGGGAAGAACTCCATGGTTCTGCCCAATTTTTCATATTGCTCCCTCTTTTCCCGCTTGATCCGCGTCCGCCAATAGATCGATTCTGGCTTGGCCCCGAATAAGGAGCGTAAAGCTCCTATAACTTCCTGTTCCAAGTCGAGAGGAGGCTCATCATTGTCTCGGGAACGGGAAAAATAATGGAGACAGAAACGCCCATCGTAGTAATCAATCGCTAAAGGGACCCGTTCGCGGTCATAAAGACGGAAACAGTTCGTACGGGTCCGTTTGGCCCATTTCACGATCTGGGAATAATTTTTTCGGATCCGATTTTTTAGAGGAGAGCTCTTGTCCTCTTCATCGGCTATTTCGGGAAAAGTCATATCCATA
>CAZXVU010000001.1:37373-71804 GCA_964644465.1 uncultured bacterium
AATTTATTTTTTCTCCAACATTCCCTTAACTCGTTCAATCCAATATTTCATGCCAAGTTTCTCATACGATGATAGAGCTTCATTCAGTTCGGTTTTCCTCTTCTCTAACTCGCCCATTTTCTCATATAAGTCAGCCGTGGTTAGATGACAGTGCCCTACATAGGGCAACATTCCATACTGGATGCATAGCTGCAAAGCCTCGTCCAATTTTTTCTTGATCTCGGGAAAATTGGGATTCGGCAGATAAAGATCAACTTCTGCTGATATTCTTAATAACATGGGATATTCAGTTTTGATATTGCGCTCTTTAACAACCTCAATCGACTTGTTGCAATTCTCTTTAGCGCGGGCATAATCGCCGATCAGCAATAAACATTTACATATCGGAACAAATGAAAAAATCGTGGTGAAAGTTCCATGAATCTGCTCCACAATATTCATTGCCTGATTGAGATGCTCTTTTCCTTCCGGTGTCTTATTCAAGCGGAGATTCATTTCTCCCAGAATGGCAAAGTAAATTGGAACGAAAATGATTGTCTCGGTGATGATTCCATACTGCAAAGCAATGGAAGTATTGGCCATGGCATTTTCAAAATCACTCTGGATAAAACTCTTCAAACCCATCGATCCGTAAAGGCAGAGATTAGGGACGCTTGGGCGATCGAGATTCTTACTATCGGCCAACCATTTTTTCGTTCTCTCTTCAACGAAGGCGAAATCGCCCACAAAGGAACGGGCCCAGCACTCGTAGTTCAGAACTATATAAGGCATCGGAGCCTTTAGCCATTCGCTGCGATAGTCAAGAGATCCTGTTAGCTTTTCCAGCTCTCTGCTGGTCTCAAAGAGTTCCTTGAACTGCGCTCGGAAAAGATAGATGTGCACTAGGGTAAATTGAGCGATTACTTTAGCATCCGTGGAATTCAGCTCTTTTGCAATTTGATAAGCTAGTTCTGCATGCTTCAGCGCTTCATTTGCATCCTTAAATCCAACGTAATAAATCGCAAAAGCTGCATTGATGATGCTTTCAAAGAAACGGTCTTTTTTAGCCAAAGCAATATCAAGCGCTTTTTGAAGGTGTTCATACTGTTCTTTAAAACGGCCAATAGGAACATAGGCATAATATAGCTCGTAATGAACACGCATCACTTTCAGCGCCAAGGCATCATCTTGCGGCAAGTGCTCAGCGGCAATGAGAGCTTTTTCATAGTTTTTTGCAGTGGCAGAAAAAGCATTGATTTCATAGACCTTTTCAGCAGCTTTTACACAATAGAAAAAAGCCTTATCCCAAGTTTCGCTAAGGAAGGCATGCTCAGCGACGATTTGGAGTTGGTCGATTTGGTCTTCTTGAAGAGTGGTTTCTAAGATTTGAAAGAGCCTAAAATGCAATGCTCTTTTGGTTTTTTTGAGCATGCTGTTATAAGCTGTTTCTTGCGTTAAGGCGTGAGTGAAACCAAATCCAGGTTCTGGGTAAAGCTGGCTTTCATAAATGTATTGGAGTTCAGTCAATTTGTTGAGGGCTGACCTCACTTCGCCTTCATCGACAGCATCCATCAATTGAATCAGTTGAGAATAGACAAATTTCGTTCCGATTACAGAGGCAATTTGTAATATTTTCTTTTCGATCGGATGCAGGTTGTCAATTTTGATTTGATAGATCGTGATAATCGTTTCAGGGAGATGGATCTCTTGGACCGCAGTACCCTCCCGAAGATGATAATTTTTCGACTCTCCCACAAAAATCTTTTCTGCGATTAAGGATAATACTAACTCTTCTAGGAAGAAAGGATTCCCGCCGACAGTGCTCAGCAATCTCTTTTTTATCTCTACTAATGAGGCGTCGTTGCCTAAGAGATTATCTAGCATCTTCGCGCTCGCCTCGACTCCGAGCGGAGCTAACTGGACGCGTGTATAGTTTGGCTTGCTGGTCCAATGATCATGGTATTCAGGTCGAAAGCCAATCAGGATAAAAATTTTGTATTTGCTAATTTGAGAAATGAGAGAATCGATAAACAATTCTGTTTCACTATCGACCCAGTGCATATCTTCGAGGACTAAAATCATGGGCTTTTCTAAGGAATAGAGACAGAGTAGTTTTGCTCCAACTTCGAACATGTATTTCCGTTTCATCACAGGTTCTATGGCAACCCATTCAGGATCTTTAGGAGCTAAATTGATCAAGTTTAATGTGGCATTTAAGGCATAGGGGGTATCAATTTTTGTGAGAAATGGCGTAATAATACTTTTAATTTTCTCGATATCTGTTTCCGTGCGGGAGATGCCCAGAAGTCCTCGAAATAAGCTGACGACAGGCAATAAAGGAATCTCCTTAGTATGAATGAAAGCTGCTGTAAGCAGGACGTTGCAACCTTTTGCTATCTCAGAGGTGACGATTTCAAACATTAAACGCGATTTTCCAAACCCCGAATCGGCTACCACGCTCACAGCATTTCCATGGCCTGCCTTTGCTTCTCCGAGCAATGAGGCGACTTTCGCAATTTCTTGCTCCCGGTTCACATAGCTAACACGTTCAACGAATTGATTCGTTAACTCATTGAGTGATTTACTTACTTTGATCCCTTTAAGCTCATAAATTTCGATCAATTCGCTAAATCCCTTAATTTCTTCAGAACCTAATTTTTCATAGGATACGCTATCTGCAACTAGCTTTAAGGTATTCTGCGTTAATCGGATCGTTCCTGGAACTGCTGTCTGTTCCATTCTTGCTGCTAAATGAACGACAGCTCCAACAATTTCATATCTCGAACCATCCATTGCGAGAAGAATTTCCCCTGAATTCAAACCCACGCGAATCGCAAAAGCTGCATTGAGTGTTTTAATCTGCTTTTGCATCGACAATGCTGCAAGGCAAGCTCTTAATGCATGATCTTCAAGAGCATGAGGGGCGCCAAAAACAGCAACTAAGCCATCGCCGGCTGTAGAAATAACAATGCCGCCATATTCATAGACGATGCTGGATAATTTTTGGATGGCCGGAAAGAGGATTTCCTTAGCTTCTTCTGGATCCAGGTTTCTAATCATCTCGGTGGAGCTTTTCATATCTACCACCAACACAGTGACGTGTTTGCGAAAACTCTCCCCTTCCCCTTCTTTACCTTTTGATGGCGGAGGAACGGGCTGTACTTGCGCAGATTGAGGAGGAGCCATGCTAGGCGCTTGAGGAGGAGGATATGCTTGCATCGGAATCTTAGGTGCTTGAGGAGGAGCTGCGCCCGCCTCAGGCAATGAATGTCCACACTTTCCGCAGAAGTGGGCGGTTATTTCCCACTCGCTGCCGCATTCGGTGCAGAATTTGGCGGCATGTATCGGAGCTCCGCAGTTCGAACAGAACTTTTGGTTCTCTTGACCTTCAAAACCGCATTTAGGACACTTCATTCAGATAACCCCTCTATGGGGTATCTATATCTAAACTAAGAATTTGAAGAAAAGCCTTAAAAATCAAATGTCGAGCTAAGATCGATTACGGTGTATCTGGGAAGGCTTACGCCATCGACAAGGCCCGGCGGATTGTGGATTTTCGGTCTCCAGACTCTTCCTTGAGTGGCAAATAGCGACAGGACTGCTTTCTCATGGAAACGATATTCGCCGCCAATCCCCGCGTAGAATAGATCGCCGATGGGAAAGGCTACAACGTTATTGGAAGACCTTACTAAAGACTGATCATATCCAACCAAGGTCATAAAGGCTGTTTTTTGAGATGTTTGATAGCGGGTAAAAATGTTTGCCATGACCGTATTTTTCCAATTCAAAATAAACGACGTTGTCCTTGGCCCCAAGACCACATTTTGCAAAGTGAGCGCTTTACAGACATTCCAAAATGAATAACAGATCTTGGCTGCAGCCAAAAACTTATCCGTGAAAATATGGGTGAGGTTTAAAACGATCGTTCCTGGAGAATAGGTGAACGGTAAAAACTTGAAAGATCTATCGACAAGAAGTCCGCTGGCGCTTGTTCCGCGCAGGGTCACTTTTATGGGAGTAAAATAGCTTAAATCAGCGAAATTTTTGGGATTGTACATGTACCAAATACCGATGGTACCTCCCCAATTGTCGCCAATTCCTTTATTGATCATGTAAGAACCTTGGACAGCATAGTTTAGTTCGGTGCGCCAGAGACTGAAATACCGGAGCGTACCTCCAATTGCGAACTTCTCTGTGAGCCTGATGCTTATTTTGGGAGCTACTTCAAAGGAGAGCAAATTCGCATCGATACCAAAATTCTGTTGGAATCCATTGACCGGCCAACTGATGTAGCCTAAAATAGGGTTGTAGACATCCATCCCGCATACGACTCTATCATTGAGTCTGTGTGCAAACATGATATAGGGAAAGAGAAGGGTATGATTGGTCTTGATAGTGCTATAATTGCCTAAGATTTTTCCGCTGAATCTTCCATAGACATTCGTGAACATCGCTCCAGTTAATAAATGAGTATCTTGCGTTGTGTTCATCCTTGCGGGGTTTTGATAACTTGCAGGGTTAAAAAATTGGACGGAGTTTGCAGAGGAAGTTTGGCTGATTAAGAATGATAAGGCAAAAGCGATCGATCGAATCGGAAGTTTGGTCGGTATTTTCATTAGATCCTCAAATATCAAAACATACTTTTACTCCGAAAAACAAATTCTCTTCAAGAAAATCAAATATCCTACGCAAAATATTGCCAAGAAATGGGAGGATCCCTAAGATTCAAAAATAATTATGAAAAAAATATTGCACATCATTGCCTCCCCCCGCGAAGAAGATTCGAGGACCTTGCAGATCTCCAAGGTTTTTTTCTCTTCTTTAAAGGAAACTCATCCAGACTGGAAAATCGATGAACTGGATCTCTCAAAAATAGCACTCCCCTCTCTTTCAAAAAAAGTCGCCGGAGGAAAATATTTCCTGTTCGCAGGTCAACAACCTCCCGAATCGGTCAAAGAATGGCCAGAAATTGTTAAACAGATTGAACGGTTTAAAGCGGCAGATCTTTATGTAATCAGCACTCCCATGTGGAATTTCAACGTTCCCTATATGTTGAAACACTATATCGATGTCCTCGTACAGCCAACCCAATTATTCCGATTCACGGCAAATGGAGGAGCAGAAGGATTGCTCAAAAATAAAAAAATGGTGGTGATCACTAGCCGCGGAGCCGACTATTCAGGCGATTATAAAGTGCATAATCATCAAGAACCGTATTTACGCTCTATCTTTGGCTTTGTCGGAATCACAGATATTACTTTCGTGATCGCACAGCCCATGGACATGGGACTCGAAATCCAGAAGCAAAGACTTCAAGAAGCTAAAATCGCCGCCAAAGAACTTGGAAAAAGGATTTAATCCTCTATCTGGAGCGCTTTCTTCAAAGCCTCTTCCAAATGGGTATATTTAAAGTGAAATCCCGATTCTTTGAGCTTGGCAGGTTCTACACGAGCGCTAGCCAAAAGCATCTCATCCGCTAAGATCCCAAATTGCAATCTCACCATCCATTCTGGCATCTTCATGAAAGAGGGGCGATGGAGCAAGCGGGCTAATATCTTTGAATATTCTTCCTGTCTTACAGGATTAGGAGAAACAACATTCACTGGCCCATGAATCGTTTCTTTTTTCAAGATCATTTCGATGGCCCGAATCAAATCGTCAATGGCAACCCAGCTCACCCACTGTTGACCTGTACCCAGATTTCCACCCAGGCATAATTTATAGGGAATAAGCATACTCTCCAGGGCTCTGCTCCCTTTGCCGATCACCATTCCAAAACGAGTTTGGACTGTGCGGGTTCCTCGATTTGCTAGAGGGCTGCTCGCTTTTTCCCATTCGTTGCAAACATGGGCAAGAAATCCCTTCCCTTGCGAGCTTTTCTCTGTCAGAGTTTCTTCCCCTCGATTCCCGTAAAAGCCGATCGCCGATGCTGAGATAAAGGTTTTGGGCGGACTATGAACGAAAGCCTCAGCTAGAAGTCGGGTTCCTCCTGCTCGGCTTGAAAGGACTTTCTCTTTTTTCGCCTCCGACCAGCGGCCTATTGTGAAGGGATCTCCAGCAAGATGGATCACAGCATCAAAGCCCTCAAGTTCATCCGTGGGAATTTCTCCCTCCTCCGGATTCCAGATGATTGCATCGCCCATCCGTTCCTTTCCTCGGGTCAGCTTGACAATTGTATGTCCTTGAGACTGAAGATAGGAACTCAAAGCTTTCCCGATAAAACCTGTGGCACCTGAGATCAGAATCCGAGACATATGTACCCAATGATTATTTGATTCTTCTCTAGCAGAACCGACTTTTATATTGCAAATCACCTTACGAGAACTTGCAGGAATTGAAGACTCCGATTATAGTGGGGCAAAAACCATCAAAGACTATCATGGTCAGAATCGCCTAGCTATCTTATCCCTCGCTCTAATGCTACTTGCCTTTACTTAGCATTCCTAAGTAAAATTTTTTTTTGCTTTATAGAGACTGTCAACAAATTAAGCAGCTACGCAGATTTTGAGTCATTTTCGATGAAATTTTGCGAGACTTGGGCTCGACATATGCCAAAGGCCCATAGACGAGACCTAGACGCGCAAAAGATCGCGAAAAGGGCCAAAAGATGCGACTGATAAATTTGTTGAAAGTCTCCAAGATTTAAAATTGGAAATTATATGTTTAACAGTGGGCTTAAGTACCTACTTCTCATTATTACTATCTTTATTGCGGCATGCATTGAAACTGATATATATTTGCCCGCTTTTCCAGATATGATGGCTTATTTTCATGCGTCAGAAGATGAAATCCAGAGTCTTCTTACATGGAATTTCGTCGGAATCTGCGCATCAGGGCCTTTATATGGACCTGTCTCCGATTCTTTTGGACGTAAAAAACCTCTTCTTGCAGCTTTGGGTCTCTTTTTAATTGGAAGCATCATCACTCTGTATGCTGAGAGCTTCGATCAGATGCTTTGGGGCCGGCTCTTACAGGGATTGGGCAGCGGCGGCTGCTTTACATTGGGAACCGCGATCCTTTTTGACGCATTTAAAGCGGAGAAAGCAATCAGCGCACTCAATCAGCTCAATTTAATCATCCCCTTTATTATGGCTGGAGCGCCGATGTTGGGAGGCTATCTCAATCAGGCCTATGGTTTCCGTTCCAACTTTTTAACGATTGGAATTTTCGTCCTTGTCAGCTTTCTCATCTGTTTATTTTTCTTCGATGAAACTTTGGCAAAAGAAAAAAGAGCGCCCTTTCAGACTAAAAAGATCTTGGGCGATTTCAAGCAAGCCTTGACCTGCCTCCCTTTCTGGCAGCTCACCATCATCATCAGCTTCATGTTTGCAGGCTACCTTGCCTTTCTTTCAGGAACAGCGGTTCTCTTTGTCGTCGACTTTGGGATGAGCAAACAACTGTTCCCCTTTTTCCAAGCTGCAATCTTAGGAGCTTGGCTTGTAGCCAGCCTGAGCTCTACCCGCGCCATTCGGAAATGGGGAACCCAGAGAATCAAGTATATAGGAACACTGCTACTCGCCTTAGGAGGTATAGAATTAGCGCTCATTGCTTGGATCGCTCCCCAAAATCCCTATCTTTCAACAGCGGGTATGATGCTTTATACTTTTGGATGCAACTGGACAATGGGTCTTTATTTCCCCGAAGGAATGGGATTATTGCCAGATATTAAAGGGGTGACTGCCAGCTTATTGACTAGCGCCCGTCTTCTCTTCACCGCTTTGATTGTCGCGCTCGCCAGCGCACTCTACAACGGGACCATTTTTCCAATCATTGGAGTGATTATAGGAACTTTAGCTGTCATCCTCCCGATCATTTTCTTCTATGAAAGATGGCGCAAGACAAGCCCCCTGGCTCTTGAAGCTGAAAATGCCCCCGGAGGATTTCATTAAGCTTTTTAAGTGGGAACGCTGACTTCAACCCAGCTACCGCCATGTTCTTCCTCTTCTTCTGCCCCCGAATCATTTCGGGGGTGGAATTGAAAGTCCATTGCTTTCTGCTTGTCTAAATTTGCAGAAGATGTGACAGACTTTACGCTTTTACACAAAGCACATAGCCGTTCTATACAGGCAATGAAAATTTGGTCCATGCTTTCTTGGAGAGCTTTTGAAAGAAATTCACTATTCTCTCTAACGTATTCCTGCACTTTATCTTTTAAAGCTTGGAGTTTCGAGCAATCTTCGCTGGATAAAATTTTCGGAATGATGGCAGAGGCTACATCGGCAACGACTGGAGAATCTCCATTCCCAGGCATTGGGAGAACTAAACGATCGAAAAGATTGAGGAGACTATCTTTTGCCTCGATGATTTTTTCTTGAACTGCTGAAGACAATCGATCCTCGAAAAATGGAAAAACATTCTATATTTTCTAACAGTTATGGGGAATATAAAAAAATTTTCAGAACTTGTAAGAAAATCTAAATCCCTTTAAAAGAAGTTTCATATGGGTACGATTACGAACGTTGGAAAAATCGTTAAGACAAGTGGCTATTTGCCTCCCGTTGGGAGCCAAGCCCCTGACTTCACTGCAGTGAAAATCGATCTTTCTGAATTCACTCTGAAAGAATGCCTCGGGAAAAAAACGATATTGAGCATTTTTCCTAGCCTAGACACCTCTACTTGCGCCATGGCCATGGTTCGGTTCAATCGGATCGCAGAACTCATCGAGAATGTGTTAGTCGTGTGCGTTTCAGCAGATCTCCCTTTTGCCCAAGAGCGTTTTTGCGCAGCCAAAAAAGTAAATACAGTCCTTCCTGTATCTACCTACCGAAATCCTGAATTCGGAGAAAAATACGGCGTTACTATGCTCGACGGACCCTATCAAGGTCTATTTTCCCGCGCGATCGTTCTTTTGAACGAAAAAGGGAAAATCATCTACACAGAGCAGGTCACCGAGTTGACCGACGAACCTAACTACGATGCCGTTTTAGCGGCTTTTCGAAAAGACTCAGAAAGAAAATGAGCATCTCCTAACTGCATGAGCATGCCCAAAGAATCCATCTGCTCCCATTCCTCAATGATCTTTCCATCCATGATCCGATAGAAACTCATCCCATAGACTTTGATTTGTTTGCCAGTCGGAGGGATTCCTAGGAAAACTCCCTTATGGGTCACGAGACCATCCCAGCGTACAGCCACACTATTGCTTGCAACAACCAGATCCCGGATATCGACTTTCCAGTCTGGGAACGCCGTATGAACAGCTAGAAGAAACTCTTTCATCAAAGCTATGTTTTTCCCAGTTTGGCTGCCCAAATAGTAGGTAAAATCAGGTGCTGCATACTCTTCGAAAGCGTGCAAATCTGCGCCATTCCAACACTTTTCAATATATTTCTTTACAAGCGATTCATTCATATGAGTTCTACTATCTCACTTTGACAATCATTTCATCAATTAAATAATTTATTATAACTTAATATCAATTGTAATATTAATTAATTTCGTATATAATGTTAGTTATTAATATAATAAGGAATATAAATTATGACATCACCACTTAAATCAGACTTTTATAATCTATTCCAAAAAGTAGACGATCGATATACCCGAGAGATCGCACTCAATAAAACTCTCGAGAAAAATGACAAAACAAAAACGACCCGTCTTGCAGCTCATTCCGCCATTCTTTCAGGATCTCAATATTGTATACGTCATGCCTGTATTGGAAAAGCAGCATGGCCAAAATGGAATAAAGACGCGCCTCAATCTCTTTTCAGCGCAGAAGTGAGAAACACTGCAACGACCCTTATTGGCGATCTCCAAGCTATGAAAGAAAAACACGCTGCAATAGCTGGAACACCTGAGCTCATCGATCCTCCCCTAGCTGCTTTAAAAACATTAAGGCAACTAGCTGACGCAAATGATCCTAAAGAACCTGCTCAAAAAGAAGTTTCAACGCAGACAATGGATCCACCTACCAAGGCAAAGAAATCCAACTATTTTTGGTACGCAGTTGCTGCAGTTGTCACTGTCGTGACTGTCGGCGTTTTATGCTCCAAGCGTAAATAATCATGGTTTCGATATCTGCTCTTTCTTCCGAACAGCCACAATTCAAAATAGAAGAAATTGGGGTGAAACAACACCCTCAATTGATTCTCAAAGCCAATTGTTGGAGTTCCATTGCATTGAAAAAATATAAGATGGCCGTTTCTGATGACGAAAGGTCCGAATTTTCCAGTTGCAGCTCCGTTTGCGGGATGATCATCGAAAATTTAGACAAAGATTCAAAGTCCTATGTTTGCAAAGACCTTAAAGGAAGAGTACAAGCAATCATGGTGCTCAACATGAGCCCAAGAGATTTTGGATTTACAAACTACATTTTTATGGATTGTCTGGTTACACATCCAAGGAATATCCGTTCTTCTCTGAATGATGATGAAGTAGGAAAAGTCAAAGGAGCCGGAATTGCCCTCTCGCTATTTGCGGACAATCTAGTTCTTCAACTCCAAAAAGATGGAATCTACTTAAGCCCTTTGAGGCTTTCTAAGTCCTTTTTCAAAAATAGGGGCTACGTACCTAAAGACAATGGCGAGTTATTTAAAACAGCTCAAAAAATTGAACAAATGCAGAAGATGGTAGCTTAGAGAGAAGGCCTTAAGCACCACTGTTTCAAAAGAGCGAGAGTTAAGGGTTGGCTTAACGAGCGGGTAAATGCTTTGAAGAGCAGGTTAGCTCTTTTGTCAAGACCTCCTTCTACATGAAGGGCTAAAAGATCTTCCCTTATTTTTTGCAAATCTTCAGGCAAAAGACTATTTAAAAAACGATGGATCAATTCTCGTTGATCAATCAGTTCAGACGAAAATTTGTCCCAAGTCTCGGCTACACACTGTTCTGTTAATTCCTGTGAAGGTGAAGATAGGCTGGGTCCTCTAGAATTTTGAATGGCTGTCCTTAAAACTAAATAGCCTGCCTTCCAAATCGCATCGGCTTCGATATCGAACAGGCTGGATCCTTGACTGCTGCTGCTGCTAGCAGAGGATCTTTGGCTTCCTAAGAAGCTCTTCATCTGGTTTCTGAGTCTCTCACTCAGTTCATCGAGAGGAGAATCAGCTTTACGCCTCTTCACTTCTTGGCAGAAATTGCGGAACTGTAATTTCGAAGCGGGGAAGCTATCGCTGATCAGGTTTCCGATAAGCTGTCCATTTCTTCCTTCGCCTAAAGAAGAAATCCTTCTTAATTCATCAAATTTAGAAAGGACTTGAGCCACTGACGAGATCGACTCTCTCCGCGCTAAAATGGCTCTTCCTTCTCGGATCGCTTCCTGAAAAACAGAATACCGCACAGAATTTAGATACTTCTCTGCATTGCGGCAAAAATCAAGAGCGCTTTCCTTTGAAGAGCTATTCAAAGTGCTTTGCCTACAAATTTCAGAAACAACCTTTAAATAGACCCGTTTGGTTCCTGGATCTACTTCCATCTGATCCATGTAACTGCCAAAATCACTTTTGATCTTTGAATAAGACATGCTGGTGAAAGATGGGAGAAGTTCGGGAATGAGAGAAAGCTGCTCTCCTAAAGCCTCAGGTTCAATTTCGGGATCATCAGCAAAGCCTTGATCGATTTGGATATAAAGCGTCGGGATGTCTAAAACTTGTACAGGTACAGGTTTTGCGCTTGTGCGAGATAAAGCCAAAGCCTGAGTATTAACAATTGGCGGAGGAAGAGAAGGACCGGCACCTTTCTCCTCTTCTCTATCAGGTCCAACCACTCCCCTACGTTTGGGTGGAATAGGCGAAGAAAGAGGTTCTTGAGAATAACGGCTTTGTTTTTGTACAGGAGGAGTGCTCATAATCGCCAGAAATTTTACGCAATTGTTCTTTTTTTTGACAAGAATTCCTCGTTTGGACGGCATTTTTTGAGTTGTCATTTAATGGAAATTGGTTTAGTTATAATTTGAGTTTAACCTTGGGTTTTTTACTATGCACAGGACTCTAAAATTTGCACTGTATCTTTTTCTGATCACTTTTGCTATCAAAGGAGAATCTACTCCTAAGCAAGTAGTAGAAGAACTCCTGGCTTATGCCGATATAAAAATCAATGGCGATAGGCCTTCAGATATCCAAGTGCTTGACGACAGATTTTACTCCCGAATTATCAAAGATGGAGCCTTAGGCTTTGGCGAATCTTACATGGAAGGATGGTGGGATTCTGCAGCCCTGGATGATTGCATTTTCAAGATTCTCCATGCAGATCTTGAAAACAAAGTAAAACCCACTTGGAAAATGCGCTGGAATTATGTAAAAGCCAAACTGTTCAATATGCAGGAGAAAGGTTCCCGCAGCGCTAAAGTGATCGAACAGCATTACGAGCTAGGGGACGATCTTTACGAATACATGCTTGGCGATACTTTGGCCTATACATGCGCTTACTGGAAAAACTGTTCCACATTGGATGAAGCTCAAAAAGCGAAGTTCGACTTGATCGCTAAGAAAGTAGATTTAAAAGAAGGGATGCGCGTCCTAGATCTTGGTTGCGGATGGGGTGGTTTTGCGAAGCATATTGCGGAAAATTATGGAGTTGAGGTCGTTGCGGTCAATCTTTCCGAAAAACAATGCGATTATGCAAAAAAAATCTGCAAAGGTCTTCCTGTTGATGTGCGCAACCACGACTACCGAGAAGTTGAGGGAACCTTCGATCGGATTATCTCGATTGGATTGATGGAACACGTCGGTGTAAAGAATTACCGAGGTTTCATGGAACTCCTCAACAAGTGCTTGAAAGACGATGGATTGGCGCTCGTCCACACAATTGGCAGAGACACAACTGGGATCACCAGCAATCCGTGGATCAGCAAATATATCTTCCCTAACGGCCACCTCCCCTCTATTGCCCAATTCGGTCAAGCCATCGAAGGCTTATTTGTGATGGAGGATTGGCATAATATGAGCATCAATTACGATACGACTCTCGTTGCCTGGTTCAATAACTTCGAAAAAAACTGGGGAAAGCTTCAGGCAGAATATCCAGATCCATTCTACAAAATGTGGAAGTTTTATCTACTCTCCTGCGCCGGAGGCTTCAGAGCTAGAACCATTCAGCTTTGGCAAGTCGTCCTTTCCAAAAAAGGAGTCCTAGGAGGATATGAATCGATCCGATGAACTTGAAGAAAACTACCAGTTAAAAAAACAAGGGATCGTCGAGGAAGTTCAGAAGAATCTCTTCAGTGGAACATTTGCCCTCAAAAAAAAGACGTCGAATTTATTCAGAGACAGAAAGGGCAGCCCCTCAAAAAAACTCGATGTTAAGCAGTTCAATAAAGTCATCTCAATTGATCCTGTGAATTTGATCGCTGAAATGGAAGCGATGATCACCTATGAGGATCTTGTCGATGAGACTCTTAAATACAACTGCCTCCCCCCTGTCGTCCCTGAACTAAAGACCATCACAGTCGGCGGCGCTCTTGTCGGGCTAGGCATTGAGTCCTCCTCATTTCGATATGGCCTGGTTCATGAGACGATCCTCGAAGTAGAAGTCCTATCAGGCGATGGAACGGTATTGACTTGCACTCCAGAAAATGAACATCGGGATCTATTTTTTGCTTTGCCCAATTCCTACGGAACTTTGGGATATGCCCTAAAAATCAAAATGAAGCTGATCCCGGCGAAAAAATTCATCCGGCTGACGAATCTCCGCTTCGACGATAGCAAAGTTTTTTTCGATAAGCTCCACGAACTCTGTTTAGAAAATCGGTCATTAGCAACAGATTCTTATATCGATGGAGTCATTTTTGACAAAAACGAGATGTACATCATTTTAGGAGAATTTGTCGATCAGGCTCCCTACACAAGCAATTATACCTACATGAGTTCCTATTACAAATCGATTCGGGAGAAAGAAACCAATTATCTCACCGTCTACGATTATATTTGGAGATGGGATGCAGATTGGTTTTGGTGCTCCAAACATTTCGGGATGAACTATTCGCTGCTTCGCTTTCTATTTGGCAAATTCATGCTCAAGTCCGCCATGTATTGGAAAATCATGCATTTTGCCTCTTCCAATTCCCTGATAAAATCTCTGATGCGTCTCTTTGCAAAGCCTTCGGAAAGCGTGATTCAAGACGTCTTGATTCCCGTTGGCAATGCTCCTCAGTTCCTGGTTTTTTTCCAACGGATGATTGGAATCACTCCCATCTGGATCTGCCCTTTTCACTTCACCCATCCTGATCGGCAATATCCCCTCTTTACATTAGACCCCACCCTGCTCTATATGGATTTTGGGTTCTGGGATATCGTTCCCTCGGATAGGCCGCAAGGGATTTTAAACCGGACGATCGAGCAGACAGCAGTGGAAATGAAGGGATATAAGAGCCTTTATTCCGATTCTTATTATACGGAAGAAGAGTTTTGGCAGATCCATTCAAAAAGCGCTTTCACAGAACTGAAAGAGAAATACGATCCGAAAAGAGCTTTCAAAGATCTCTACGAAAAATGCGTGCATAGGAAATAAGAGAATGATCAGAAAACTCCCCTCAGGAAAATATCGGCTTTACTCTCGTAAAAAGAACCCAAAGACGGGTAAACGGAGAAATCTAGGGACATTCAGCACCCGCGCCGGAGCAGAGAAGCATGAGCGCGAAGTGCAATATTTCAAAAGCCATTGAATACTAAACTAATGATTTTTGCAGCTGGCGGTAGTTCGTCTTGCCGGTGCCCATAAGAGGGATTTCATCGACCTTTTGGACGGAGGAGATCTTGATCAGACGGCTGAATCCCGATTGGATCAAGATTTCATTGGCGGCGTCTCTATCGATCGAGATCGTCGTAAAGAGAATGAGCTGCGGTTTTCCATCATTCTTCTCGTCAGCGCAAACCGCCAAAGAGGGAAGGTCTGAAGAAATCTGACCGCGGCGCAACAGTTCTCTCATAAGCACCTCCTCTATGGCTCCGAGGCTGATCATTTCTCCCCCTACCTTTGTGAACCGTTTGAGACGGCCGGAAAGGATCAAATTTCCTTCAGAGTCGATATGCCCTATATCCCCTGTCCTATACCACCGGTTTCCCCGGATTTGGATGAAGGGAGATTTAGGGTTGCCCAGATATCCATTGAAAACATTAGGTCCGTGGACGCAGATTTCTCCTTCCGTCCCTTCAGGCAAGAGTTCTTGCGTCTCGAGATGGATTGTGCATAGCTCGATTCCTGGAAGAGGAGGACCGACCCCTTTCGTAGGCCGATCGAAGCGAATGACACTCAGGACCGGAGAACATTCTGTGATTCCATATCCTTCCAAGAGTTTGGCGCCCGTTTTCAGATTTTCAACTCGTTCGTAGAGTTCTCTCGGCACCTTTTCCGCACCCACCACAACATACCGAAGCGATTTCAATTGTCCCGGTTTAGCCGCATTCAGAATGCCTCTTAAGAAATTAGGCGCGCTGCAAATATAGGTCGTTTTCCATCTGTCAATCGCGTCTGCTAAACCAAAGCTATCAGTCGGATCAGGGAAAAAAGCGAGTCGAATCCCACTCATAATGCATTGAAATCCCGTCGCTGTGAATCCGAATGAATGAAATGGGGGAAGAAAAGCCAGCATGATGTCGCTCGCATTAAAGTCATTGCAGGCTAGGCATGCGCTGATATTAGAAAGCATATTTTTATGAGAAAGAGGCACTCCTTTCGGATTGGCTTCCGTTCCGCTCGTGAAGAGAATCACAGCAGGATCATTTTCATCAATTCGATCGAGATCCATAGCGCGCAAAACGAAGGGAACTGAGCTATAACTTAAAAACAAACCGCGCAGCTTCATTTTAAGGGTTAGTTTCGGCCGGATCTCTTCAATAGGTTCTAGCTGATCGACGATCTTGCCGAAATCGACATGAGAAAGACGCTCCAAAAACTTCAGAGAGGTAACAGCTCTTTTGGCTCCGCTCAAGGCCATCATCTCTTCGAGATAACGGGGACCCAGCGTCCAATTCAACATCACAGGAACTTTTCCGGCGCACTGTATGGCTGCGATCGTCAAGTAGGCTCCAGCCGATGAGGGAAGCATAATCGCGATCCGCTCATCTGGCAGAGAACGGAAATACTGGGCGAAGACCAAAACGGCTTTCTTGAACTTTTTATAACTCCAGATCCCAAGAAGATCATCGCCAAATGCGGAGAAGGAGTCCATTCGTTTGCAAGAGTTCAAAAAAGCTTCCGGAAATGATTTTCCCATAGGTTGAGCGGGGCTGGGGCGGAGAGTCTGGTCGGGCCAAGGGATCTTCGCCGCTGGACTTGATCTCCTGTTAAGGTGGGCGCCTTCTGCAATCTCCAGAACATTTTCAACAGTCTCAATATCGACTGGATGCACATCATCAACATCGTAATGGTGTGAGAGAAACGCGATCATTTCTGCGATATTGAGGGAGTCCATCCCCAGATCGCTTCCAAGTTTCATTTCCTTGGTAATGTTCTGAGATGGGTTTTCTAAAATCTTCCGGATTTCAGCATAAACTTTCGTTCGGGTCTCAGAAGAGATGGTCACATCCCCTTCATAAGAGCGCACTTTTTTTGGCGTTTCGATTTTGAGAAGATCTTGCCGCCAAAAACTGTAAGAAACGAGCTTTAGCGGTTCGCTCTCAAACCTTTTCCCTTCGTCGTCCCGAAACCGATTGTACCAATTCTCGAGGTAGTGGTTAAACTCTAAACGCGATGTCTGTCTGGGCAAATCTTGAGGCACTTCTAGCTCGATGTAGATTCGCCTTCTAGGAGCGAAAAAAAGACCATTTTTAAGAAGGACTTTGATTCCCTGCAAAAGCGTTTTGAGAATATCGGGCGATTGGCCATTTAAAGCCCTGGAAAAGCTGCTCCCCCAAAAGCCGGAGATGCGGACCAAAACGACATTGGCATCGGGACATTCTTGCACAAGATCATGCGCGCCGGAGGATCCGCCAACGATCTCTTGTCCCTGCGATTTGAGTCTGCCAGAAGGATACAGGACGAAATTGTCATGCTTTCTCAACCCTTCGGCTATTTCTTGAAGAGCTTTTTGCGCTTTTCGGATTTTCAGCTGATTGATTTCAGTGAATCCGGGAACCTCAATTCCTTTTACGAGCTTGAGTCCGGGTTTCAGCCAAGGAAGGTTGTAAATGAAATCGACGACAAGCGGACGCATCCGGTACTTTGGCCAAAGCCAAACGAAGACGAATAACGGATCTAGATGCGCGGTGTGGTTTGGAAGGAAAAGAGTGCCATCTTTTCGCCCGAGTTGAGCAGGGTCGATATCTTTGATTTCTACACGATAACGGACGGAAAGAATAGCCCTGCAAAGATAGGAAACAGCCATCCAAAAATAATACGACATACTCTAAACCCAAATAGATTATCTATTTTTATCTTTACAGGCGTTTAGAGCCAGATTTTTTTGGCTGTGTCTAAATAGACTGAATTTTTTTTGCCTTACGATCCCTTCGACCACGAAGCAAAGATCGGATTTTAGGCTTTTTAGTTCTGAGAGCCCATAAATCTATGGCCATTTGGGCATTGAGCCAAAAATCTGGGGTCGTATCGAATGCGGCTGCAAGCTTTGTCGCCATCTCAGGTGTTATGCTGGATTGCTCGTTAATGATTCTATTGATCACTTTGTAATCGCAGCCCAAATGATCGGCAAGATCCTTCTGTGTGAGTTCTAAAGGCTTTAGAAATTCCTCTTCAAGAATAATACCTGGAGATGTCGGCTTTCTTCTCATCTGTCTCATAATTCACATTCTAATGATAATCCATTATTTGAACATCATAAGGTTGCTCAATCCATCTAAAAACAATCCGCCATTGATCGTTTACCCGTATGCTATAAAATCCCGTAAGGTCTCTTTCCAAACTTTCTAGATGATTATTAGGAGGATTGCGCAAATCCTTAAGTTCCTTTGCATAATGCAACATGTCTAACTTTCTTTGGACAATTTTAGCAACTGTAGACCAGCCCTTTTTTCTAGGAACTCTACCTGTAAAGAAAAAGACTTCCGCGTCTTTATCTTTGAATGAACCGATTGCCATTCTTTTCCATTGAAAGAGAGCAAGTATACCTTGGCAAGGTATACTATTCTAGAAAAAAACTTTTCGGAATAAGCGAACAAACACACAATAATTCACTGAATATCACTTTTTTAGAACGGAATGAGTTATGAGTTCTTGCCGAATTTGATCTGCTGAAACGAAATGGATTGCCCGAATTCCACAGTCATTGGCGCCTTTGATATTTTTGCGCTGGTCATCGATAAAGATGGTTTGGTTTCCCTTTGTTTGGAGAATGCCATCAAAGGCATCTTTGTCCGGCTTGTTCCTTTTCGTCACATAGGACAAATGAATGGTATCAAAAGGCTTGTAACCAAGTTCGCGATGAAGATCATCGAGAAGTTTATCCAGCAGCGGCTGCATCCATTCTGGGAAATTTGATAAGATGTCTAAGGAATAGTTGGCTTCTTTGAGATCGCGAATCAATTCCACAATTCCAGGAAGGGTTTCAAGAGCTTCCATCTTCACTTTCATGTATTCTTCACGCCACAGATTAGGGTCTGGGATTGGTTTGCCAATATCCTTTGCGAAAGCAATCCACATCTGAAACTCTTCTTCATCGATTCCGATCCACTGGAGCTTTCTCATTTCTTCTCCATTCACTTCTCGATCGCGATCCCTTATATCGTTCTCAGACACACCGAAGGCTTTTGCTAAATACTGGGCGACTGTATCTTCGTTTGGCTTAATTAAGACCCCGCCGAAGTCGAAAATGACCCTCTCAATGGACCAGGCTATTGCATCCTGCTCTACAGGAACTACAGCTAATGAAGGATATACTACCTGAGGCGTGGCAGAGTAATGGGTCTCAAATGAATGAAAAATAGGCATTGTAGTCTCTCTTTGGGTCCACAATTCTATCATTTATGATTGATAAAAATATATAGAATCTTAACTTTAAATTATATATAATTTTTTATTTAATATAGAGATTATATTAACCTTAATATTAAAATAACGGAAAAATAACAAAACAAGGCTTTATTTATGCCATCAGCTTTAATGTCAGTTTCACAAGGAACAAATATCCAACCCCTTTCAGGTAGCTTGCCTGATCAAACAGATTCAAAATCTTCTTTGATAACCGCTACCGCGGCTGAAGCCATCCAGGTTCAAAGACCTACAAAAGCTAAATCAGCGACTGAAACAAAGCAAAGAGACTGCGGCTCTCTGAAGGGTTATCTTCCCCTCGTAAAAGATATAGGAATTACTACTATTGCGCTGGGAAGCAGCGTTTGGATGGGTACTTCTACACCATATTTTAAGACCGCATTAACTCTGATTGCTGCAACTGGCCTTTTTGTCGGTCAAAAGCTTCACGGTGCGTACAAGAGTTATCATCAACCTGTTCCCACAAAAGAAGAAATACAATCCGGTAAATGGTTAGAGAGGGGCTGCGCTCATTACAACAAGGGCGAATTCAACGAAGCCCTCGAGGCTCTTGAAACCGCGATGCGTCTCGATTGCGGCAATCCTACTACTTTAGTTCGTCGGGCTCAGGTGAAATTGCAATTGGCTATTGAACAAAAGCATGTGGATGAGAAGGGATACAACGAACTATTACAATCGGCAAATTTAGACGTAGACGATTTTCTCACCTTATATGAACATCATGGAGATCTTAGATCGGATATCCTTACTGTCCTAGGCAATATCCATTTTGAACTCGAACGTTATTCTCGAGCTCATAACTGTTTTAAAATAGCCCTGAAATATAATCCTGAAAATTTCAAAGCTGCAGTAGGACTTGCAAATGCAAATTTAGAAATGAGATTGTTTGATGACGCGATTGAAGAATCCAAGATTGCTATCCAACTGCACCAAGCTCGCAAACAACATGGATCGACACGTGTAGATCAAAATTTGCTCGCACTTGCCTATCAAGTCCAAGGGGATATTTATGAATGTCGACAGGATCATGCTAAGGCCCTCGAGTGTTATCAAACGGCTCTTACTTTCAATCCTTCTAACTTAAATCTAGTGACATGCATAGCGTTTAACAAAGCGCTTCTTGGAAAAGAGTTTTCTCCCCACGAAAATTCACCCTCCTATCTAGAAGGACAGATCCTTGCAGATTCATCGAGAGGGATCAAAACGGAAATTTCCGAGGAACTTGTTACAACATCTAATGATCCTTACCTTAAGGGAGAATATCATCAGAACATAGGCGGATCCTTTTTGAGATCTGAAGAGTATCAAAAGGCTCTCGATGCCTTCGATCAATCTATCCAGTTGTGGCCTAAGAGTCTCTTTGCAGTGGCTGGAAGGGCAAAGGCCCATAAATTTTTGGGGAATAGAGAAGCAGCCCTCGCCGATGCACAAACAGTCCTAATGAATTTTCAAAAATGGCCTTATTTTCATGAAGAAAGCTCGGTACCAGATATGCTGGAAATGATCGCTGAACTAAACCCTGAGAAAAGTATAGCTGCCCTTGACTTAGCGCAAAAAATCCGGAATGGGAAGTATCGCGAACAGTTTGTGACTCGCACAATCCGGCATCAATGGATGACGCAGTTTTTCTCTTAAGCGGATGTTGACCCCATTAGAGGAAAGTGGTATTTCCTTCTTGTATGGTACATCAGAAAATGGGAAAGGGGTCTTTATGCATGACGGTAGGCTTCTTCTTTATAGCCCTATCGGGGGCTTTCCTAAAAACCGCCAGCGCTTCTTCCTCTGTAGTTTGGGCGGTTTATATCGCCTATTCTTTTGCCTGTTTGATTCAAATAGGCTGTATCTACAGAGAAGGCCTTCGATTCCTAAAGACAAACATCATTTGGGGATATGTCGCGAGGATTAGTTTTGGCCTTTTGGCTACGCTCCTCTATATCGCATCCCTGAATTTGATTCCCTTTCTCAACGCGACTCTTTTATATAACACCGCGCCTCTTTTTATTCCTCTCTTCGCCATCCTGCTTTGGGGCGCAAGAATTTCGGGAAAAGTCTGGATCTCCCTCGGTCTCGGATTTTTTGGGGTATTTTTGATTTTAAAACCCGATCTCGCCTCACTTGCCAAGTGGGGCAATCTGATTAGCCTAGCCGCAGGAATCAGCCAAGCGCTCGCTTTTATCTACCTCAAAATGCTGACGAGAACAGAACCTGTAGGAAGGCTGATTTTATACTATTATTTTTTCAGTTCCTGTTTCCTCACGCCGTTCGTGTTTTTGTTCTGGGAGGCGCCTCCCTTAGATAGCGTAGGTTGGGCTTTGTGCGGCGGGCTCGCAGCCTTCCTATCGCAGTTTTTTGTCGTGAAGGCATACAAGTATGCAGATGCCTCTCATGTTGGAGCTTTTCAATATACAGCTGTTGTTTTTTCAGGGATCATCGGTTGGATCGTTTGGAACCAGGTTCCCTCCTACCATGCGATCTTGGGCACCCTTTTTGTCATTCTAGGAGGCGCCTCAGCATTGATCTTCTATCAACCGAAGCCTCCTGCACCACATCAGCAGTAGCTTTGAAAAGATTAAACTGCTTATAAGACACTTCTAAGAGGTCGAAGATGAAGATAGGTGTGATCGGCGCAGGCGGAGTGGGATCTGCTTGCATGATGGCTTTAATCATGCGCAATTGCGCACGGGAAATCGTCTTAATCGATAAAGATATGAAGCGCGCCATAGGGGTTGTCACTGACATGCAATATGGCGCCACTATCTCTGACATGGTCACCCTTCGCGCGGGAGATTATCCTGATCTGGCCAACGCTTCTTTGGTCATGATCACCGCTGGCATCAATGAAAAAACAGGGGGCGCAACAGATCGGAGCGATCCTTCAGGAAGATTGAAGCTCCTTGCAACCAATGCGAGTATATATCAAGAAATCGTCCCAAAAATCATTAAAATTGCGCCTCAAGCAGTGATCTTGGTCGTAACCGACCCCCCCGATCCTTTAGCTCAATTGACAAGACAGATCGCAGGCCACGAACGGATCTTAAGCACAGGCACTTTTTTAGATAGTTTGCGCTTCCGCTGGCATCTCGCTAATTTTTTCCATGTGAGCCCTGATTCTGTCGAAGCGAACGTGATCGGAGAGCACGGCACAACAGAAGTATTTTTATGGTCGTCCGCTTCCATCGGAGGAATTCCTCTTGCCAATTTAGGCTTCGATGCAAGCAAAAGTGAAAAAATTGAGCATGAAGTGCGCTATGCGAATATCTCGATCATCGAAGGGATCAACGCTAGCCAATATGGAATTGGAATGATCTGCGCCCGCATCGCTGAAATCGTCGTCCGCAATGAACTTGCTGTCATTCCCATCGGTTCTTACAATCCAGTGTATGGAACAACGCTATCCTTACCCAGTATAGTGGGCCGAAATGGAGTCGTAAAAGTGCTTGAGCCCGCCAAAAATAGTGCTGAAAAAGAGGCCTTGCAAAGAAGCGCTGACTCTCTCAAAAAAGCCTACGCCCTAATCAAAGCAAAATAGGGGTCTAGAAATCGAACTGCGCACTGACCCGAAGGCCCATAAAGCTCAAATCGCCCTGGCTTCGGACCGATAATAGATTGATGGCATCAATGGCTCGGAAGTGAAGAGTCGAATAGAGTTGATTTTGACTCAGCCATTGAGACATTTCAAAAGCCGCTCGAAAACAGAGCCGATATTGTTCGCACTTAAACATCCGCTCCCAACCTAATCCCACAACTTCTTCAAAGTTGAGCCGGACTCGCCAGAATTCCTGAGAGGCATGGAAATCAGTAGGAAATGGAGGGATATCCGTATCATTATCAAAATCCTGCATCGAATCAGGCAAACCCTGGTCATGGAGATTTTTCATCTTCACTCTGAATTGCCCGTAAAGAAGGTTGGCAGAAAGCTGGGAAAAGAGATGCCACTCATTGGATAAACGATAAACCATCTCAGTGCCGCCGCGCACTCCGAAGGCTTTAAAATCATTATCCCCTTTAAAATTGACGATTCGATTAAAAGTCGGGGCCCCTTCTTCGAGGATAAATACGCAGTTATAATTGACTCTGTAGTCTTGATCAATCAAAGCTCCACGGAGGCCGAAATAGGGATTGAAAAGGAATCGATCGCCAAGGCAAAGGCTTTTTCCAAGTTCTATGTCCAAGGTATCATAATCTAAATGCCAATGAGCAGAACCAGACACCGCTCCCCATCTTGGTTCAAAAAGGAGGCTGACCCAAATAGGAATGATCGTGTCGGTAGCGGTGATTTGTCCCTCAATACCGGTTGCTGTCGTCTTGCCATGGGCGTGGTTGTGAATATGGGTCCAATTCACATTGAGAGCCCAGGAATCAAAGCGATTCATCAGATAGCCGAAACCTACGCGGAAGCCTGGATCCCATTCGTAATCGAGATCGAGCAATCGGGTATCTGTGGTTGAAAAGACATCGATGGACTCTGTGGCGACCATTTTTGTGCCATATTCTAAGCCATCTTCATCTGCGTGCCAGTAGAGAAAATCTAAGCGGGTTAGGAACTTTCCACAAGGATCAAGACAACAAAGATCTGGATAAAGGGGTTCTATTTTTGGTTCGATGTTTTCACTTTTCCGCCAGTTCATTACAGTCTCGCCTTCAGCTGCAAACAATAATGGGGCGCTAGCAAAAAGGAACAAACCTACAAGTGTTCCAGACATTGGATCATTTCCCGATTAAATTCTTAAAAATCAAACTGTGCACTCACCCGAACGCCCATAAAACTCAAATCGCCTTGGCTTCGCACAGGGAAGGAGGTAATTGTATCTTGTCCCCGGAAGTAAAAGGTCGAAAAGAGTTCGTTCTGGCTCAGCCATTGGGACATTTCGAAGGCAGCTCGAAGGCATAGCCGATATTGTTCGCATCGGAAAAGAGCGTCCCAGCCAAATCCAATCGCTTCTTCAAAACTGAGTCGAACACGGCGAAAATGCTCAGAAGCAGTGAAATTCATTGGGGAAGGGACTACGCCGCCTTCTCCTAAGCTTTGGTCGTTAAGGTCTTTCATTTCGACGTTGAATTTACCGTAAAGAAAGTTGGCAGAAAATTGGGAAAATAGGTGCCACTCTTTTGTCAAACGGCAAATGATTTCAGAGCCGCCGCGCAATCCACCGGCTTTAAAATCGGTATCTCCTTTAAACGTGACTGTTTTTGTAAAGGTAGGTGCGCCTGCTGCGAGAAGAAATACTGTATCGTAGCTCGCTTTGTAGTCTTGATCGATCCAAGCTCCTCGGACACCAAAATGGGGATTTAAAACGAATCTTTCGCTGAGGCAAATGCTCTTTTTGAGCTCTATATCCAAAGTGTCATAATGCAATTCCCAATGAGCCGAGGCGCGCGAGGCTCCAAATCTCAGCTCAAAGAGAAGATTGACCCAGGAAGGGATAATCGTATCGACAAGGGTCGATTGCCCTTCAACTCCTTGAGCGGTTGCTTTGCCATGAGCGTGACTGTGAATATGGGTCCAATTCAGATCGACCCCCCATGAATCAAAATCAGTGATCAGATAGCCAAAACCTAAGAGGAAGCCTGGGTCCCATTCGAAATCGAGGTCCAGCAGCTTGGTTTTTGTCGATGAAGCAACGCCGATGATGGGGGTCGCTTCCATTTTTGTGCCATATTCCAGGCCATCTTCATCGGCTTGCCAATAGAGGAAATCTAAGCGGGTCTGGAATCTTCTGCAAGGAGCTGGGCAGCAAACTTCGGGAGGCTCTTCTCTAGGCGCGATTCTTCTATTTCTGCCCCAATTCATCACCGTTTCGCTTTCAGCCGCCTGGAGATTTAAAAAGCTTGCCGCTGCAAAAAGGAACAAACCTTTCACAAAAGTTGTCCGAGACATAGGATCATTTCCCGATTAAATTGAAAAAAAAGAATCCTATATTAAAGAAAAAAAACCAATAGAAATTTAGAAGAGGAACCCTTGAACGGAGAGTTCAAGGGTTTTAAAAAGACTTATTCTGCAGGACCAAATTGGCCGTCATTGTTCATCGCAGTTTGCAAAAGTGCAACATAAGTAGGCTCGTAATGGTAAATGGAAGCACAATCAATCGAAAGTTGGATTTGCCGACGGATATCGCTAAAGCGATCCTGTCCAACCGCATTGCAGAAGGCTCTGAAGAGTTCAGGGTTTTTCGTTCCGATGATTTTAACGGCTAAACCCTCTAGTTCTCTTTTTTCCATGCCGCCGATTTCTGTTTGCACTTCATTGCCATTCAATAAATGAGCCAAAGAAGAAAAGTCAGTTTGTGCTGTTTTAGAATGAGTCGTTAATTTAGAGATGATTTTTCCTAAATGAGCGACATCTATTAACTGTGAAGGAATTGCTGCGATCAAACTTCTATATCCATCTAAGCTATCAATATTTCCCAAAAGAGAAAGAAGAGTTCCCCCTAAAACATCAGGATGGATCTCATTAAATCTTGTGGCAGCGTCATCTCCGATTGTTCTACTTAAAGTAGCTATCAAAGAGTTCAGCAATTGTCTCGAAGGAGCGCGCCAATTATTCGCTTGCGATGTTGCGAGGCTGAGCAAATCAGATAGTTGCTGAGGTGTTGCATCATCTAAGGCGTTGGTATGTGCCAGATAGGAACTGATCTTCGAAGGAGAAATAAGAATCCTGTGCGAATTTTTTACAATGAAATCGATCAATTGCCGTTTCTCAGCGACGGTTAAATTTGTAACTTGGCGTAAGGCATTAAAAGTATCTTCAATCAGATCAGTATCTCGAAAATTTAAACAAGCTCTCTCGAAAGCATTAAAAGCGTGAGAAAAAGAAGCGGCAATAGGTGCGTGCTGAAGGAGTCTCTGGATGCTATATTGAGAATTTGGAAGTTTTATCACTAGAAATTCTGGACGGATACGGCCTAACTGAATCAGTATATTCTTAACTGTAAGACCTCTGATTGTGCCATCATCAGTAGCAAAGAGAGTCTCTGTACCATAGAGAGCCATTTGTTGGCCGTACCTACCCATGGATCGTATATAAGAAAGCATATCGACTAGAGATAGATACCCGTGAATCTCGTAAATAGCATCAGAAGGGAGAGCTGGATGCTTAATTAAATTAAAACCCGAAACTGAATCTGACGAAGCCATATTAAAACCTTTTTTTAATTAATGTTTAAAAGAAATTATATCATTTTTTTGGCTTTAAATAAATGCTTATTAAGAAAAATGTTAAGCATCTTAAATTAAGCTACTTAAGTCTTATATCTCAAGGAAAGTTTTTACTTGCTTGCAATCCCTTTATTCAATTAACTTTTTTACAGTCATTGACTGAGAGTTTTCCTATGTTTTTCAAAGTCCCTATCGGTTGCAGTTTCCTCTTTTTTACCTCCCTAGCGGCCCTCCCGGAGGGATTCCACGTAGCGGCGGGAGACGCGAAAACTCCTATATTGGAGGGATCCTCGCTGACCATCGAAAGCGGGAAACATGCGATCATCGACTGGCAGAAATTTTCGATCGACCGGCATGAAACTGTCCGCTTCCTGCAAGAAGGGTCCCACGCCAGCATCCTGAACAGAGTAACCGGCGGATCGGAAAGCGCCATCTTGGGGATGCTCGAATCGAATGGACGGGTCTTTTTAATCAATCCAGATGGCCTTCTGATCGGACCCGATGCCCGGATCGAAACATCGGGATTCATCGCTTCAAGCCTCGATATTTTGAACGAGGACTTCTTGAATGGAGGCGATATCTTATTCGCCGGCGAGGGAAATGGACCGATCATCAATCAAGGCATTATCCATTGTCCATTAGGCGATGTTTTATTGATCGCAAAGCAGGTGAAAAACGAGGGAAAAATCGAAGCGCCGCAAGGGCTCGCATCGCTGGCCTCTGGAACAGAGATTTTATTCAAACCATCCGGTTCAGAGCGAATTTTCATCCGGCCGGAAAAATCGATTGCGTGCGAACTAGAAAACACAGGATCGATCCAGGCTTTAGCAGTGGAATTGAAAAGCGGTGTTTATGCAACAGCTGTCAAAAGCAGTGGACAGATAGATGCGTATGGACTTCAGGAAGAGGGCGGCCGCATTTATCTAGTGGCTGATGTTGCGGAGATCGACGGTTCGATCTTGAGCGATGAAGTCCATATTTCCGCCCGCGAAGTGAATCTTTTGGACAATGCGATCATCGACGTCTCGGGGAATGAAGGCGGAGGGAGTGTTTCCATTTCTTCTTTTAATATCAATGTAGCTCCAGGAGCTTCCATCTTTGCCGATTCTTATGTCGATGGCAATGGCGGCCAAATCATTTTAGTGGCCGAGAACGAAACTCATTTTCACGGAGCGATCAGCGCTCGGTCTTTTGGGAAGGGCGACGGGGGCTTTGCAGAAGTTTCTGGTGGCTCGCTCTGGGTAAGCGGCCATGCCGATCTTCGTTCAGCTTCTGGGAACTTTGGCACATTCCTCTGCGATCCAGGGCCGATCTTGATCAACCACCTTTCGGGAGCAAGCGGACCGAACGTATTCGGCGACGATTTTATCAACATGCAATTGGGCTTGGGCAATTTCACCATCGACACAGCTAACGGTACGCTGGGAACCTTGCAAACCATCACAGTCAATGATGATGTGAGCATCGTTTGGCCTCAGAGCACAACGCTCACACTCCTTGCAGCTGCCAATATTCTCTTCGACGATCCAGGTCTTGGAACCGGAGCCGTCATTTCAAACTCTGGAAGCCCTGCCCTTGCTATCAATTTTGAAGCAGATGGTACGGATCCTGGCAACTACCCCGGCATCTGGATGAAAGCACCGACGACGATTACAACCACTTCTGGGGATATCGTTCTCTTTGGCCGAGGCGGCAATATGGGAATGAACAACATCGGCATCTTTATGGACAACGGATCTCTTGTTCAAACAGCAACGGGAATTATTTTCCTCGAGGGACAAGGCGGCGCTGTCGCAACGGTAAATAATACTGGGGTTACATTGATCAACTCTTCTTCACTTGTTTCCACAGGAGGTGCCGGCTCAATCGACATTATTGGAAACTCTAATAGCCCGAGTAGTACAGTATCTGCTGGAATCAATCTTTTGAACAACTCTCAGGTCATTTCGAACGGTGTTGACATCAACCTTTCCGGAACAAGTCATGGAACAGGAGTGAATAACGATGGGATTTTGTTAGGCGACACTCTGGTCGAATCGACAAGCGGAATAGTGACTCTGATGGGCACAAGCAGCGCCAACGGCGACACTTCAGCCGGCGTCCGTTTTACCGGTATCTTAAGCAAAGTGAGCAATACTAATGGGGACATTTCGATCACCGGCAATTCTCTTTCTCCATCGGGCACAAGTAATGATGGGATCACTCTCGATTTTGGCAGTGTTTCCACCTCTGGAATCGGGTCAATCACTTTGGATGGAACGGCGAGTTCTACCGCTGTGAACGATGATGTCGGAGTGAGGATCTCAAATGGGGGCACAGCAACAACGACGGGAAGCGGCGCTATTTCAGTGACTGGACACGGAGATGGGACAGGGACAAGCAATGCGGGAATCTCTCTTGAATCCGGAGGAACCATCAACTCTTCAGGATCTGGAGATATCACAGTACTCGGATTCGGATCTCCGAACGGATCTTCCAATTCCTATGGAATCCATATAAGTGGAATGGCTTCTTCGATCGCTTCTTCCGGAGGGAATGTCGATATCACTGGGAATGGAGGGGCAACGGTAGCTTCCGATAACAACTATGGAGTCTTTATAGAAGCTGGCGGAAACATCGTTTCTTCGGCGTTTGGCGCAAGTATAAATACTGTGACCGTCACAGGAAGAGGTGGAGATGGGATGTTCTTTAATTTTGGAGTTTATGTCACGGGTATGTCGAGCAGGATCGAAACAATCGACCATGACCTATCTGTTATTGGAATCGGTACAACAGGATCGGGAGGATCATTCAATCATGGGATCTTTCTCGAAGTAGGCGGTACTATTGTATCAAACGGCATCGGACTTCTCGATTTAAATGGAACGGGCGGTTTGGGAGGCTCTGATTTTAACTTCGGCATTGTTCTCGACGAAGGTTTTGTCACAAGCGCTGCTACCGGAAACATCGTGATGGATGGCTCTTCCCAAGGCAATAATATGAACAATTACGGCGTTTATTTAATAAATAGCTCTCTCATCTTTTCTTCTTCTTCTGGAACGATCGATATTACAGGAACCGGAGGCAATGGAACGAATAACAACTATGGCATCAATCTTCAATCATCGGAAATCGCCTCAAACAATGGGAAAGTGACGTTGACTGGGACTGGAAAAGGTACAGGAGATAACAACTACGGCATTTATCAAAATACAGGCGCGAAAGTTTATTCTTTAGGTAGCGCATTAATCGATTATTTTGGCACCGGCAGCACAACTCCTGGCGTGAACAATAACTACGGCATTTTTCTTACTGATAGTGGGACTGAAATTCGTTCCTTTGGTACAGGAGCCATCAATCTGAATGGAATGGGAAACGGAACGGGGAATAATAACCATGGTATTTTTATTGATACTTCTCTCGGTATCAGATCATTTTTCTCGGGAACGATCACCCTCACTGGAACCGGATCGGCAGGCGGAATGGACACCAATATTGGAGTTCTTATCGACCAATCAAATGCAGTTGAAACTGTGAATGCGGATATCTTTGTCAATGGCTTTGGTGGAGGTACTGGAGTCACGAATTTCGGGATCGATCTTGAGACATCGAGCTCTCTAGTTTCAACAGGAAGCGGCAATATTATTGCCACAGGGATGGGCGGACCTGGTACGGATAATAATTATGGCGTAAATATAAATGCAGCGACAGCCATTACAATCAATACGGGGTCCATGAATGTCACAGGCACTGGCGGAAATGCGAGCGGGGTGAACAATTACGGCGTTTATATGGTCAGTCCAGGAAGTCTGATTACATCGACGTCAGGACAGATATTGCTCACGGGAACTGGAGGCACAGGAACAGGAGGTGCCGTAGGGGTATTCCTCGACTCAGGTGCTTTAGTTTCTTCAACAGGGGGATCCGAACTCTCTGTCACCGGCGTCGGAGGAATGACTACTGGCTCAGCCAATATTGGTGTCTTACTCACTAATGGAGCCGAAATCTCAGGAACTGGAACTTCACCGGTAGTCATCCATGGGACAGGAAATGGAACCGTATCTGACGATCACGGCGTCCAAGTCACGGGAGGATCGGCGATCCTCAGCCAAGATGGAAACCTTTTGGTTGCAGCCATCAGCAATAGCACAGGAGACTCAAGCGATGGAATACGGGTCGACTCAGGAGGAGAAATCTCCGCGATAGGATCAGGTTCTCTTTTATTAGATGGAACCAGCGGAACAGGAACAATGGACAGCCACGGAATCATTGTCACAGACGCAGGATCGGAGATTACTGTGAATAATGGCAATATCATCGATGCTACGGGCACTAGCCGAGGGACAATGACTATGAACCACGGCATTTATGTCGTATCAAGCGGGCAGATCGCTGCATTAGGGATCGGTTCCATTCAACTCGATGGCATTACAAGTTCGATAGACATCGGAAATGGAGTGTTTCTTGACGGCACAACCGTCTCTACACTCACTGGAGATCTGATCGTCAATGGAACATCGAACGGAACAGGGTTTTCCGATGCGGGAATCTTTGTAGTTGGAGGAACTTTTTCGACGACGACAGGATCTTTAACTGCAACAGGCATCGGAGTCGGGATAGGTAACACTTTTGGGATAGGCCTCCTCATGGGCCAGATTGCTTCATTGGGAGGAGACATCAGTTTAACCGGAACTGCGCGCGCAACAGGAACTGGCAATAGAGGAATTGTAATGGCTTCGATGGGAATGGTGACGAATACCGGCGACGGGTCGATCACTCTCCATGGAACAGGCGGTCAAGGAACCGATGTAAATTATGGAATTCATATAATAAATATGGGTACGCTCATCAGTGCTGACAGCGGTTTGATCTCTCTCACAGGACAGGGCGGCGGTGCAGGAACAGGATCCGACAACAACGGGATCGTGATGGAAAATGGACCGCAGATCCTGAATATGAGCGGCGGCATAAATATGACTGGCCTCGGAGGCATTGGGATCGATGCCTCTGAAGGGATAGTCCTCGTTGATCCTTCCACGATGGTCCAAACGGTTTCGGGTACGATCACCATGAATGGCACGGGAGGCATTAGCTCTGGTGCAGAAGCTACTGGAATCGAAATCAGTAATAGCGCCCTCGTTGAATCGTCTTCTGGAAATATTTTCCTAACGGGAATTGGAGGATCCGCTGCTGCTGGCGATGCTGAAGGAATCACCATTCGTGCTTCAGGACAGGTTTCTGATGGAAGCGGCAGCATCAGCCTCGTAGGCGTTGGAGGATCGGGAGTTGGCTTAGACGCTGGGGTTTTCATTTCCGATGGATTTGTCAATACTGTATCAGGACCCATTGGAATGAGTGGAGTCGGAGGAAGCGGAGCTTTTCAAAACTGGGGGATCGCCCTTGCTTCAACAACAGGCTCCCCTGTTGTCTTATCTACTGATGGCTCGATTTCGATGTCCGGCGCCAATGGAGCGAATACCGCGGAGGGGATCTTAGTCCTGGGCTTTGGTGCTGAGACGACCGGCGCGGGATCTATTTCACTCGCTTCCACTCAGGGCAATATTTCCATCGGCTCGGCCGACCTTCCTTTTCCACAACCTACCATAATCGATGCAACTGGAACGGGCAACATTTCCCTTTCCAGCGTTCAAGATATCTCCATCATAGGAAGTTCTGTGGCAGGACTGAATGCTTTTGTTGAGATTATGGGAACTGGTAATATTTTGATGATCGCCAATCGCAATATCAATATGTTTAGCGCAGGGGGAGGATTCCCATTGGTCCTCAACATGGGACCCGGCAGCATTACACTCGTCGTCGACAATGCAGTCCCCAAACCCAGCACATCGATCTTCACGCCTGGCTTCGGCTCGGGACAATTCAATTTCGCGGCAGGATCGGTCATCAACGCATCTCCAGTATCTCAAGTGCGCATCTATACTGCGATGCCCTTCCAAAATACCATTTCGGCTCCCATCAACGGAGCGGTTTTCATGCAAGGACCGTTCGGAGTCAATAACAACTATGAGCAATACAACATTTATTATCCCGGCGGCGGCTACATCGGACCTCAATTCGTGTTCTATTACAAAAACATCTTCATCGCGCCCCCTTTCACGCAAACGCAGTTCTTCACACAGCTCAATCAAACAGCCGTCAACGATTCACAGCTCTCTGGCCTACTCCCGTTCCCCTATGCATCATCGCCATTCCTCAGACACCAGGCCTTATTCTGTGAACTTGATCTGCGGCCGCCTTTTGAAGAGCCACTCCGTTGCCCAGAAGGCGTCATCAAATTCGAAGCCTTTATTTTTGAAAATAACATTTATTAAGAGAACCTCATGATCCGACTTTTTGCCCTTCTCGCTATCACGCCGCTTTTCGGACAACACCTTGTCACAGACGATCCTCTATGCGCTCCCTGCCATGCTCCGACCGAAGAGAAGATCTTGATCAAATGCGCCAAAGGACTTGTACTCGTCAGCGACCCAAAAGAGCTTCTCACCGGCCCCGCGCTCGATGAATTTGAAGGATTCAGAGCGATCTGCCTCCATGTGCCTGGAAGTTCAGAAAGGATGTCTGTCTATCTTGAAAATCTCTATTTAGGAAAAGATCTCACCCGTTCCGATATCGAATACATCAAGTATGCTGTCGCAGAATATTACCGAGGTAAAAATTTCCCCCTCGTCCGAGTCGAGGTGCCTAAACAAGACGTTACATCGGGTGTCCTGCAGCTCGTCGTCTTAGAGAGCCGCCTAGGCGACCTCTCCATTGAAGGAGGTACTTGGCAATCGTGCACCTATTTGCAAAACCGAGTCTGCCTTCCGGTCAACCAGCCCATCGATGAAAATCTCTTAAGCCGCGACCTCAGCTTTTTGAACCGCAATCCCTTTCGCCGAGTGGATGCCATCTACACTCCGGGAAAAGAAGTAGGAACAACAAATGTCATTCTCGCCATCGAAGACCGCCGCCCCTTCCGATTCTACTCAGGCATCGACAATACAGGCGTTCTTCCCACAGGCCATCACCGATGGTTCGCCGGCTGCAATGGAACTTGGGTCTATTTTCAAACCGACCACATACTTTCCTATCAATACACCGCTTCGCTCGATTTCCATAAATTCCAGGCCCACACCATCGACTACATGATGCTCCTTCCCTGGAAACATATGCTCCGCGCATACGGCGGCGCTTCCTTCGTCCATCCGAATCTCTTCCTCCCCGGCCTCACCAACCACGGCTATAGCGCGCAAGCCTCAGGCCGTTATGCAATCCCCCTTATGCAATTCAGAAGTCTTGTTCAGGAAGTGGCCTTTGGATACGATTTCAAAAGGACCAACAACACATTCAATCTCGTCGAACTCAATTTCCGCGGCGGGACCAATGTGAATATTTCACAATTCATGCTCGGCTACAACGGCAGTTATCAAGACAATTGCTTTAAGCTGAATATTGTGGGCGAGCTCTTCTATTCTCCCGGAGAAACGGTCTCCGATCAGGAGAATGAAGATTTCAACAAACTGCAGCCAGGCGCCGTAAACCATTACGTATATGGACGCCTCATGGTCGCCTACTTGCAAAGGCTCCCTAAATCGATCGCTCTATCTACAATCTTCCGCTTCCAATTATCGAATCACATCCTTCTTCCCAGCGAAGAATTGGGCATCGGGGGCTGGGATACAGTGCGTGGATATGAAGAGAGGCAGATCAACAAAGACGACGCCATGATTGTCAACCTCGAGGTCCGCTCTCCGCCTATTGCGATTGCCAAAGCGATCTCAAACTGTACGAAATTGAAAGATGCGATTGAATTCCTCGTCTTTTTCGACGCGGGACTTGGCAGCTACGCTGACGAGATTCCGTTCCAGCCCAATTTCGAGTATCTCCTCGGTATTGGACCCGGAGCCCGCTATACGCTCGATCCTTATTTAACCTGTCGTCTCGACTATGGCATAAAGCTCCATAACAAAGCCGCCTATGCCGGAGGCGCCAGCATGGTCCACTTCAGCGTGATTGGAAGTTACTAACAAGATCGTAGTAAATATATTTGCAATTTTTGGATCGAAAATGTAGGATTCCCCTTCACATACAATGAGTAACATATGAAGTTCCTATTCCTTGCATTTCTGCTGTTGATTTCCCATTTTGGATCTGCGAATCCCGTTCAGTTTTTCTATCCTGCCAGTTATCAAAATCCAGCAAAAATGATCCACACAAAAGATAGCCGACTCATGGCCGGTGTCATCATCCCCAATATAAATGACAAATTTTCAGGAAAAACCGCCTTTCGCACTAGAGGAACAGTTAGAACAAACTACGCACTCGCATTTCCCTACATGTCAGGCGAACAGCGGTTCACAGACAGAATCGTTTGCGGTTTGGATGTATCGAATCCCTTCGTCGCCTATTTCCTTTGGACTGTGAATGGATTCCAGAGCC
>CAZXVU010000002.1:0-2809 GCA_964644465.1 uncultured bacterium
GAAGGGACGACCGATCTAACAGCTTATAATGGCCTCTTTGGTACCCTTTTACTGGATCCACATAATATTACAATTGTGGCTGGAGGAGGAGCTTTCATGGGGCCCTATACGTTTGCCATGCCTGCTGGAGATGTCACGATAACAGGCGATAATGTAACAGGCTTAGGAAATGCATTGCAAACAGCGAATGTAACCTTACAGGCGAATAATGATATCTTTGTAAATGATACGGTGGCTCCCGCCTCAGGAAATAATAGTCTGACCTTGCAAGCTGGCAGATCGATCGAAGTGAATAGTCCTGTTACTCTGAATGGAGGGACTTTTTCAGCCAGAATCAACGATACTGCTGGGATTTCTGATGGGGGCAATGCCGTGTTTACTCTCAACGCAGCTATTTTGACGCAAAATGGAAACATCTCGCTCACGCATGATACCTTTGTAGGCAACATTAATGGTGGCCAAATGCTCATTAATGGCACAGCTGTTCTCAATGCGGGAACAGGATCGATTACGATCAATGGCGAAGGGGGAGATACAACATTATTTGGGATGTTTTTGGCAAATGGCTCTCAAATTCAAACAAGTGGATCTAATCCTATTTCTCTAACAGGCCATGGATTCGATGGTCTTGGGGGATTTAACTTTGGGATTTTAATGGGGTTCGGCTCTTCTATAACAGCAGTAGACGGCCCTATTTCTATGACAGGTACGAGTGGAGGAACGGATAATAATTCCGTAGGCTTGGAAATCGATGGGAATATTACTTCGACGGGCTTTGCCACGATCACTCTAGATGGCACAGCATCTCCATTGGGCATGTTTGGCTCTTATGGACTGGGTATAAACAGCTGTAACATCACGTCGCTCAGTGGAGATATTTCCATTACAGGACATGGCGGCGGCGCTGTTGGATTTGGTTCAGCATATGGGATTAATGGCAACTCGGCAGTCATTACTTCCACAGGAATCGATAACGACGCAGCCAATATCACCCTGAATGGTTTTGCGGGGCCTTTTGGAGGCGATGAAGAGGGGGTGATTTTAACCACCTGTACGTTCTCCACATTCGATGGAAATATCATCATCAATGGAACCGGCGGCGGTGATATTACGGATCCGGGCTCGAACTCTGGTATTGGCGTTTCACTCAATGCGACTACGATCACTTCCACGAGAATGGGTCCCAGGTTTGGATTCATTCGGATCAATGGAACTGGAGGAACTGGTCTCGGAGGTGACAACTGGGGAACCCGGATAACGACTGGAGTACAGATCACTTCCCTCGATGCTCCCATTACTATTATTGGTACCGGAGGGTCTGTGGGAGGGACTTTCAATTCCGGGATTGAAATAATGACCAACTGTGTGATTTCATCGACTGGCGCAGCCACCATTACTATACAAGGAACGGGTGGGGATGGAACAGATAACAATAGAGGAGTTGCTATATCTGACAATTGCAATATCAATACGAATAACAGTCCTGTTTCTATCACAGGAATGGGTGGGAATGGAGGTGTAGGAAATGTTGGAATCTCGATGGATGTTTCGAGTTTAAATACTACGGGATCTGGAGACATTACACTGACTGGAACAGCAGGGACAGGCACGGACGGAAATAATGGCATTCTCTTTACTACTGATACTCTTTCTGCTACTTCTACAGGTTCACTTCGGTTGAATGGGACTGCGAAGGGTACGGGAACTTCGAATATTGGAGTCCAATTAGTTTCAAGCATGATCACATCGACAGGCCAAGGTGAGATTACTTTTAATGGCCATGGCGCTGGTTCGACTCAAGATCCGGGAACACAATTTTCCGATGTGATGGTTTCATCAACTGTCGGTCGGATCAGTATTGCAGGCACAGGGGCAAGTGGAACCGATGACAATCCAGGAATCCTTTTTTCTCCCCTCGGAACCTCTACGCAAATCTCTACAATTGACGGGACTATAACTATGGGGGGGACTGGAGGGGGCAGCGGGAACAATAACCATGGGGTTTTGATCAATCCTAATACTACGATTACTTCTACAGGTTTCGGTCCGATTATTATCGCTGGCGCCAGCTCAGTCTCAAACAATACCAATAATGGTGTTTTTATAAACATGCCCGTAGCGCAGACACCGATATCGACGGTCAACGGCGGTATCGAGATTGACGGAACCAGCAATGGGACAGGAATCAATGCTCAGGGTATTTTTATATCAGGGCTCACAACAATACAATCCACAGGAACAGGGAGTCTGTTCCTATTTGGACTAGGGGGTCCTGGCACCGCTCGAACGAGAGGGATTGAAATCACTGGATCCTCTTCTCTACTTTCATCCAATGGAGACATTACTTTGGTTGGCTTAGGAAGTTCTTTTGGTGCAGGATCCAACGAAGGCATTTTCTTAGGGAGCACAGCTTCGATTGCAAGTAGTGGAATTGGCAATCTTACCTTGAATAGCCAGATGAATGATGCCAGCATTAATGGACCTCTCACGACTATGTCTGGGGACATGACCGTTCTCGCGGTCAATACAGCTGCGAACATCTTCTTTGATCTTTCCGACTTGAATTGCGGAGGAGATTTTATTGCCGCGGCGAATAACGATATTACGATTGGAATGATCACTCATAACATTAATGGTGATGCCAGCTATATCGTCGATGAACAAAGCGGAACGAATCCAGGCCCAGGTATTTTTACAAACAATGGAACGATCAATGTCGCAACAGATAATTTGGCCATCTATGCTTCCAGCGGACCCCAAGAACCTGTAGGACTTGCTCCTGGTCCCGTTCGCGTATTCTTCAATGGAC
>CAZXVU010000002.1:2909-43287 GCA_964644465.1 uncultured bacterium
GAACTTTTAGGGATCAATGCGGATGTTTCGATGCGTTATTTTCTAGATCCTAATCTGCGGCCGTACCATTATTGCCCAGGATTTCCCTGTTTGATGCTTGCTGATTGCATGAGTGTAGAATATCCATGAAAAAAAGACTTTTTTTCCTGATTGCGTTTCTTCCTTTAGTTGGCTTTACGGCAAACACACCGCCTCCACAGGAAAAGGTTTGGATGAGAAATCTCCAAGGGATCTATCTGCTGGGAGATCCTTGTCTTGTGAAAGCTAGTCCTGAACCTTTTTGCGGGGTGAGATCCGTTGGGGTTCTTTCCGATCGGAAATTGGAAGATCTAGAGGACGAATTGAGAGAAAACTATCTTTGCCGCAGCCTGACTGAATGCGGCTTGGAAGAGATGAAGTGCGCTATTTTAGAATATTTTAAGCGCGGTGGGTATCGGTTTGTCGATGTGGTCATCCCGCCGCAGGAAATCACCAATTGCGTTTTACAGATCCTCATTGTGCAAACGAAATTATGCAATGTTGAGGTTTGCGGGAATGAATGGACATCCGAAGATCGATTGAAAAATTATCTCCAGGTGAAACCGGGAGGGCCGATCAAGGTAGATTCGGTGCTGCGGAGTTTAACATGGATGAACCGGAATCCTTTCCGCCGCGTCGATGCCCTTTTTGCGCCGGGCAGCGAATGCGGAACCACGAATATTCAGCTCCTCGTCGATGAAAGGCGCCCCTATCGCGCTTATTATGGCTGGGATGACCGCGGCAATGAAGCGATTGGAAACTATCGACAATTTTTAGGGGTCAATTGGGGGAATCCTTTTTTCCTAGATGGTTCTCTCACTTTCCAAGTAACAGTTAGCTCTCACTTGAAGAAATTGCAAGCCTATACAGCCCGTTATGAGTCGTATTTTCCTTGGGGAGATACTTTGAGCTTTTATGGAGGATATTCCCATGTCCACTCAGAGCATTTGGGGTTTTCTTTTCATAATCATGGATATAGCTATCAGGGAAGTTTTCGCTATGATATCTCGATCAGACCCAAAGGCTACATGATGCAAAACATTTTGGTCGGAGCGGATTTCAAATCGACGAACAACAATCTCGAATTTTCTGAAGTTCCCATTTTTTCCAAGATTGCGACTCTTCTTCAACTGGTGGCAGGATACCGCCTTCAACTGGAGCCTACTTGGGCATCGGTTCTATTCAAAGCAGATGTGATGGTCTCTCCGAATTTCAACATGCCTCATCAGAATGCAACGGACTATAGTTCATTGCGCCCCTTCGCAAAACCTTTTTACATTTATATGAGAGCGCTATTCGAGTCCACCCTGCGGCTCGCTCATAAATGGTGCTTTATCACCCGTATTCAAGGACAAGCTTCTTCGCGTAATCTATTGCCCAGTGAAGAATTTGGATTGGGCGGCATGGACACAGTGCGTGGGTATGAGGAGAGGATTGCCAATGGGGATCAAGGGGCTCTTATGAATCTTGAATTCTTCACGCCCTCTTTTACCATTTTTCAAAATTGCGGCAACTGCGTGGATGGAAATTGCGTCTCTTGCGAGGATCGTTTTATGAATCGGTGCTGCAGCAAGATTAAGGATGGCCTCAAGTTCTTAGTCTTTGCAGATCTTGGAACCACAGCCGTCCATAAGAGATTGCCCGGCGAAAATAAAGGGGAAACTCTCATTGGCATTGGACCTGGTTTGCGCTATATAATGGAGCCTTATTTATCTTTCCAAGCCGATTATGGTTTCCGGTTGTCAAAGGTTGAAGACAACAACACCGGCGACGGCAGGTTCCACTTCATAGCGATCGCTTCCTTCTGAAGCAACGAGAATTTTTATTCTTTATCGAGTCTCAAGTCGCCTTCTCTTGTCCGCTCAAGATAGGTATCGTTTGTGACGGTAGTGTATGTTTTGGGTTGGTTAATAGGATGGAGGTGTCTGTGGGTGATGTAATAGGGCTCTTTATCCAAAACGGTTAAGCTGGATGTATATTTTGAGCTTTCCATCCCTTGAAAGTGGAAATAAAATTCTTCTTGCCAGCCTGGGAATTCATTGAAGGGATGCAAATCGAGGAGGAATTGCGTCACGATGATTTGCGCCTGATTCATCGCAGGACCTAGACAGTCCTTATAAAAGATCGTATAGGGAACTCCTAAGTTACTGAAGGGATAGGCAAATGGAAAAGCAAAATATTGGCACCAGAGCTCCGTCGCAGTATCGACAAACAGGGTTCCTGGGACAAATGGGACTCCATTTAATGTTCCGTTAATCGTATTTTGAGGCCTTAAGGCAGTGAAAATTCGTAAGTTGATAGGATCGATTGTGCTCGTTGCATCCAAAACAAAAGCTCCCGGACCAATCAGGGG
Source organism: uncultured bacterium (assembly GCA_964644465.1). Lineage (GTDB taxonomy): Bacteria > Chlamydiota > Chlamydiia > Chlamydiales > SM23-39 > CAZXVU01. The sequence goes on from CAZXVU010000002.1 coordinate 5,281, forward strand.
ACTGACAGGGAAACAGTTATCTACGACGAGAGTCACAAAAGAAGTGGTTGCTGTGATATGAGAATTTGTCATCTTCATATCTCTGCCTGAAATCATCAGAAAATCGTGATCTTTGGTCGTTCCTGCCCCTGTTTTCGAGAGGGTCGTATTGGTCAAGATGGTATCGCGGCCTGCTTGGGTGTGGAAATACCCTGTCGTAGTCGTCATGCTGGGATTTGATGGGCTCGATAAAGTGAGATCGAAGTTAGCGATGATTGAGAGATTACCAGCTCCCGAGTTGATTGCTCCTGCTGTCTGATTGATGCTACCTCCCATGATTTGCATGGAGCAGCCTTTATTATCGGCACCCGCCTGAAGGAAAATGTTTCCTCCTCCGGAGTTAATATTTGAAGCGATATTTAAGTTGCCGGCTCCAGACAAATCATTATCGGCAAAAATTGTAATGCGTCCTCCCGTAGAGGTGACGGGAGCATTGACATTGATATTATTTCGAGCGTTCATCGCAATCGAACCGGTCCCAGTCACTGATACACTATTTCCCAATGCGACAGTGATATCATTACAAGCTCTTACAAAGATCGCATCGGGAATCATGCAAGCCGCCACGCTGTTCGATGCGGTGGCTAGCGCTTGTTTGATATTGATATTGTTGTAATTAGTGATGTTGATCGTTCCGCTTGTGGTTGAGAGGTGGACATTATTTGCCGGAACGGCGCCGATATTAATGTCGGCAACAGCGCCCGGGCAAGTGCCGGGGCAAGAGCAAAGGCCAGGACAAGCACAAATGCTAGGGCAAGGGCAAATGCCGGGTCCTGGGCAAGGGCAAGGGCCAACGCAAGCGGTAGCGTCAGGGCAAGGGCAAGTCGGATTGTTAATAAAAGCCGTGACAGTTATTGCGCCTGAAACGGTCAAAATATCAATGCCACTATAATTGTTGGCTGCTGTGTTCACTGGAACATTGGCGTTCGATGCGGGTATCGCAATGGCTGCTTCGCAGGCTGGGTTCATGCAAGTGGTTAGATTTTGTGCGGATAAAAGAGCTCCTGCTCCAAACGAAGTCGGCGTGCTTAAGGTGACCGGCGCATCAGCTGTTGAGATTGTGTAAGGGATAGCGATTGTGCTTCCTGCTTGGATGTTTATGGCAGCGTGCCAGGGTTTACCTACAGTATCCAAACTAGCCTGTCCTAAAAGAAAGGGTTGGCGGGCGCCGAGAGTGACGGATTGAATCTTTCCGCCAGATTTAATAGTTGTACTTGATAAAATGTTGTTATTTTCCGTGCTAATATAAGATTGGAATAGATCTGTTACAGCAAGAGCACCAGATCCTGATGCTTTTAGATCGCCGAAAGAGGAAACGGATACAAGATTTGGAGCTCGGATTCGAATGACCCCACCTGTAGACCCTTGAGTTAAGGTAATTGTTCCGCCGGCGGCTACATTTGTATTTGAGAAACCATTTCCCACTGGAGCCGAAGCAAGGGTAGCTATTGTACTTCCAATATATGCGATGTAGGCAACCCCATTTTGAGTGGTTGTTACCGATATATTTCCCCCAACATTCACGTTCACATTCCCTGTGTTATTCAAAAAGCCGCCAACACCATTCGCAAAAATTCCGATTCCTGTGCCTCCACCTGCTTGACTGGTCGATATTGCGAGATTGCCGAGAACATTGACTGTGATATCGCTCGTCACTCTGTTTTGTAATAGGAGGCCTTGTGTAAAGTGGCCAATGGTATTATTTGAGGCTACAGTTGAGGGTGAATTGAGCGTAAGATTCCCATGTGCAGAAACATTAATATTTCCTGTTACAGCGAATGGTAAACCTCCACCCGTATAGTGTCCAATAGATACCGCGTCGCTGCCACGGCAAGTGAGGGTGATGCTGCCATTAGAAAATACAGTAATATTGCCTCTTTTTGTTGAGCCAGCACCTCCTCCTCGATTTGCATGGCCAATGACGGCAAGATTCCCATCAAGAGTGATATTTCCTACTGAAGCAACGCAGATAGCTCCATCCAAAGTGCTCGCACCGGCAATAGAGTTATCTCCATGGCCGATTTGTGCATTTCCATTTCCAAAGATAGTAGTAACCATGATTGTTCCAGAGGCATCCACTGTAATCGTTGCCGCAGCTGTTGTAGTATACAAAACAGCCGGAAATGTCCCATGGCCAATCGCTGCATGTGTATTTGCAGCAGCCGGATTTGATGAAACGGATAAATTCGCACAGGTCACATCGATGGGGCCTGTAGATGTAACTCCGCCACTATTAAATCCTAAATGAGCACTAGCACCATTTATGGTCGCAAAAATGTTCACATTCGGCCGGGAGCGATTCAGGATGGGGTCATTGCATCGAGGAAGCGCTGGATCTCCGATCATTGTCAATCCATTTTGCGATCCCACATAAACACCAGCTGCAGTTGTGTCTTGAATCGTAATAGTACTGCCAGTTGGCGCAATTAAAATTAGGTTACCGGCTCCAGAATTTTGAATGCCTGCATTGCAAGTGATATTGCCTGCGCTTTTTAATGTTAAACTATTTGCAGAAGCCCAGGCGACAGCATTGGCAACTATGATGTTGCCGGCGCCGCCTGCCCCAACGTTTGCATCGACTGTTACATTGGCGCAGGCCAGAAGATTTCCCAACCTTATGTGATCGATGGTTGCTGGGCTTCCGGCGAACGCATAAGTAAATGCCGGTGAAGGACAAGCAGGGGTGAAGGTATTTGCATCTGCAAGGCCAATCGTAACATCAGTAGGGTCGAGTAAGAGCTCGCCGGCAGAGCCTAATGGCGCTCTTGTATCGATAAAACAATCGGGAATCAGCCATCCAGGGCTTGAAACCTCGATAAATCCTCCATTGCCGCCCTTCTCACCTCCGCAGGCTAAAATAGATCCAAAGAGGTGATTGGTCTCATCTCCCCAGAGGATCGCTTTGCCCCCATTTCCTATCTCTGTCGCTGAAACATCGATTGTTACATCCGAAGCTCCATAAACGTATTTAGCATTGGCGATGGATTCATTTTTTCCCTGGTAATCGCCCCCAATCAAAACCTGTCCGCCACCGAAAGGATGAGATGCATCGATGAGGGCTCTTTCAGCCAGGATCACTTGGTCTCCCAACAGATAGGCATCGCCGCCGCAATTTTCTTTTTGGGCGAAAATCTCTCCGGTATGAATGACCGAATCTCCAGTTGTCCGAAAATAGAGACGATCAGATCCTTTTAGGTTGAATCCCCATTCGCGAGCGGCGATAAGGCCTACTTCCTGGCCTTTCAGGGTTCCTTGATTCACTACGCTGAAAGCTGTTAGGAATAGATCGTTCGCGGCATGGATCGTTCCTTCATTGAAGATGGTTGCTGTAGAATCGCCTGCGAAGGTCCATTCTTTGCCTGATAAGAAAACATCATTTTGTAAATCGAGGGTGGATGCGACTAAGGAAAAGAGATCGATCTGTGCAGACTTGCCAAAGACAATTCCAGAAGGATTGATGAGGAGGACTTGGCCATTAGCTTGTAGTTGTCCAAAGAGTTGACTGGCTTGTCCGCCGATGACTCGATTGAGGACTGCTGAGTTGGAAGAGGGTTGGAGAAAATGGACTCTTTCATTTTCAGAAATGTTGAACGATTGCCAGTCGATGATCGACTGATCTGAGAGTTGGATTTCCAGTATCTCTGGGGATGAGATCAGTTCTGCAGAGCCTTGAATGATATTGGGCCCAGATGGCAATGCAAATAAGAAGTTTGCACCAAAGAGAAGAATTAGATAGGACTTCATTGCCACTCTCAATTTTTTTTTTAGAGTAACAAAGAATCACAATGGAGTGAAGAGGATTTATTTCTCGTCGAATCTCAAATAGCTCTATGAGAAAAGGGGATCCTTAAGCGGCAGGGTCCCCTTCATAGCGATCGCTTCGTTTTGAGAAATTCGTTTAATACCAATTAAACCCAAAAAGAATATTGCGCGGTTGTTTAATCAGTTGCGCAGAAGGCGGACCGATTACACCCGGTTTAGCTATATCGTCGATAATGATGAGGGGAGGCATGCCGAAATAGGGACCAAACCTATTTGGACTTTCCGATCTGAATACAGGTAAAGAGACGGGTGATACCATGAGTCTTGGCGGAGCAGAAACCGCTGGGATTGGAACGGTGCGAGCTCTTTCGATAGGACTGGACGCTGGAGGCGAAAAGGCTGAAGATACAATGCTTACAGAGTCTGAACTTGATGGGGAAGGCGCCGTAGCTGATACCGGTTTTGAAACAGGAGGTTTAGATAGGCGTTCTTTCTTTTTCCATTTATAGATTTCAATTGCATCTTTGTATGCTTGGGTGTGAACGTAACGGCAACTGTCTTTCAGAGGACAACCATGTTCTACATTTCTGCATCTTTTGAATTTGTATTCATGAAGATTGGCTATAGCGGGATTTGCGAACAATGCATTGACAATTCTATCAACTCTGCGAGCGTGTTCGACTGGATAGTCTAAAGACCATTTCTTCTGTTCAGGAAAAGAAGCTGGTTGATCAAGATGGTCGAATTGTGCGGCGAATTTCATCCTTTCTGTATTACTAACAGGATATACTGAGTATGGCATTTTTATTGATTCTCCAAATTTAATTTAAAAATATTATACTGAAATTAAAAGTTAATTACAACTAAACAGATTTTTTTAATTATATGTTATATAATTGGATTTCAAGATGTTATGACGGAACCGACGAAAAGCGGTTCGGATTAGGAACCGCCTTTTGTTTTACCTTTGTGTGAGGTTCACAATAGCCGCATGGCTTGCCTGGACCAAATGCTCTGGCTTGATCAGGATTTCTTCTCCCCAAACCCCTGTCCCCACTCCTAAGACTGTTTCATCCATCAGGCTCGCATCTATGAAAGTTCGAAAGCCTTGAGGCTGCCAATGAAAGGGGGGAATAGAGCCGACTACATATCCAGTGATCTCTTTAACCCGATCCGGTGAGCACATAGAGATGTTGCGGGAGCCTATGATTTTTTTAAGATGTCCGGAGACGGCGCTCTGGTCTCCGCCGACCATAATCAAGACGGCTTCTCCTTTGTCGCTTTCAAAAATAAGCGTTTTCACCATTTGCCTCTCGCGGAATCCGAGCGCGCGAGCTACATTCGCGGCCCCTTTTTCCGTGCTTTGGGGAAAGGAGCGGTGCTCGTAGGGGATTTTCCGCTCATCGAGATATTGGATCGAAGCGATATTTTTATGCATGGGTTTCCTCCTTCAGGGATTGAGTTTCTGATTTTTTAAATACATGAAAAAGTAAAGCAGCCATATGGGGCACTGCCATCGAGGCCAAAATGAGGTCCATTAAAGACCAAAAGGTTTTAACCTCGGCATTCGCTCCGATAAAGATCATGAGCGTAGTAGCCGCCAGATACCAGTACGTTTTTCGATTGTCAGTGAGATATCCATAGCATTGGCCTCCGTTATAGCTGTTGCCTAAGATCGTGCCGAAACCGAAAAGAAAGGTGCTCAGGAGCACGATCGCAATCCCAAAAGTGGAAAAATAGAGTTGGAAAGAAGAAGCGACCATGCTGATCCCCAAAGGGATCTCGGGATCTTGCCAAGTTCGAGTTACGAGCGATACGCATCCGGAAAGAAATGCGATAAAGCCTGCAGTGTACGTGGAGACCATGGCCAGCGCTGCTTGAGCTTCCGGATTTTGTGTCTCTGCCATCGAATGGGGAATCGCCTGGGTTCCAATGCCCGCTTCGCAGGCTTGAGTTCCTTTGAAAACTCCCCATCGCAATGCCGATACGATCCCTCCAACCAGAGTGCCGCTGGCCATGGCATAGGGAGAAAGAGCGGATTGAAACATGTCATGAAAAATGCTCCCCAGCCGGTCGGCATTCGAAAAAAGGATCCAAAGGCAGGAACCGATATAGAGAGAGAACATGATCGGGATCAACTTCGCTGAGAAAGTGGCGATCCGCCGAATCCCTCCTAACAAAATGATGAATACTAAAAGAGCGATCAAACTGCCCGATAAGAGAGTCGGAATGCGGTAGGAGCCAAGCAGGGGAGAATCTAAAATCGCAGCTAACTGATTCGCTTGCGCTCCAGACCAGGCCGTCATGAGAAGGAGACAACATACTGCATACCATTTTGCTGCAGCCGGCGAGAGAAGAATTTCAATGTATTGCATGGGTCCGCCCATGATAGCCCCTGACTTCAGCTTTTTTCGATACCGGATTGATAAATCCACCTCGGCGAACGTCGCTGCGCTTCCAAAAAAGGAAGTCAGCAAAAAGCCAAGCAGGGCTCCAGGGCCTCCTAAGTGGATGGCGATAACTGGAGCTACGATGGTTGAAATCCCCAATGTGGTCGACATGGCAGTGAAAAGGGCCTTATAGGGTGGAATCGTATTTTGGTTTTGAGACTGGTTTGCAAAAGAGCTTTTTAACAAGCTCGGGAGCGTTCGAAAGAATCGGATCTGAACGAATCGCAGTTTGAGGGTGATGAATAGACTCCCAGCCAAGATAAATAGGCAGGAAGCAAATAAAATATAATCAGATGCTTGTTTGATAAACATAAAAAAACGCCTAAATTTTAGAATAAAAAAAATGTACCAAAACTCTTTAATTTGAGTTTTGTGAATAAAAATTGGTTTTAAAGTGAATTAATTCGAGAAATTGCAATTAGAGTTGCAATTATTATTGAGGGAGGAAGAGGAGGAAAGTTGGGATACAGACAGAACTTTTAGATGCGTCAATCGCATGCAGTGATGCATAAGAACCTCTCTTGTAAAGCTCGGTTTAAGAGCTCTTTGGAGTATATAAGAACTTCGCAATCTGCGCAATATGTGGAAGAAATTTATATTATGATCTGATCACATCCAACACATATTGCGGCAGAGCAAAGGACGCTTTATGAATCGCAGGGGTGTAATACTGCATCTTTCCTTTCACCTTCTTTAGTTTTTCTTGGAGCGTTTTTTCTGAAAGGCGGTATTTAAAATCAGACGCATAGCCGAAAGCCATAAAGCCTCCCACATAACTCGGGATTGGAGCTAGATAGAATTCTACATGTTTGAAATGGGGCTTCCGGTTTTCAAGAGTCAGAGTAAGTTCCTCTTTTTGTAAGAAGGGGACTCCATTCTGATTGACGAAGATCCCTTTAGGATTGAGAAGCTTTTTGCAATCTCCATAAAATTCGGTTGTAAAAAGCACTTTTCCCGGGCCAATAGGATCGGTAGAATCACAGAGAATTACATCGAATTTTTCCTTAGAATCTTTCACGTAAACGGCAGCATCTTGGATGATGATTTTGGTTCGAGGATCCTCAAAAGCGCCCTGAGAAAGATGGGGGAGATATTTCTTGGACAGCTCGATGACGGATCCGTCGATTTCCACTAAGACAGCATTTTGGACAGTTTCATGTTTGAGGACTTCTCTCAAGGTCCCTCCATCTCCTCCGCCAATGATCAGGACTGAAAGGGGATTTCCATGAGCAAGAAGGGGAACATGAGCGAGCATTTCATGATAGATGGCCTCATCGGCCTCGGTGGTTTGAATGGTGCCGTCGATAGCGAGGACAGTTCCAAATCGGTTGTTCTTAAAAATAGCTAAGTCCCAAAAGTTGGTCTTTTCCTGGTAGATCATCTCATCGATGGCAAAAGATTGTCCCCATTCAGGATACAATTTTTCCAGATAGCGGTCGGTTGCGCAAAGCGATACAGCGGCAAGGGTCAAAGGGATGATTTTACCAAACATGATGGGAGCTCCTAAATAAAAAAGAGCGCCATCTTACAGAGGGGAAAGAATTTACAACCAGCGTTTTCTTTGGAAATAAAGAACGCCGCCGATTGAGGCGACAGCTATGATTCCCATCACCATTAGAAAAGCATGTTTATCCGAGGCTAGAGGGAGGGCGACGTTCATCCCGTAAATGGAGGCGATGATCGTTGGAATGCTGAAGACAATTGTGAGGGCAGTGAGAAGTTTGATGGTTCTGTTCACATCGTTGGTGAAAATAATGTGGTAGGAGTCTCTCAAGGAGCGGATGCTTTTGATATTGACGCGGCAGACATCTTCCGACTGCCGAATGGCAATCATTAAGTCTTCAAGGAGATCTAAATCTTTTTCATAGAGATTGATATTACGGCCTCCGGCCATTGTTTCGAGAAGGTTCCGCATGGGGACTAAGGAAGTGAGGTATTGATTGAGGATTTCCTCGTTTTTAGTAAGGACAATGATCGCGTTGCTATCGATGACCTGGGTGGGCTGTTCTGCCCCTAAAATGCTGTGGCGCACCCGTTTAATGCTATTGGTATAGTCTTGCGTGATTTTTAAAAGAATATGAAGGATCAGTTTTGATTTTTGGGTAGTTCCCATAGCCGTATTGCTCATAATAAGCTGTTCGATGATCTCGCTGCGATGGGGAGAGATGGCGATGACGAAGGTATTTGTGAGGATCATAGTGAGAGTTTGCGTGTAGAGGCCGAACTCTTGTTCGCCCGGATGGCGGACGAAGAAAAGCATGTTTTCTCCCTTTTGCTCGATGCGGGGGAGTTCGTATTTATCCAAGCTATCTCGGATATCGGCAATATCTAACCCTGTGATCTCTGAAATCTTAGAGAGGTCTTCAAGATTTGCTTCCCGGGCATAAATCCAGCTGCCCGGACGAAAGTCTTCTATCTTTTTAAATTCAGTATCCCGGATGGTCTTGAAGTAGATTTCAATCATAACCTCTAAATATCTCTAGAGGCATGGATAAGGCAAGTTAAAAGGAGGAGGTCACGGCGTTAGAGCTTCGACTTTCTTTTCGAGTTCTTTGATTCTCTGGACGTATTCTTCGAGTTTGCGGACGTGGACTTCTTGGCGATGGTATTCGTTGATGGGAATCGCTGGGCTGCCCCGGTATTTGCCGGTTTTCAGCGATTTGCTGACTCCAGCGCGAGTTGCGATCAGAACATGGTCTCCGAGTTCGACATGTCCTACAATGCCAGCTTGGCCGCCCATCATGACATATTTTCCTGTCTTGACAGAACCAGCGACGCCGGTTTGAGCTGCGATGATATTATGTTCGCCGACCTCTACATTATGGGCGATCTGGACCAGATTATCGATCTTGGTCCCTTTTTTGATGATCGTGGCCTTAAATCGGGAACGGTCAATGGTTGAATTAGCGCCAATTTCCACGTCATCTTCAAGAATGACAATCCCGAGCTGCTCGAGTTTTATATGCCGGCCGAGGTGATCTGGAGTATATCCAAAGCCGCAAGAACCGATGACAGTACCCGGTTGAAGAATCACCCGGTTGCCAAGGCGGCATCGCTCTCGAATGACACAGGAAGGATGGATAAAGCAGTTTTCTCCGATCTCTACTTCGTAACCAATCGAAACATTTGGACAGATGGTTGTATTTGCGCCGATTTTCACATGGCGGTCGATGACAGCATTCGGACCTACAGTGACATTAGAGCCCAGTTGTGCCGTTGGATGGATTACAGCGGTGGGATGAATCCCTTGAAATCCAGAATCGCGGTTTTCAGAGAGGAGCAAAAGTTCGGCGATGATCTGGATGGCGCGGGAAGGATCAGAGGAAATGAGAAAATTTTTCCCTTCATGAATAGGACCGTTTGGGCCTACGCAGATAACGCCCGCAATCGAAGTTTTCATGGCTTCTGTATAGCGGGTATTAGCTAGGAATGAGGCGTCGGATGAAGTAGCCTCTTCAAGGGTATTTACCCCAGTGATGATATAAGAAGGATTGCCAATAAGCTGGGCGGCGCATTTCGCCGCCAGCTCAGATAGAGTATAACTCTTCTGCATTAACCAGCCTTATCAAGTACAGTTTCGTCAACTGCATTGATCGGAGCAAGATCTTCGGCATTGTCAGAGAGTTTTCTAGATGTTTTTGCATCTAATTCATAGTTGCTGTCCATTTCGTTGATGACGAGATTCGTCACATCGAGGTCTGGACGGATGTAGAAGCATGCTTCTTTGTTCATTACATAGTCGAGCTTCTTAGACTTTGCGATCTTCTCGGAAGCCTTAGCGATCGAGCCGCTCATTTTTTGGATCATTTGGTAATTGGCATGCTGAAGCACTTGATAGAACTGATTTTGATAGCGGCCATGATCTTCTTGAAGAGTTTGGAATTTTACTTTGAGCTCTTCTTCCGCTTTTGGGGATAGGCTGTCGAGATATTCTGTATCATCGAACTTTGAAGCGAGTTCTTTCAATTCTTTTTCAGTATCTTCGATGAGAGAGGCCAGCTGTTTGCGGATGCTCTCCATGTTTTCCTGCTCTTTTTTGCCGACTTTCGAGTCAGTGATGCAAGATGTGAAATTGACGACGCCGATTACGGGGCCATCAGCAGCTGATGCCGTTGCAGCAATAAGGCTGAAGGCCATAGCGGCTGAAAAGAAAAATTTTCGCATAAATTCTCCAAAAGTTTTTGTTAAAATTGTCCACCCATTGAGAAGAAGACTTTCTGCCATTTTCCTTCATTTCGGTCCTTTTTGACTAGTGGGTATCCATATCCGACCATAATTGGGGTTCGGTTACCTATATCTAGCCGTATGCCAAGGCCGATGCTGGGACGGATTTTATCAATCTCAAATTCTCCGAAAGTCACGCTACCGACATCGATAAAGGTGAAGACATCGAGCATTCGAAAAATTTCTTGGTTGTATTCAAGAGAAAGAAGAGAGGAAGAAAGGCCGCCGAAGGGGGTATCTGTCGGTTGGGGATTTCCGCTTGCATCGAGGAGCTCAACAACAGGACCTAGTAAGAAAGGTTTATATCCGCGTACCGTTGTTTCACCGCCTAAGAAGAAGCGCTCGCTATAAGGAACCCCGTTTTTCTTTGTCTTGCCGTAGGGGACGATGTATTTGAAGTCTCCTCGGAGTTTCAAAGTGCCTTTGCACCAAACAGGGAAGTAAATGGCATTGAGGTAGCTCAATTTAAAAAAGTCATACTTACCGCCAATCCCTGCGATTTCTGATTCGAAATAGGATCTCCATCCTCGATGGGGCTTATAAGCATTATCTGTTGAATCGTAGCTGAGGTTTCCGCTGAAAGCGGAGATCAGACCTTTCTGATCGAGCAATCTCTCCATTGCATCTGCTGAAGCTACAGAAAGCGCGGATTCCGGATCGATCGGATCGAGATTGAGGTGGTCTTTAGAATGTCGGACGCGCTGCCTCATACCCACGGTCCAATAATTGGTCAGGGGGTAATTTGTATAAACAGATCCGCCGTAGGTCACAACAACCACGTCTTTTTGCAAATTATGGCTGAATGTGCGGCTGATCTCGACCCCTAAACGCCAGAGAGAGTCATTGACATAAGGGTTGAGCCAGGAAACTAAAATATTATTTTGTTTCTTACCGACGGTGCCTCTAACGTGGAAGAATTCGCCGCCGCCCCTTAAGCGGGAGATACGTCCGCCAAGAGCTCTGCCAACGCCTCTGATATTGAAATTTCTTTCTGTCAGGTCAAGACCGCCGAAAACATCGTCCATGGAGCTGAATCCCATGAAAAGACTGACGTTTCCAGTCGTTGTTTCTTCAACTTCGATGTAAACATCGCGATAATTATCGCCCAAGCCTACATCATCCGCAGTCCGCACTGCATAGACGTTGACGCTTTTAAAATAACCGACCGCTTCAAGACGCTGCTGGGTAGCTTTAAGCTTGCGGCAGTCGAAAGTATCGCCCGGGCAAAGCAATGATTCCCGTAGAATCACATTGTTCAGAGTAGAGGTATTTCCAAAAATATGGATCAACCCGATTTTGTACTGCTGTCCTTCTTCAATAGAGAAGTTGACGTCGAAAACGGGTTCGTCTTCTTTGAGGACTGTCTCATATTGGACGCTGGCATCGATATACCCTTTTTGGCCATAGAGATCTTTAATGGCCTGGGATGTGTCGCGCAATTTGTCGGGCGAGAATGTTTCGTTGGATGAAATGAGCGATTTTCTTTGAATATCTTCAATGGGGATCAGAGTGTTTCCTTCGAAGAGTACGTTCCCGAAATGATAGAGCTGGCCGCGATGGGCGATGATTTCGACGATCATCTTACCGCTCTCTGGATCATCGAGAAGCTGAACTTGCACCCGTGCGTCTGCATACCCTTTATTATGCAAATAATTCAGCGTCGTCATCCGGTCTTGTTCTAACGCTTCATCTCGGAATATGCCGGTACCTGTCATCCAGCTGGTGAGGAAGTTGTATTTTTTCAAAAAGACTTGATCGCTGAGATCGCTCTGTTCTGATTTTGTAAAGCCTGAGAAGACGATCTTTTTAATGTAGCCAGGGCGGCCTTCCCGCACATCGATAACGACATCGATCTGATTCGTATTTGGGACAGCTTGGATTGTGTAGGATACTTGCGATTCAAAGTAACCTTTCTTGAAGTAGAGCTCTTTGACCTTATTGAATGCCTTATTGAATTCTTGCCTGTTGAAAATCGTATTCGGCTTGATATCGAGTTCTTTCTGCAAGGTCGAAGTTTTGAACTGCTCATTTCCATACCACTGGATCGAATGGATCAAAGGCTTCGGAGTGACTCGTATCGTAATAAATACCCGGCCGTCCTTCAGTCTCAACACCGGTTCAACCCGATCATATTCTTCGGAAAGGCTTTTCAAATCATTATCAAAAGTGAGCTGCGAAAAATCATCGCCTTCTTTCGTTTTTAACCTGGAAAGAATCGGTTTCGCATCAAATGATGGCTCAGCATCTGGAGAGTCGACGACAACCTCGATCTGCGAAACGCGTTTGTCATCATAAAGTTCAGCAGCAACTAATGGACTCGCTGCGCTAGCAAAAAGTATGGAGAGAAGAACATAGGATCTAATGAAAGGATCGCGGCGTCGTTGTTTTGTCATGTCAGTAATGAATCCTTTTCGACTTCGTAGTCCATCGATTATAGAAATCGCCCCAAATATAATCAACAAATTAGGGCTGAGGCGAGGCCGGCGCCAAATCAATCCTCCTCGCCCTTTCCCCAAAGATGATGCATCTTCGGGGACCCCTTGGGAAAACGGCCCTATTTACTTAAATAGAGGCGCTCCTCGTTCGGACCACTCGCTTCCTTTCCCCAAAAAACTTCGATTTTTTGGGGACCCCTGTACGCTCGTTTTGATTTTGCTTGGCCTCGCTCAGCCTCGGACCGCAAACTTCGTTGCGGACTTTATCCGCAACTTTGTTGCGGCTTTTTTCTCTCTGTGATCTCTGTGCCTCTGTGTCTCTGTGTTGAATAGAGCCAGGTACCCTTGTGCTCGGAAGCCGGCTTAGTAGATTCGCGGGGAGTTTTTATGTAGGTTCGCGGGGATTATAAGGTCTGGCGGCCGACAAGGGCGCGGGCGAGAGTTCCGCCATCGATATATTCAAGAGTGCTTCCAACAGGCAAGCCAAATGCTAAACGGGAAATAGCAAGCTGGGGCCGAAGAAGCTGGTTTTTTAAGAAGAGAGCAGTCGTGTCGCCTTCAAGAGTGGAATCAAAAGCGATAATGACTTCCCGCACATTGTGCTCCGCGATCCGCTTTTCAATGCGGTCGACGCGCAATGAAGTTGCATGGCGGCCATCAAGCGGTGAGAGAAGATGTTCTACAACATGATAAAGTCCGCGATAGGATTTGGTCTCTTCAATGGAATATGCATCGCGGGGAGAGGCGAGTATGCAAAGAGATGTTGGGTCGCGGAGAGTAGGATTGCAAAAATGGCATGAACCTTGATGCGTCAAACATCCGCAAGTTGGACATTGAGGGATTTTTTCCTGAATGTTTTTCAGCAATTCTCCCAATTCGAGAAGTTGATCTTGGGGCCAGCTTAGGAATTCAAAAGCAAATCTCTCGGCTGTGCGAGTGCCAACGCCTGGCAGCTTTTTCAAATGGGCGATGAGTGAGAGTAGATCTTCGGGGTATTTATTTGGCATAAAGCGGCTACCATATCAAGTCAGTCTATTTTTAGTGCAATATTTAAATATTTCTTACCCCTTTTTGCCAGGAATCTCCATTTCTTCCCTTTTAAAGGGCGTTCGGCTAAACTGATGCCCGATATTTTTACCCCATAAAAAGCCGGGTCTTTTCAAAAAAATGATAGCAAAAGCAAAGATTAGAGGGACTGGTTCCTACCTGCCGGAACGAGTGCTGTCCAACCGCGATCTCGAGCAGATGGTCGAGACATCCGATGATTGGATCGTTTCTCGCACAGGCATGAAAGAGAGAAGATTGGCGCGAGCTGATGAGTTCACCTCTGATATGGGGCTTGCTGCTGCCCGGGCGGCTATTGCCGATGCGGGTCTTAAGACGGATGATATCGATTTCATTCTAGTCGCCACCCTGACCCCCGATTATCTCTTCCCAAGCACCGCGTGCTTAATCCAAAAAGGTCTGGGAGCGAAAAAAGCAGGGGGCATGGATATTCAGGCTGCTTGCACTGGCTATATCTATGCTTTATCGATTGCAAAAGCTTTTGTTGAAACAGGCGCCTACAAAAATGTTCTTGTCATCGCGGCTGAAAAACTGTCATCAATCACCAATTATAAGGACCGATCTACTTGCGTTCTTTTTGGCGATGGGGCCTGCGCTTGCGTCGTTTCTGCAGAAGGAAAAGGTTTATGGATAGAGAGCATTCAGCTCGGCGCGGATGGAGAGCAAGCAGAACTTTTAATGCTCCCCGCTGGCGGAAGCCGTCTTCCCGCCTCGTTCGATACTGTCGCTAATGGCCAGCATTTTATTAAAATGGCTGGAAATGAGGTCTTCAAACACGCAGTACGAAGAATGGAAGCCGCTTGCAAGGAATGCTTGGACGCTGTGGGCGCTCAAGAAAAGGAGATCAGCTGGCTGATCCCTCATCAGGCGAACATGCGCATCATCGATGCAATGGCTAAAAGATTTGAACATTTACCCTCCGACAGAATTTTTAAAACCGTCCAAAAATATGGCAATACCTCAGCCTCATCGGTAGGGATCGCTCTTGACGAGCTTCTAAAAGCCCACGCTGTTCAAACTGGTGAAAAAATTCTGTTAACTGCTTTTGGATCGGGTTTCACATGGGGAGCAGCTGTTCTTAGGGCCGAATGAAAAAGAAAATCGCATTTATCTTCCCGGGACAAGGCGCCCAATACACAGGTATGGGAAAAGATTTCTTTGATGCTTTCCCCATCGCCCGGGAAACATTTGAAGAAGCAGATGAGATCCTCGGGGAAAACCTATCTAAAATCATTTTTTCCGGTCCTGAAGAAGTCCTGACGCAGACCAAATACAGCCAGACAGCGATTTTTGTGGTGAGCATGGCCCTTCTAAGGACCATCAAACAACAATTTCCAAATCTTATGCCCACTGTTTGCGCTGGATTGAGCCTAGGAGAGTATACCGCTCTTTGCGCTTCCGGAAGGCTGGGATTTGCGGACACCCTTAAACTTGTCCAAGAAAGAGCCCGGCTGATGAATGAAGCCTGTGAAAAGACCTCCGGCACGATGGCTGCAGTATTAGGACTCGATGCTCTGGGTGTCGAAAATGCAGTAAAAGAGTTGAAAGGGATCTGGGTCGCCAATTATAATGCCCCAGGACAAACGGTCATTTCTGGTACGAAAGAGGGGATTGAGCAGGCCGCCTCGAGTTTAAAAGAGAAAGGGGCCAAGAGAGTAATCCCCCTTGCTGTTCATGGAGCATTCCATAGCGGACTGATGCAATCGGCCCAAGACGGGTTAGCTCCTTGGATTCAAAAAGCTCCTATTCAAGACAGTCCCATTGGGTTTGTCATGAACGTGCCTGGAAACCAGGTCCAAGCGATCGATGAGATTCGCAAAAACTTAACGCTGCAAGTAACGCGATCGATTCGCTGGGAACAGGGAATTGAAGCGATGAAAAAAGCAGGAATAGAATTATTTTTAGAAATCGGCTGCGGGAAAACTTTAACCGGCCTCAATAGAAAAATGGGAATTCCAGATCGAGCTCTCTCAGTGGATAAAGTGGCCGATTTGGATGAACTTGCCAAGGCATTAGATTTAATCGCGAAGGTATAGGAATGCAATTACTTAAAGGGAAAAAAGCGCTCATCACAGGCGGGACTGCGGGAATAGGAAAAGCGATCGCTTGCCTTTATGCCGAGCAGGGAGCCGACGTCGCAATTTTCGGGACAAACCAAGACCGCGCAGAACTTGCAGTGAAAGAAATCGAAGCATGCAAGGTAAATCCAGAACAAAAAGTCGCTTCTTACCTTGTCAATGTCTCCAAATCGAAAGAAGTCGACGAAACCGTGGAACAGCTCCTGAAAAGCTGGGGCCAGATCGACATCCTTGTCAATAATGCAGGGATCACCCGCGATAATCTTCTAGTCCGCATGAGCGAGGAAGATTGGGACCTTGTGGTCGATGTAAATTTAAAATCCGTCTATAACTTATGCCGCGCATTTGCGCGTCCGATGATGAAAGCAAGAGCAGGGACGATCATCAATATCACCTCTGTGATCGGCTTGACAGGAAATGCAGGACAGGTGAATTATGCTGCTTCGAAATCGGGCATGATCGGGTTCACCAAATCTCTGGCCAAGGAATTGGCTAGCCGCAACGTCCGCGCTAATTGCGTAGCGCCCGGTTACATTGAAACTCAGATGACCGAGGGTCTCTCTGACCAAATCAAAGAGTCAATCCTCACAAAGATTCCGCTCAGCCGTATCGGGAAACCCCGCGATATCGCCAATGCGGCTTTGTATTTAGCCAGCGATCTAGCCAGCTATGTCACCGGACAGGTGATCACAGTCGACGGCGGAATGGTCATGTAATTTATGAAAAAAGGAACCCTATGACAATACAACAAGAAGTAATCGATATTATTGTCGAGCAGCTAGGAGTTGACACTGCCGACGTGACGTTGGAAAAATCCTTCGTCGAAGATCTCAACGCCGACTCACTCGATCTCACCGAATTAATCATGACTTTTGAAGAGCGATTTGGTTTTGAGATTTCCGAAGAAGACGCCGAGAAACTGAAAACAGTAGGCGATGTCGTGGATTATATCGAAAAACGCAAAGTCAACGCGTAATAATCAGGGTGCCAGTTTTGAGACTGGCACACGATTTCATCTAAAAGAAATTCTTTTCTGAACCTGGTTCTATCTACTTGCAGCTTAAATAATTGGGTGCATAGATTGATGTTTTGCAGCCCAATAAGAGATTTTTGCGAGTGTTTTATCGCTAAGGCCTGTCAATTCCTCTTCGAGAGCTTCAACAGTAGCGCCACCTTCCAAACGCTCAAAAGTGGCTTGCTTAAACTCTTTTTTTGCGGCTCGAGCTGCCATAACGGGTCTTGATTCTCTGGAAGCGAGGAAGGCTCTTTCAAAATCGGCGCAAGCGTTTTCAAATGATTTTGATTCACTTCCAACTTGAGGCTTTTTCAGTACCCACTCTTCGAATTTTTTGGCGGCTTTCTCTATTGCTAAAGGGTCTGCAAAATTATCATTCGCCAAATTATGGGTTCGAAAAATACTCATCCTAGTTCCAGGTTTCTGGATTTGATGAACAGTGAATGCTGTTTTCAGTTCCCCTTTTGCAGTTTTGTATGCGATGCCAGCTTCGGTTTGCCCTGCAGCGATTTTAGTTTGCTGGAAACGGGAAGCTAAATCAAAAAAAGAATTTGTTGCTGGATGTGCCATAAGATACTCCATTTTCTAAACGGAATTAATTCTAAACTAGCGATAAACTTATAACAAGATCGAGAAAACTTTTTAAATCCACAAATCCTTGAAATCAAGGATTGAGAATCTGGAAGCAGAGGAGATGGATGTCTTCTTCCAGGTCTTTCCGCTTGGTGGCGAAGGAGAGCTCTTTTTGGAGCATGGCGGAGATGGTCTCGAGGCCGTCAGAGGCGAAGACTTTGAGCACTTTTGCGAGGAGGTCTTGGATTTTTTGGGGATCTTTGTAGAAACGGAGAAAGCCGCGATTAAAAAGGAAAAAGAAATCTCCTGAATCGACTTTGAGTGATCCTTTGACAGGATCTAGAAATTTTTCGTCGTCGAGAGACCAGAAGATCGGCAAGTGGGGCCCTTTGAGTTGGAGATTCGAGGAGTTGCGGTCGAAGAGAAGGGAAGTGTGGGTCTGGCTTTCTTTGGAGAGTTTATATTGGGTGAGGAGCTGATACATCCCTTCAAAACCCTCTTCTTCTGCCTCTGCCATGTGTACATGGAAATGATCAGCATGATCTGTTTTCGGAAAATCGAGAAGGAGCCCTTTCGGACTATCAGAAAAAAGCGTGATCGATTTTACTGCAACAGCGTCGGATCTGCAGTCATCGATATTTTTCTGCAGCATCATATGCTGGAGCAGCATAGCGCACTCGTATTCTCCGTACATTCGCTCGCGGACTAGGGAATTTTCCTTGAGGCGGTTGATGTTCTCGAGAAGGCATTCGCTCATTGTGTTCAACGTATTGGCCAGTTCTGCAATTTCTCTGGGGCCGTTTACATGGATCGAT
The DNA here is from genome assembly GCA_964644465.1 of uncultured bacterium. Classification (GTDB taxonomy): domain Bacteria; phylum Chlamydiota; class Chlamydiia; order Chlamydiales; family SM23-39; genus CAZXVU01. The sequence continues at coordinate 23,737 of CAZXVU010000002.1, forward strand.
TCTCCATATTGGCCGGCTGCAATGGCCAGAGCGGAATTATTGAGCTTTTGAATCGGCCGGGAGATTTTATTGGCGATGACAAAGAGAGTGATCACAACGATCGGAATTGTTATCCCTGCGCAAACAAGGATCAGAAATAAGCTTTCGTGGAATTTGGGATCGCCATAGAGGTTGTAAGCGAGCAGCGAAGAGACAAGCGCGATGCTGCCAATGATCGTGGGAAGTAAAAAAAGCAACAGGCGGGTCCTGATTTTCATGCTAGGATCGAGACTCCTTTATGCCGGCACGGAAGCTGTTGAGAATAGGATTGGATCAAAGAGACAGCCACCGAAGGGCATTCAGAGATAATAGAAAGGAGATGGCTGCGGGAAAGGGTCAAAAAGAGGGTGTCGGTCTTACAAATAGCTGTATAGCCCCGAGACTGTTCATTGAAAAGGGATTCGTCTCCGAAATAATCATTGGAATGGAGTTCCGTAATGGGTTTCATCCGTTCGTCGAGAATCTGAACGGATCCATGTACAATGAGATAAATCCGATTGGCGACCTGGCCTGATGAAAAGACTTTTTCATTGGCGTCGTAGTCATCTTCATGAAGCTTTTCAGCAACTGCGAGGAGGATCTCGAGATCCAGCTCGTTGAAGAGCCGCAATTTTTTGAGGAAGAAAGCTTTTTCAATCAGACTTTTCAAGGGCTCTCCAGGAGTTCGTAAGCAAATTGATGGAACGTTTCATCCGATTGTTTCATCTGCTCGCGCAGTTGCTGTTTCCAATTCGGCATTTGGAGTTTTGCTTTGAGCCGCACAGCGACAACCTTATCGAAAAGAGAAGGGGATTGCTCGAGCTTACCGAGGAGCTCTGATAGAGTCAGCTTCGGATAATCTCCTTGCCAGCTAAGGCATGCTGCCATTTTTTCTTCGAGAGGCAAATCGTCGACAAGAGGTGCTATGAGGCGGAAAATACGGGCATCGCACGTTTTTTCAAGGCTTTCTACGGCGTGTGAGTGGACTTTTGCATTGCGGCTATGAAGCGCGCGTACGAGTAATTCCGGATCTTCCAACGATCCAGCGGCACCCAAAAGGTGGATGATGAAATCGATCACCGATTGATAGCCGGTAAGAAGGGCGCTCTGGAGCATCTCGAGATCGTGAAGGGGATGCTGATTTTGAATGGTGTGGCCGAAGTAGAAGTAGAAATAGGCCCGCTCAATCTCAATGTCCAGAATGTCGATCAAGTTTGCTTGCAGTTGAGGAAGCGCCAAGCGGCCTAAAATTTTTCCAGCTAAAATGCGCGCCCGTTCAGGGAGTGCGATATCTTTGGTCAGAGTCAAAAGAAGCGGAACGATTTTCAAGCCCATCTGGACGATGATTTCCTCTGTGCGGCGCCGCTCATTGGGTCTAAAGTGGACGCTGGCAAGAAGGATCTCTTTGATGGTGGTAGAATCGGCAATCTTGCCCAAGGCATCGATCAAGGAAAGGCGGAATGCATTATCGCGAGCCGCGCACAGTTCCTCAATAAGACGGGGAGCATGGCGGCTGAGACGCTTATCGGCGATGCGGGCTGTGCAGCGAGCTGCAGCTCTTTTCACGTGGACTGATTCGTGGGAAAGGAAGGGAAGTGCTTTTTCCGCAGCTTCAAGAGAGGCGTCTTCTGCGAGGATATCAAGGCCTAAACTGATCTCGTCGATGAGGTTTGATTTCAGCATCAGATCGAGTTTTTTTGCGGCGATAGTACGATTTAGGGCCGCATAATCGAGCGATTGATTGGCGAGCGATTTTTTCATGGTTAAAATGGCTGCGCTGCGGAGCAAAAGATCGGGATGGTCGAGATCGTCTTCAGCTTTTTCTGGATGATGGAGGCCCCGTTTCGCAAGGTAATAATTGGCCCATTTCGAGAGCTCGGGAGATTCGTTTTCATAGCTCCAGTTGTCGATCGCATCGATGACGCGAGAATCGCTGGCAAAAGAGCTCACTTCAAGGAGCTTTAGGAATTGAATTTTTGAATGGGTGCCGAAATGTCCAGCCACCTGAAGGATGCGGGGCAGTACGCTTTGATCTCCAAGCTGCAGGAGCGACTCGATCGCTAAAAGCTGCGTCTCTTCAGAATTGGATCGGAGCGAGTCCAGAATATCTTTTTTTGCCTCTTTTTGTTCGCGGCGGGTCATTGAGAAAAGCCACCCTTTTAGTTTCCGCTCAAAATGGAGGGCATTGTCCTTTAAATTGATCATCAAAGCATTCGAGTAGATGGCCCGGATGATGAATGCGAGAACTAGGACGATTAGAGTTAAAGTGAATCCCAGCCAGCGGCTTCCTGATTGAAGGCCGAATAGAAGAAGCGCGCTGAGAAGCATCCCGATCGGTTCAAAGAAGGAATCGTTTATGATCCGCACCTTCGATTTGAGTTTTGCAGGTACTGCATTGGAAAGGAGATTGAAACAGTTGTCTTCGACAGTAAATAATATCCCATCCACTGCGACAAGTCCAAGAACTGCAAAAAGCATCGCGTCGTGAAGGACCCACCCTGAATAGACCGCTGCAAAGAAGAGGGGAGTGATGAGGATTGCATTATTGAGTCCCATCCGCCGTACAAACCGGCCGTAGAAAAATACCCCAAAAATGATATTGCAAAGAGAAATCAAGGCGCGGCATTTGCCTAAGAATTCTGCGATCTGACCTTCAGCAAGCTTTTCTCCGCTGGAGTGGAAAAAACGTCCAAAAGAATCCATGTAGTTGAATTCAGTCACGGTCAGCAAGAGTTGCACAAAAAGGCTTAAGCAAAGGAGGACAATGGCGAATTTTGACCGGACAATCAGCTGTACAACGGAAGAAAAAGAGTCGCGGCTGCCGGAAAAGACCCCTTCCATCGTATCGTCATGGACGGCCTTGGATTTTAGGGCGATCCCTCTTGCTTGCGCCATTGCGAAAAGGATCGAAATAGCGGCGCAGATCAAAAGGCCGGAAAAGCCCACTTTGTCCAATAAAAGATTGATCGCCGTTCCAGATAGAATGGATCCAAAGAAATAGGCGGCGCTATAGATAGAATAGACCCTTTTGGCGTCTTGCAAGTCGTGATATTGGTCGGTAAAAGTCCAAGAGCAGGCGATCATGACTGCAAAGAACATTCTAGAGGCGATTTTCAAGGCGTAAAAAAACCAGACCGGAGGGGATGTCCCGACGAAAAAAGCCGCCGCAGCGCAGATGAGAACGCCAAAGCCTAAAGAAAAAATTAAAATCCGGTATGGGCTTGTGACTCGCAGGCTATAGAGGACCAGCGTCGAAACGCCGATCATCCCTAAAGCGATCGAAAGGTAGACCCTCGGCAGGAATTCCGCCCCGATTTTTTCAAGGAAAAGGCCATCGGATAGAGTATCTAGGCAAGAGCTTCCAAAAGCCCATAGGATCGCCAGGCGGGCAAATCTAAAGGCATGGCTGCCTTCGCCCGAATAAATCCCAAAAACCTTACGAAATATTCTTTGCAACATCTCTCTAATAAAGTCCTTATAAAAGGTTAAATCCATTGTACGGCAATGGAGATTTTTCTCTACCATTTATATGGTCAAAAAAACTTTTTTTTCATATATACTCAATTAACCTCAAAACTTGGTTTCTGACGGCGTCGGACAGCCACTGCCTTCGAGTCCGCCTGCACCCCACCCCAAAGACGATGCGTCTTCGGGGACCCCGGCGCTAAACTTTTTAAGTTTAGCTGCTTCGGCGCCGGCTTCGCCTGACTCGAATTCAGGGCGCCTCCTTGTCATATTCCCAGGTTTTGAAATCATTTGAGTATAGCTTAGAAGATGAAGATTTCTGATTATAAAATTGGGTTTATTGGCTTCGGTCATATGGCCGAGGTGATCTACAAGGCAATCGATGCATCTCGGTTGATTCCTCGATCCCACATCTCCTTTCTCCGGAGAGACCCCGGGAAAATGAGAGAAGATGAGAAAAAGTATGGGATCACCTCCACCTCCCTCGAGAATTTAACCAATAAATGCGATTTGATCCTCCTCTGCGTCCGGCCGAACCAGGCAGAAGGGGTATTGAAAGACCTCAAGGAGATCGGGGTCAGCTCCAAAATGCTGGTTTCGATCCTAGCTGGGACCAAGCTCTCCTTTTTCCAAAATTATTTAGGGTCTCAAATGCAGATGTTGAGGGTCATGCCTAATTTGGCCTCGGCAGTCTGGGAAGGGATGTCTGTCTTTTCTTATGGACCGGGCGCCTCTTCCGAATTCAAAAGCTTGACCCATCTTCTGTTCTCCAGCATGGGCCAGGTCATTGAAGTGCCAGAAAATCTCATGGATATTTCCACCGGGATTGCTGGGAGCGGCCCTGGATTTGTTTTCCGCCTGATCGAGGCGATGGCTAGGGCGGGAGAGAGGCAAGGAGTGCCCTATGACAAAGCTTTAAAAATGGCGGCTCAGACTTTCTTAGGCGCTGCCAAAGTGATCTTAAAAGGCGGGATGCCGGAGACGCTTATCCAGCAAATTACTACGCCGAATGGCACAACCGAGGCTGGATTCAAGATGATGAAAGCGACTGAAATCGAGAAGCATTTTCAGTCTGTTGTAGAAGCTTCGGCAAGAAGATCCAAAGAAATTTCAGAAGAATATTCTTAAACCAGGATTCCGGCGGCGGTCATTTTTTGGGCCATCTGCCAGCCTTTATCGAGTTCCGCTTTGGCTTTTTGCCAAGCTTCTAAATTGTCGGGATTTTCAGCCATTTTCTTTTGGACGTTTTCATTCAACACTTGATAATGCTGCTTGAAATAAGCGCCTGACTCTTGGAAATCTTCGCCCGTTTTTTTGATCGTTTGAGTGAGCCGTTCCTGAACCGTGTCCGTGCGCGTGAACAAATGATGGGCCAAGATGGGAGCGCCGGCAATAAAGACCTTGTCGGCAGCTTTTGACCCTTCTGCGTGAGGAAATCCATCTTTCAAATTCAAAGAAACCGCGTATTTATAGCAGAGATATTGGATCGCACAAAATGTAATAAGACATCCGAGTCCCAAGAGGGGATTCACGGCAAAACCCAATGCGACCAATGCGATCAGAGTGATATGCAGGGCGACAAGCAGGACTGCTTTAATTCTCTCTTTTTTCTGATCGGGGACGTAGGTCCTTAAAGTATTCAATGCATCCACTCGTCCCTGCAATTTCTCCATGGATACAGGCGGCTCAGGATTTCCCTGAATTTTGAAGAGATTCCGCATGTCAGGGACTATTGCAGGAATTTCATCCGGCAATATTTCAAAAATCTTATTGTTGATTGCTATACGTGCGATTGTCATAATTGATGGTATTTTATCAGCAATGGCCAATTAGGAAAATTGGTAAAAAATCCTTTAGGGGCGCTTACCATTCTCACTTGAGGAAAACTTTTTTTCGGTGTAGAAATGATGGAATCAAAAAAATTTCAGACCGGGGTGTTTTGCGCATGGAAAAGAAGAAGCTGGCCATTATCGGATCGGGCCCCGCTGGGTATACGGCAGCGATTTATGCCGCACGAGCGAACCTGAACCCTATTCTCTATGAAGGATTTATGACAGGACCTTCAGGCGGCCAGCTAATGACCACAACGGAAGTGGAAAATTATCCTGGATTTCCAGAAGGGATCCTAGGTCCCGAGCTGATGATTAATTTTCGCGCTCAAGCGGCCCGTTTTGGCACGAAGATTTTAACAGAAGACGTCGAATCCGTTGACCTATCTAAAAGGCCTTTTACTGTCCGTGGAACAACGACCCACGTCCATGCAGACTCGATCATCATCGCCACTGGCGCAACTGCAAAAAGACTTGAGATCGAAGGCGCTGGCGATGGGGAATTTTGGCAGAAAGGGGTTACAGCTTGCGCCGTTTGCGATGGCGCTGCCCCTATTTTCAGAAATCGACCTTTATTTGTGATCGGCGGCGGCGATAGCGCTGTTGAAGAGGCCATTTTTTTAACGAAATATGGAAGCCGCGTTTACATCGTTCATCGCCGCGACGAGCTTCGCGCCTCCAAAATCATGGCCCAGCGCGCTTTGAAGCATCCAAAAATTGAGATCCTCTGGAACTCGGTGATTGAGAAAATCAACGGTGATCAAGTCGTGCGCAAGGTCCATCTCAAAAATCTCATCAATGGGAAAAAAGAAGAGCGCGATGCTGGCGGCGTCTTTTTTGCGATCGGCCATCAGCCCAATACAGATTTTCTCAAAGGCCAGCTTGAGATGAATGCGACTGGCTACCTCATTGTTAAACATGGATGCACACGCACCTCTTGCGAAGGTGTCTTTGCCTGCGGCGATGTTCAAGATCCAACCTATCGACAAGCTGTGACTGCTGCCGGCACTGGGTGCATGGCGGCCTTAGATGCGGAGCGATGGCTCAGTGAAATGGAATCGGAATGAGATATTTTCTCTTTCTTCTTCTCCTCCCTTTTTGCGCCCCAGCCCTCGAGGTTCAGCCTTGGTTTGGAGATGTTTTAGAATTCCATTTTTTAGGAGGCTATACATATAGCCGTTTTACTTCAGTCCAAAATGCAGTACCCCAGATTACCTCTCCTTTCAATTCCCATGTCATCTATACCGGTTTGGATTTTTCTCCGACTCCTGAATGGAGTGTCGATATGGATATGCAATTTGCAGCGACAACCAAAGAGCCGTTCAATTTCCGAACAGTTGCGATCCAAGCCCGCTATTTATGGCTAGATGATATCGTCGGCGATCCAGTGAGTTTTGCAACGGGCGCGAGCATCCGCACCACGACCACCAGAAGCTTAAAAGACATCAGTTGCCCCTATCATGGGAATGTAGATTTTGAGCTCGATTTCTCCATTGGAAAAGAATTCGACGCATCCGATTGTTGGCGATTCCGCACCTGGGGATATGGCGCAGTCGGCCATGCCAATCGAGGTTCACCTTGGGTTCGAGGTATCGTTGCCATCGAAACGAATATTGACGACGTCCATAAATTTGCTCTTTATGCAGACGGCATTAACGGATATGGGCGCCATACACGCATTGATCCCAACCATTTCTTTGGATATGCCCGCGTGCGCGAAAAAGCAATCGATCTCGGCATCCGCTACGGCTATCGGATGGGCGTTTGGGGCACTCTCCGCCTTGGCTACGAGCGCCGCGTACTCGCCAAGTCCTGCCCCGCCAAAGTCAACAGCTTCATAGTGTCTTACTTGCTACCATTCTGTTTTTAGAAAAAAAAGAAAAATAATACAGACAGTCGGGCTGCTTCGCTCTCGCTCCGCCCCCGCTGCCCCGGTGGCTGGATTGCGGCTTCGATGAACGCAGAACTTCGTTCTGCTATCGCGCCTACGGCTACGCTACCTAGAGGTATGCTCCGCCGTTTTCTACGGCGCGATTCCTCCTTGCCGGAACCAGCCGCGGGCTGCATGCGCGTTCCCAACTTCGTTGGGTCCCTTACGCGATGCAGGGATAGCCCTTCGGGCGTAGGAAAACTTTTTTAAAAGGCCCGACTGTCTATATTCAAATTACTTTTTTTTCTTATTTTTCTTTAACACCATAATGCTACGGCGGTGGCGTGAGTGGAGGAGTGGCTGATGGAGACGAGTATGTTAGGTTGGTTAAAGCGGCGTTTGAGGGTGTCTGTAATGGAAACAATGGGCTTGCCAAGTTCATCGTTGAGAATTTCTATGTCGTGCCAGGAAACTTGAGCCCCAAAGCCCGTTCCAAGAGCTTTCACAATAGCTTCTTTGGCAGCAAAACGCCCGGCAAAATGGGGCACCGGATCTTTGAATTTGTAGCAATAATCTTGTTCGCGCTGGGTGAAAAGGCGGTTGAGAAAATGAAGTCCGTGCCGGTCGATGCTTTGACGCATCCGGTCTATTTCGATGATATCGTTCCCAAGACCTTGAACCATGTTGCTACTGTTCTTCATGCTCCTCATGATAGGTGTGGAATTCCCCTTCTTCATCCATCGCATTGCAGAAAATCATTCGGCCTGAAGTCGTGTGTTTGACCGATAGAACCTGGGCTTCAATGATCTCGCCAATATATTGCCCTCCGCCATTCACGACAACCATAGTGCCATCATCGAGATATCCAACTCCCTGGCGCGGCTCTTTGCCATAGCGCTGGATCTTAATCTTGATATGTTCGCCCGCTTGCATCAGAGGTTTGAGAGCATTGGAAAGAGCGTGGAGATTGATGACGCGGACCCCTTCGACAGCAGCCATTTGGACGCGGCTGATATCGGCCGAAAGAATATTAGCATCGATCAGACGGGCTAAGCGGATCATCTTGCTCATGTGATCTTTGACTTCAGGAAAATCGGTGTCGTTATAGCGCATGTCGAGATCGGGGAGCGCTTCTAGTTTTTTAACGACTTCCAAACATCGTTTGGCTTTAGATTTTGTCGCTTCATCGGATGCTTCTGCTTGCGCATAGAGATCTTTCATCATAAAGCGGGGAAGGACAAGGTGATGATCTACAATTCCCGAAGCGGCTAAATCGATGATGCGGGCGTCAGATAAGACGGAACTGTCTACGAGAAGGTCTTTTTTCTTGTGGGCTGTCGGAGTGAACTTGACGAAGGGGATGCTCACATAAAGCTCATCGGAAGCGCGCAAGGTCATCAAAGTTCCTAAATAGATGCCGAATAAGAAAAGGGCGATCTCGATGATTTCCAGCGATTGTGGTTTGAGGTGGATCGATGCGGAACTGATGTCAAGGACAGCCGAGAGGATTAAAACGAGCGCTTGACCCATCAAATAGCCAACAAAAAGGCCGATGATCGCTATGTTGAATGAGCGGAGATTGAATCGTTTAAATAATAGGTCAAAACCGACCAGAGCGAGTCCAAATATGACTCCAAGCCCAACTCCATACACGAGATTCATTGTGGTGTAGCCTTGAGGACCAGAAATCATATACGTGGTCATAAAAAAGATGCTCAAGATCATGAAAAAGATGCGAGTGAAGGCAAGGGATACATTCATAGGGACACCTAATATTAAATAAGATGCGCATTGTATTAGCAGGGCCGATTTTTGTCATCAAAGTTAAAAATTTTTTTAAGACTGTCTAGGCTTGGCGCAAACAAATCTTTATGCTAATCTGGTTTTTATGAAACACCGCACTTGGATTGCATTCTCAGGATTTCTTTGGTTCGCCATAGGAGTTTCTCTTCTTTATAAGGGGCTTCATTTTATTTCACAGGGGACTTTTGAAACAAATACCCTTTCTTTCCGGATGCAAGGGATTTTTGGAAGTCAGCAGCAGGCAAGTACCGTTTTGATTGCGGCAGGGCTGATTATTGGATATCTGAAAGCCAAGTTTGTCTTGTCCAAGACTGTCCAGCGAGTGGTAACCCGCATTGCATCATTGCCATTACCTATTCGATTCAAAGATGCCTATAGCCCTTCATATTGGATCCTGATCCTTTGTATGGTTGCTATTGGATTGAGCTTCCGTTTCTTGCCCATTCCGCTCGATCTTCGAGGGGCTGTCGATGTCGCTATTGGATCTGCTCTTGTGAATGGCGCCATGCTCTATTTCCGTGCAGCTAGAAGTCTCCAAGTCTCTCATTTATGATAGCCGCTCCCTTTTTCGATTTCTAAAGCTCGGTAGAGCTGTTCAGCGAGGATCAATCTTACGATCTGATGCGTGAAGGTGAGGGGAGAGAGGCTCCAATTCCATTGGCACTTGATTTCTGCAGGGATGCCTTCGGCTCCTCCAATAATAAATTGAAGGCGGGACCCTTTTTCTCGAAAAAGATTTTGGAGTTTTTGGCTCAATTTTTCACTATCGAGAAGAGCTCCCTTCGGATCGAGTGCGATGAGAAAAGGCTCAGCTTTCGACCAATCGATGAGCTGTGCATTGTTTTTCGCGATCATCCATTCGATTTGAAGTGTTCCCTGAAGTCGTTTTTCATATTCGGCCAGAGCTTCTGCCAACCAAGGCTCTTTGCATCGACCTATTGTTAAAACTTTGACTTTAAACATTATTCTTCCTAAAACTACTATTATTTATGATAGAGCTGGCCTGGATTTATTGGGACCCAAAACCTGAACTATTCATTCTCCCGGGAGTGAATTGGCCCATCCTTTGGTATGGGGTCTTTTTCGCTTTAGGTTTCGCCCTCGGATTTCCGATCTTCGTGAGTATTCTCGTCCGCTATTTCTCCAACCATCCCGGCTTCGAAAGATTAGATCATTCCGCTCTTAAGAAAAAAGCGCTTCAACTGACAGACAGACTTACCTTTTATATAGTTTTAGGGACTGTTTTAGGCGCTCGGCTGGGTCATTTCCTTTTTTACGAGGCGCCCTCCGATTATTTCAGCAATCCCATGCAAATTTTTTATGTCTGGAATGGGGGATTGGCAAGCCACGGAGGCGTTGTTGGAATCATTCTTGCAGTGATGCTTTTTAGCTATCGGAACAGAGCTTCTGGCGAAGGGCTCACTTGGATTCGGATTCTCGATTTTCTTTCTGTGCCTGCAGCTTTAGGAGCCTCATTCATTCGCCTCGGAAACTTCTTCAACCAGGAAGTTTTAGGAACTCCCACTAATTTGCCGTGGGCTTTCGTTTTTGGGCACCCAGCCGACAGGAGCTTGCCGATTCCCAGACACCCAGTGCAGCTTTATGAATGTCTTTTCTATCTGGCTGTTTTTTTTCTTCTCTTTGCTTTGAGCTATCGCGTTTCTTTTCTCATGGCGCGAGGAAAGTTGGTCGGCCTTCTTCTTATTTTAATTTTTGGATTCCGTTTTTTTATCGAATTTATCAAAACAGAACAGAGCCAACTTCTCTCCGTTTCCTCCTCTCTCACAATGGGACAGTATTTAAGCATTCCCCTGGTTTTGGCCGGCTTCTTATTCTATTTTTGGAAACGGTAAAGTTGCATTTTTCTCCAGGCGAGTCTAATATCATGGGCGTTCACCAGGGGTGCCTAAGAATTTAGGCTGAAACTGCACGAGTGTCGTGCAAAACCCTCACTACCTGATCTAGGTCATACTAGCGTAGGGAGCGTGGTCAATCTGTTCTTTTTTCTCTTTCTGGTGAACAAACAGAAATGGAGAAAATTATGTCTGCAGTTAATAATTCATCAAATCATTCTAAACCACCTGAAAAGCCACCGGAAAAAGGTTGCTTAGATAGATTCATAGATGCCTATGGTCGAGCGTATAACAATGGAAGGCCTTCGGAAGTTTGCAAAATTTCTCTTCCAGATAAGTGCAAACATCCTGATGCTTTTAAGACAGAAGAATGCCAAAAAATTTACAAACAGTGCGTCGAATTCTGGGTACGCTTTGATCGTTGGCCTGGATAATAACTACAGGGGATGGTGTAAGCATCCCTTTTAATGAAGGAATAAGATGAAATACTACTTACCTATCTTTCTTTTCTGCGGAAAAGTTTTTGGACAACTAATCTTTCAAACCCCGCCAGAAAATTTCCAGCCAAAAGTAGAAGCTGCTGGCTGCTTTATTGTTGTAGGAAGCGATGTTCTCTTTTTGAAGCGGCAGTCTTTTATTGTTGAGGGAAATAACTGGGGAGTTCCTGGAGGAAAACTGGAAAAAGGGGAAAGTGCTGAAAAAGCTGTCCTGAGAGAAGTCAGAGAAGAAACGGGGATAGAAATTGATTCGGTTAAATATTTAGACACAGTCTATATCCGCCACCCCATCTCGGACTTTACCTATCATATGTTTGAAACGCGCTTAGAATCGTTTCCTGATCAAGTTGTGATCGATCCTGCTGAACATACAGAATATCGTTGGGTCACATTAGAGGAAGCCCTTCGCCTTTCTCTAATTACAGCAGAAGATGAATGCATCTATCTAGTTTATGGGAAAAATTTACAGAATTTTGTCGAGGAGATTGATCCTATGCTGTCTCAAATAGAAGTTTTTAAAGGCTCAGAAATGATCCGTTTTGTCGATCCCATTGCCAAAATGAGATTGTCTTATTTTTCTGAATATCCATATTTGTACATCGGAACCATGCAGTGCGAAAGAGCTTATCTAAAGATGTATACTCAATGCGAAAAGAGCCTTTTAGTGATGAAGAAAGAGGGAGAAAGAATCGTTGGAGCAGTAACCGGAATGCCGCTCAGGGAAACATTTCCGGAATACAGAAGCTGGGCTTCTGGTTTAGATACCCCGATCGATTCAATTTTCTACCTGGGTGAACTTGTTTTAGAGAAAGATGCTCAAGGCAAAGGGATCGAGAACCAAATCGTAGATGAGATGATCGATCTGATTCAAAAAGAAGGACGTTACCGGAGTCTTGCTGTTCTCGAAATCTCCAGAGACGAAGAAGATCCAAAGCAGCCCTTGAATTTTGTCTCTTTAGAAAAATTCTGGGAAACAAAGGGATTTGTCAAACATCCAGAGCTCCAAACGAATATTTCTTGGAAAGAGGGGGAAGAAGAAAAAATGCATACTTTGATCATCTGGATGAAAGATTTGTAATCATCCAATTTTCGATGGTTGCAGCTAAAGTTTTAGGGTTTTCTAAGGGAACATAGTGGGCTGAATTGGGAATGATCACTAATTCCGATCGATCTATTTCCCGAAGCATTTCTTCTTGCCGACGGACATTCACACTTTTGTCATCAATTCCGCGAATGAGCAATGTTGGACAATGGACATGGCTTAAAATCCTAAAATCACCCGTAAATCCAAGCATTGCATTGAATTGCCTGATCGCAACCTCGGGGCCTTGATTCCTCATCATATTCATGAATGATTTTCTTAATTTCGGATCACCCTGATTTGCAGGCGATATATCTTGCTCGTAATCAGCTTTCATAAATTCTTCAAAAAACCCAGAAGAGACCTGCTTTACGTAAGTTGAAAAGTGATCGCGCGTTGTTGGAGATAGGCTCCCTGGCGCGGATGAGATCAATATCAATGCTTTACAATATTTTGGCAGGGAAGTGTAAACACTCAATGCCACCCATGCGCCAAGTGAGAAACCCACTAATACTACCTCCTCATGAATATCTCGGCAGATTCCCTGAGACAGCTCTTCTATTTTTTCACAGGAAGCAACATCGACTATTTGTGAGTGATAGGAATTTTTGAATGCAACCAACATTGGCTGCCACAGCATTTTGTCGCACAGGAGTCCAGGAATTAGAACAAGTTTTGTCTTAACGATTTTAATCATTCGTATTCCATTGAAAGAGCAACAACCCAAGATCGGCAAAAATTCGTGTCCATTCTGAATTTCTCGACCTGTTAGATACTGGACCCAAAGGTTTTCCATCCCACCCAATCGAAAAATGCTTTATTTTGGGATGCCCCCAATCTACGAAGGCATCTTTTCTGCTATCATGAAGACAAATCAGATGAATGTCGCTATTGGGAAATTTCATTGTTAATAGGTCATAGAGCTTGAGAGCTTGATCCTCTGTAATTCTCCAGCGAAAGAGATAGATCGGTATCCCTAGCTCAAAAATTTTATAAAAACGGGCGATTCTTCTTTGATATCGAGAGATTAAATCTTCGTATTCCCTTTTCCCGATCTCATTGAGAGGAATAAATCCCTCGCCTTCCTCTTTCCAGTTCACAATGTTGAAATCGTGGCCAAATATTGCATTGAAAATGTTTTTGTTCACTGGCATAGCACTATCCAAAGTAAAATGGCGCATATCTAGAAACCCATAAAAATCGGTCTCTAAAATCTGATAAATAGCCTCGAATGATGTAATGAGCCAATCAAAAGGAAATGAGCGTTTTCGCAGTGCATGATCTTGTAAATGAGCAGCGGGCCAACAATTGTAGCCTAAGCTGATCGCAAGAAAAGGTTCATCTTTCAATTCTTGCATCTCTTCTGAGCAGTTTACTTCAGAAAGATAAAAATCGTGAGTATCGTCGATTTTAAAATAGACATCTTGCGAGGCGTAAATTGTATTTAGAAACAAAAAAAATACAAAAAACATACTTAATGCTTATAAGCCACGCAGGCGATTTCAATGCGGGCGTCCATCGGCAGCTTGGCTACCTGGACTGTCGCCCGAGCTGGAGGATTGGCCCCATGGAAGCGCTTTGCATAGGTCTTATTCATTTCTTGGAAATCATTTAAATCTTTGAGGAATACATCTGTTTTGACGACGTTCTCCATTTTGAGGCCGGCGGCCTTTAAAATGGCCTCCATACTATCAAAAATTCTTGTAGTGAGGGTTTCCATATTTCCTTCGACGAGCTTGCCTGTAGAGGGGTCGATGGGGAGAACCCCTGAAACGAAGAGGAAATCGCCTGCAAGGACAGCCTGGACATAGGGCCCGATTGCTGCAGGTGCATCCGGAGTACTAATTGATTTTTTAATCATGGGGTCTCCTTGGTTTTGCAATAGACTAGCAAAGAAAGTTTTTTTTAGTCTCGTTTTCCTTGACCCTTTTCGCTGATGGCGGGATAATAGAACAAAGTCTTTATTGGAGGCTAGCCGTGAATTTTATCAATATTGCAGGACACCTGGGCGCAGATCCAGAAGTGCGTTTTACTTCTTCCGGAAAAAAAGTGACTACCTTGCGCGTGGCTACCCGCACAAGAAAAGGTCAAAATGAAGATACCATTTGGTGGCGAGTGACTCTCTGGGGAGAACAGTACGATAAATTCGTTTCTTTCTTAAAAAAAGGAAGCGGCGTCGTTGTGTTTGGAGAAGTCCATAAGCCAGATATCTTCAATGACCGAGAAGGAAAACCTCAAGTTTCTATGGAAATCACCGCGGTCCATATCCAATTCAGCCCCTTCGGGAAACCGGGCGGATCCAATAACCAGTCTCAAGAAGGACAGCAAGCTGCGCCTGCCGCTCCGTTTGGCGCTGTGAATCCGCATGCTCAACCTGCTTCTAGCCCATACATGGGCGGCGGCGGTGGAAAAGCTGGCGTAACACCTCAAGGCCAAGGGGAGACCTTTGACGATGAGGTTCCGTTTTGAAGTTCTCTTTTTTCCCAACTCTTGAAAAACGGGAAGCTGCAGATTTCCTCATTCTTCCTTTTTGGGAAGGCCCAATTGAAGCCAATGAAGCGGGCCGTTTTGAAGAGGCTGTATCTGCAGTCCTAAAATCAGGGGATTTCAAGGGAAAACTGGGAGAAACAGCGATTGTTTATCTTTCCAAAGAAAAAGAGCCGCGCCTCTTGCTTTTAGGTCTCGGAAAGCCGGAAAAGGCAACTGGAGAAACTCTCAGGCGCGCCTTTGGCAACGCTGCAAAAACAGCGCAGGGAAAAAAGGCAAAAAACCTGAATCTCATTTT
Organism: uncultured bacterium; assembly: GCA_964644465.1. GTDB lineage: Bacteria > Chlamydiota > Chlamydiia > Chlamydiales > SM23-39 > CAZXVU01. The sequence continues at coordinate 38,938 of CAZXVU010000002.1, forward strand.
GCCGAAGTTGAAGTCGATCTCCAAAGAAGAGGCCTTGAGAGGCATTGCAGAGGGGATTCTGTTGGCAAATTACGCCTATACCCGTCTCAAACAAGACTCGTTGAAAGAAAATCCTGTCGTTCTTTTGGAGAGAGTTGGTTTTATCGGCGTGGAGCGAAAAGAGGAAGATTTTCTCGAGGTCATTAGGACCATCGCTGGGGGTGTTGAATTCACCCGGGAACTCGTCAACGGAAATGCGGATGATATCACTCCGAAATTCTTGGCAGAGACCGCGATGCTTTTGGAGAAATCAAACCCTCGTCTGAAAACCGAAATCCTCGATAAGAAAAAGATCGAACAAGAGAAAATGGGGCTACTGCTTGCAGTCAACCGGGCCTCGAGCCTCGACCCCTACTTGATTATCACTTCTTATAGAGGAAATCCCAAATCCAAAGACCACGTTGTTTTGGTCGGCAAGGGCGTGACCTACGATACCGGAGGTCTTACTCTAAAACCGCCGGACAACATGATGACTATGAAATCAGATATGTCTGGCGCTGCGACCGTTTTGGGAGTCGTTCAAGTCGCGGCCGCGCTCAATTTAAAAATCAATGTGACGGCCGTAGCTCCTGCAACGGAAAATTGCATCGATGGAAAAAGCTATAAGCTCGGAGATGTCTATCGCTCCCATTCCGGAAAAACAGTTGAAGTGAATAATACCGATGCCGAAGGGCGTCTCATTTTGGCCGATGCGATCTCTTATGCAGTGCAAAATCTGAAGCCAACATGTTTGATCGATCTCGCGAGCCTAACTGGCGCTATCGTCGTAGCTCTCGGAGAGGAAATCTCTGGTTTCTTTACTAACAATGATGGTTTGTCAAAAGATCTCATGGCCGCATCGGAGAAAACGGGAGAGCTACTTTGGCGCATGCCTCTCTATGCAGATTATAAGGAAGCCTTGAAATCAGATATCGCCGATCTCGTGAATACGGGCGGACGAGACGGAGGCGCCATCAAAGCAGGCCTTTTCATTCAAGAATTCGTGGGCTCTGTACCTTGGGTCCATATCGATTTTGCAGGCCCATGCTATATCACAAAGCCGAAACATTACAATACGACGAAAGCGACAGGCTTTGGCGTGCGCCTTCTCGTAGAATTTCTCATGCAGCGGGCCAACCAGTGAAGTGGCTTGTCTACGGACCTCAAAAATTAGCCTCTTTTCTTCAGCAGCAGGTAAGCGGGGAATGTTCAGGAAAACAACTGCGACGCGCCCTTGAGGCGAATCTTTGCCGCGTCAATGGCCGTGTCGAACGCTTTGCCTCAGCGCGCCTTCAAAAAGGGGATCAAGTCGAATTAGCGCCTTCTTGGAAAACGCTTCTTCAAAAAAGCGTCTCCGGAATAGAAACGCTTTTTGAGGATGAATACCTGAAGATCGTTAATAAACCCGCAAATTGGGTTTGCAGTCCCGAGCAAGCACTCCGTTCTTTCGGCCCAAAACTGTCTCTCGTCCACCGCCTCGATAAAGACACAACAGGAGCTCTTTTGCTGGCCAAAGGCCCTAAGGCAAAAGAAGCCTTGATGGACCTTTTTGAAACGCAGAAAATCCGCAAATTCTATCTCGCGGTGGTCGACGGAATTCCCAAAGAAGCAAGCGGAGTCATAGAAAATACTCTTGTGAAAAAGGGAAGTTTTGAAGGACAGACAATATGGGGATCAGGTCCAAGAGGGTTATCTGCAACGACTCATTGGAAGAGACTCGCCAAAGGATCTCACTCTTCGCTGCTTCTTTGCCAGCCGTTGACGGGCCGTACCCATCAAATCCGGGTCCATCTTGCAGAAATGGGACATCCTATTCTAGTGGACAGGCAATATGCAAAATCATTCCGTTGCCCTCTTTTTATTCAAAGGCCTCTTCTGCATGCCTTGCGGCTTACGTTCATCCACCCATTTCTAGGTACGAAGATCGATATAAACGCCCCATTATTTGTCGACATCCGTGAAGTCTTGCGGGATATGGGGATTGACGTGCGACATTTTGGTCAGCTTGCGGGAGAAGATGAGCATGATGAGAGCCGGAATCAAAGTCATCGCAACGAAAATGCTGAAGAAGTTATACAACCCTCCCATTTTCTCCATAAAACCTGCCAGTAATCCTCCGCTATAGAAAGCCACACCAACGCATACATACCAAAATCCGATTGCAAGAGCTGTATATCGGGCAGGCGCGAGACGGCTGACCATCGAAAGGCCGATAGGCGCCAAGAGCATTTCTCCAACGGCCATGAGAAAATAGGCTCCGACAAGATAGGTCCAGGAAACATCAGCGCTTTTTGCATTCGCTGGAATGTATTTAGATCCGATCATCATGACAAAAAAGCAGGCCGCCATGAAGACGAGGCTTAATGCTGTTTTGATCGAAGGGTTGGGATCCATCCCGCTTTTATGCAGTTTTGCGTAGAGCCATGCGAGAAGCGGCGCCAATAGAATCAAAAAGAAGCTTTCACTAGAAAGGAAGACCCCTTCAGGAATAGTGATTCCAAGGACTTTTTTGTGCATGAAGTCGTGAGCGAAGATCTCCATGGAAGAAAAGCCCTGATTGTATGCTGCCCAGAAAAGAATAGAAATCATGCAGAAAACAAAAATCACGATAATGCGGCTTTTTTCTACAGGGGTGATTTTATGCTCGCCTGTATGAGATTTTTGGAGGGCCTTTAATGCGTGATAGGTTTCTTTGTGTTTGACCATGTAAAAAATCAACGGGATCAATCCAGCTAATTGGACAAATCCTGCAAGGACGAATGCAGCGTGCCAATTGATGAGTTTAGCAACAGTTCCCAAAGACGCTAGGGCGAGAAATACCCCGAGATTGATCGATGCGTAGTAAATGGAAAAACCAGCTTCTCTGAGTTCTGGTTTGTTGCGGTAAGTATAGCCCAGGACAGTCAAAATGCTCGGAGTGAAAATTCCATAGCCGCACGCGATGATGAACAGAGCGACATATAAGAGGCTTGTGATCCCAGTTGCCAATAGAAAGCATCCAACCACATTGATCAAAGCTCCTAGAAAAAGTGGAGACTGATAGTTCCACCGGTCTGCAATCCATCCGCCTACCAAAGGAAGAAAGGCCGCAAAACCGCTGAAAATCCCGTAAATGTGAGTGGCTTTTTCATTCGGGAAATGATAATATTCGATGAGATAAAGGACGAGCAGGTTGCCAACGCCCCAGAAGGCGAAACGCTCGCAAAGCTCAGTTAATCCCAAGATCCATAGTTCTTTAGGATGTTTAGATAAAGACATGCCATGAGACATAGTGTTCCTATTTTCTTTTTAATTTTATATGTATAAAGACTCTTTATTCACTGCAACATTAAAACACCCTCCTCAAAATATTCTAATTATTAAAACTTCCTCTTTGGGAGATATCATTCAATCTTTCAATGTCCTTGATGAGCTCCATCGCCGATTTCCAGGGGCTTCAATTGATTGGGCTGTTGAAGAAAGTCTCTATTCGATAGCAGCAGCACATCCTTTAATCCGAAAGGCGATATCTCTGAATATTAAAGGATTAAAAAAAGGGTGGCGCCAATGGAGCATTTGGAAAGGCCTCTTTTCAGGGTTTGGGCATTTAAGAGAAAAGAAGTATGACCTAATTTTTGATCTTCAGGGAAATTGCAAATCGGGTGTGATCACGTTTCTTTCCCGAGGAAAAGTAAAAGTGGGGTTTGGATCCAAGTCTGTTCGGGAATGGCCGAATCTTCTCGCCACCCGCTGCCGTTTTAATGTCCCTAAGCAGCTCAATATCCGCATCCAATATTTACGGCTCATTCAGCAATATTTTAACGATCCATCCCTCGCCGAGATGGGAGGGGTACGATTTAAGATCGGCAAGCTCGAGAAAGAAAAACTATCCCAGCTCTTGAGCGCTCCAGAACTACAGACTTCTTTAAAAATCATGGTTTGTCCCGGATCCAAATGGGTCAATAAGCAGATGACTTTTGAAACCCTCATAGAGTTTTTAAAATTGGTCCAGAAACAATTGAACGCCTCTTTTGTTCTTGTTTGGGGGGCAGATTCAGAAAAGACGCTCTGTCAAGATCTTCAAGCACAGCTTCCCAACAAAAGCCTGATTGTCGACAGGCTCACTATTCCAGCCTGGCAGAATTTGATGAATGAAATGGGACTTGTGATTGCCGTTGATTCAAGCGCGCTCCATCTTTGCGGAACGACTTCTACACCCAGTTTTAGCGTATTTGGCCCCACTTCGCCTGAGATATTCAAGCCGATTGGTCAGCGCCATTTTGCCATCCAAGGCAAGTGTCCTTATAACCGCACTTTTGAGAAGCAGTGCCCAGTTCTCCGCACATGCCCTAC
>CAZXVU010000002.1:43387-44821 GCA_964644465.1 uncultured bacterium
TTAGGCTTTTCTGCTGATTTGGTGGATGAGCAAATCGAAATCGATATTCTCTTCAACGATCTTGACCGCTTCTTCGATTTTCGCAGTGTCTTCTTTCCGAATTTTTGTCGTGTAAGTATTGATCATCTTCATAGCGACAAAACTGCTGACAGGTGCGTAAAGCATCGGAATTTTCGATCGTTTTATCTGTTCGACAATTGTCTCTTTGGGAGGGCTTTTCCCCGTTAATATAATTCCAGCTTGCAAATCGTCATCAGGATGGGAAATCTTCAAGTCCCAAAAACGGGTAAGAGTAGCGAGAATAATATCTTCTCTGCCAGCAGGTGTAATAATAAGCTGGTTGGGAATGATGAGCGTTCTGTACATCTCCACAGAAGTGGCAACGAGTCTTATGTGTTGGAAATGGCGGAGGCGGTATTCGGAGCCAGTGATTAGCTTCGTCTGAAATAGGAGCTCGAAATCGTTCATGGTTGGCATGCTTAAAAAAGCATCGTAAGGAATACATCCTAAGAGAGGCACATCCCATCTTTTCAGAGCTTTTGTCATGTAGTCGATAATCATTTCCCGCTTATCATCTAAAACACGATTTAGAATAACTCCGGCTACAGGAACGCCATATTTTTCGCATTGGGTCCAATTGAGCGTCAGCTCATCGAAGCTCGATCCGAGTCCTCCTGAGGCGATGAGTACAATAGGGCATTTTAAAAGCGCTGCGACTTGCGCATTATTGAGATCGACGATCGATCCAACTCCAGTATGGCCTGTCCCTTCAATGACTGTTACGGGATGGCGGGAAGAAATCGCCTTGAATGAAGAAGAGATTTTTTTCACCAAATCAGCATGATCGACTTTTCCATCGAGATAATCGCGAGTGAACCCTCTAGGAAATAACACTGGGCTCATTTCTTCAAAAGGATCGGGAAGATTGAAGTGAGCCTTAAAAAGAACGACATCTTTGTCTACATGGATGCCAGTTTCCGTTTCAATGTGCTCTTGACCTACTGGTTTCAGAAATCCAGCAGAGGTATGCCGTTTTTGCAGGCCGGCAATTAAGCCAAGGCAGGTTGTTGTTTTCCCGATATTTTGGCCTGTTGCAGCAACGAAAAAAGCTTTTTTGGTCATGTTACTAGCGTAGTTTTTTTTTGTGTAAAAAGCAATTCAGAAAATTTCTGCGTTTATTTGATTGTGAAATTAATGTGTTGAATAAAAAAAGAATAAAAATTAGAGAGAAGTTATAAGAGGGATATATGAAAAAGATACTCCTTGCAATATTAGGTTTGGCCTTCGCCTTTGCTGTAACCTCTTGCGGAGACCAAGGAACAAAGAACGGGAAGAGAAGACCTGACCCGCAGAAATGCACCGAAAAATTCGGAAGACACCACGAACGGTGGTAGTGTTTAGAATGGTTTGAACTGCTCTTCTGGTTGGAGGTGG
>CAZXVU010000002.1:44921-51744 GCA_964644465.1 uncultured bacterium
TCAAACCATTCTCTTTTAAGAGAAGCTGTAAAGTTTTAAAAACATCTGGAAAAAGATCATCTTCCATCCCTTCAATCGCATCATAAGAAAACCACTGGAAATCTCCTAAATCTCTATTTGCATGAACAGGTCTTGCTAAATAGATGAAATCCATATGCTGATGCGCTGGCTTATCTTTAAAAGCAGGGATATGTTCTAGAAGACAGAGGAAAGGGCGCTCAAAACTGATGCAATTATAGGCTTCTACTTTTAGATTTTCTTGCTCAATAAAAACAATGTCGAGCCCCGTTTCTTCCTTCGCTTCTCTTCTGGCAGCTTCAGGGGGAGTCTCATTGGGCTCAATATGTCCGCCAGGGGGAAGCCATTTCCCGAGCTTAGGATGCTTATGCAGCAAAATCTGGTTCTCATGAAAGATGTAGACAGTAGCTGTGAAGTGGCGTTCCATAACTATAGTGTTATATAACTTGGTGTTTTAAGAGACAAGTTAAGCTCTATCTTCCCGAGGAAAGAACGATGCAACTGCAGGTAAAAGGAGTCGTGGAACAATAAAACCAACTAGAGTAGCGCAAGTAGGTCCAAAAGCGAGATAGGTTCCTCCTGTTGCAAGACCTCCCACGACGAGAGATGCTTGCATCAATCGTTCCTGGTTTTCTACTGAGATCAAGTTATCGCTGGAAATTTTATCTCCCCCTGTCGCTGTGCCTAGAATAGTAGACATCACTGCAGTTCCCACTTTCATAGAAGTCGTAGCGAAAGGGAGCTGAGTTTCTAGAGCATAAGAATAAATTGTTTCTGCAGCTCCAATTCCTAAATCCATAAAGCTATGCTTCAACTCTGGATTTTTTATAGGAGCAAATTTGTCTACTAGAAAAGCGGCTCCTTTTCCAACTCCATAGGCACAAGCTGCACTGGCAGCAAATTCACAAACGGGAATCAAAGCATTCATAAAACTCACATTTTTTTATTTTCATTAAGAAACAAGGATTTGGAAGAAGTCGCCCAGTCCGCTTGCAGGTTTTGGAGCCAGGGATTTCATGCCCCAAGTGAGGGCTGCGTGCGACGTGTGACGCGACAAGACCAGATGCTCATAGGCATTTTCAAAGAGCTTCATAATCTCTGGCACGACATTCGATCGAATAGCGCCGATAGCGCCATCTGTGAGGTTTGCCCCTGCAGATCCTGCTCCAGCAGCTCCAAGGACAGCGCCTCCGAGACGGGAAGTTGCTAAGTTAACTACCGGCCCTGCTAAAGAATCCACAAGAGGAATAGAAGCGACAGCTCCAGGCAATGTTGCTGCGGCTAAGCCCGCCAAACCGGCTCCGCCTACAGTGGCTAAAGCAACTTGTTCTTTGGATCTGCCTAGATTATTTACAGCTAAATAGGAGCCTGCTCCTACTATTGCGCCAGCCACAGGACCGAAAATAAGGCCGCTTAAGAATCCAAGACCACCCGTTAATAGGCCGATCTGTTCTGTTGAAAGATGGGATTGAGCTTGTTGTTGAACTTGAAGAGCTCCATCTCGAATCTGTCCGATCAATTGGGTCACTTGATTCGTTTCTTGAACCATATCTCGATGGTTTGTCTCTTTGCGATGGTTATATGCAGCGGTTTTCCGTTGCACTGACTGGCTGAATTGAGCCAAAGTTCTCTCAACTCCCGCTTTATGAACTTCTTTATTTCTGGCGTATTTTTGACAAATATTCCGCATGATCACATCCAATTCTCCCCAGAGCTCATTGAAATCTCTGCCAATGGGTTGGCGAGGAAAATTCTGGATTTCGTCGATTTTGCGGCGGAGAACTGCTTGGTCTGTAGGATCGAGGAGCTCGATCACTTCATTGATTTGCTCTATGCAAACAGGCTGTTTGAAATTAGCTGGGAGATGCTCTCTGAGAGCATCAGGCTGGTGGCGATAGCGAATGGCAAATCCTAGCTGATAGATTAATCCATTTTTCTGAACCTCGAGATCTCCATCATTATTTGGGTAAATGCTCTCGAGTCCGTCCAGAATGTGCTGCTCTTGCACAACACCTTCAAGGTGTTCGTGGAGAGCTGCGATGGATGTCCTCAAATCTTGGATGATCGGTTCATCTGGGGCTAGGTGTTTGCTGATCCTATCGACAGCGGTGGAGAGAAACGGGGTGATTTCGAGAAGCTGGGAAGGCGTATTTTGCACTCGATGAGGAACAGATGCAAGGATCTCTTCATTGAGCTTTGTCAACTCCTCGACGATCTGTTCATGAGACGTGAATTCAGTCTGTAACCCTGAGAGCCTCTTGAGTCGGACCATGAGTTGTTCCGAGCCTTGATATAGAGGCGCCAAAGCGCGATGGATACTTTCTCTAGCAGCCGGGGCCAGGCCATTCAATTGCAAATGAACTCGTTCTTTGTCGGTAAAAGCACTCATTTTATGGGCAAAAGCAGTGATTTCAGGGTGGATGCTGTTTGCTTCAGCGCCTGAGTTACGGGCGACTTTTTCCGCCATCCTCGTCTGAAGATAGTGGAGTTGATCGAAGGTGACCTGTGCTTCATTTTTTTGAGCTTGGAAAGCTCTATCTGCACTTTGGACAGCATTTTCTGACTGCATTCCGTCGATCTCATCAGAAACAGCTTCGGTGATGATGGTTTCGAAGACTTCGTGGGCTTCTTTTTTCAAGAGTTTCTTTTCATCGTCAAATTCTAAAGCGAGCTTTTTCCATCCAGTTTCATCCAGAGGGACATTCCCGGAGAAAGGAGCATTTAATTGTTCAAAAAGATTTGCAAAAGTTTCTTCCAGATTCTTCGGATCAGTTAAAAATTCGAAGAGAAGATGGAGAGCTTTCTGCACCCCTTCATGAATTCCCTTTTGTACAGCGGCATCAAATCCAGTTTTTCCCTTAGCAAGGTCCTTGAAAACAGCTTTAAGCTCCACATCCGTTTGATGGGGCGCTAAAGCGATGACCTCGATCAGCTTTTTCACGACTGTAGGCAGTTTTTCTGTTCCAGGGATAGGAGCCAATGGATTCATATCGACTTGTTTATTGGCCATTTTGGTTTTTAATTTTTGGAATTGAGCCGTGAGAAATCGGGTCAGAGCCAAAGAGAAAATGATCCGGTGGGGCTTCGCAGCGTCCAAGCTTTCATCTACAACATCTTTTAATATAGGGGGGAGGACGTAAAACCTCATTACAATACGCAGGACAACATTCAAGAACCATTCTGGAATTGCGACCAATATGGAAATAATTTTTCCGATATAAGGTTTTTTCTTAGATTCTTTGAAGAACTCCACCTTCGAAGAGTCGTGGACCAATTTAGAGCTGAAATCTCTGCAAAGCTGTTCCAAAGAATTATTGTAGTGTTGTGCAATCGCAGTTCTCTTACATGTATCTAGATCGCCAGCGTCAAGGTTTTTGGGATTGTCGCAATTTTTAACATAAGCCTTGCAAGATCTCTTAAACGCGTCGAAATATTCACTGAAAAGATCGAGGGTTTTTTCAAGAACATCGCTCCGTGCTTGGACTTTATCTTTATCGCTGAAATCGCTGCGGATATCTGCGAGCTTTTTCGTAAAGAACGAATGGACTGAATTGGGAATGAGGGAAGACCATTTGTAGTATCTCCAGTAGAAAAATTTGCACTTCCACCAATTAGCGTCTTTAGGAGTCAGCTTATATTGTTTAGCGAAGAGGTCCCAAACATTGGGTTTTTCAGGTTTAGATGCTTCTTGGACGAGCTTTAAGAGGCTAAGGTTGTTTGGCTCCTTAATTTTGCAAATTTTGTAATACATATATGCAAAGAGTCCAAAATAGCTCGATTTCTCGCTGAATTCATCCAGATGCATATCCGCTTTTGCTCTCCAATCCGTTGCATCGATCCGCGCTTGAGGTCCTATTGCTGGGGGAACATCTTCAAATTCTTGAGGGACAGCAGCTGGATTCACATTGATAACTACCGCAGGCTGTATAACGGGACGTAGAGCGGGGCCAGCTAAAACAGGCGCTGCAACCGCTATAGGAAGTGGCTGTGCTTCATGTAAAGGAGGCTGTTCAACTAAAGGCAAAGCTGCACTATGCAAAGATGGGGCTGACACAGGATGTGGATTTGCAACATGCACTGCCACTGGCGCTGGATGTGGCGCTGCATCAGGATGCTCTAAAACTGGTTCAGGAAGTGGAGCTGGGGCATGTAAAGGGATCGGCGCTGCTACAGGTTCGCGATGCGGTGCTGCGACAACGGCTGGTTGCGGCTGATGGGCAACTTCAGGGTTGGGTCTAATGAGATCTTGAGGTTCTGCATGGGGTAGTTGGTCAGGAATAAGGGTAGGTGCAATTGCAGCAGAATCAGAATATCGGATCAGTTCTCTCGCATGGTTTCCTGTTATTTGCAAGGATCTTGTTGGATCGGTGGCAGCAGCAAGCAGAGGGTTTACATTTCTTCCAGCTATTACGATTGGACCTTGCAATGTTCGGGTGATTTGAGCTGCCATCGGTCCCGCTTCTGCGGCGATGGTTCCTAAAAGAGGGTATTTTTGAGTCGCAGCATCGAAAGTATGGCCTGCCATTTCCCGAAGAGGTTCTCTGACTGTATCAGGGGCATTGTCCCAAGCTAATTTCGCAAGATAAGGTCCTTTCCAAATCCAACCAAAAGGAGAAAAGGCTGTAACTACTGCTTTGACCGCGGGCGGAGTTTGCTGCCATAAATGGACCATCCGTTTTGGATTTTTAACAACCTCGCGCATTTCTGTGGTAACAGTATCTGGACTAGGAGCATTTTCCATGACTCTTTGCGCAGACCAGCTGATACCGGTAGCTGCAGCTGATGCAAGAGGAGGGGCAACAGTGTTGTAAGCATTTTTAACATAAGGAGCTGCCGTTTCAACGGCTCCAATAGCGCCTCTGAGTCCTAAGAGACACACAGGGCCGACCACATGTTGGAGTGTTTTTACGCCTAGATAGCCCACTCCAGAGGCTACAGTTGAAACCACAGGAGGTCCATAATTTTTGATTGCTCTACCGATTCCATTTCCGATTGCGGGGATCATATGAGGTCCGTGTTCTTGAATTCCATGAGCGATGTTACCGGCTGCAACAGCAGCCATCGGACGGGCGTTGTCCCGAATGGTAGCAACAGCATTACCTGTCGCTTCTAAAACTTGTCCTGTTCCATTAGCAGCAGCCTCTATCATGGCGCCTGCTACCTCACCTCCTGTTTGGAGGGTATTGATAACTGGAGGAGCAACGTAGGCAACAGGTCTTACAACTCCATTTTCAAATGCGTAAGCAGCGGTAGGGGCGAGAACATTTCTTCCCATCCATCCAGCTACAGGAGCGACCAAATTTTTGGCTCCCCAAACTGTTCCAGGCCATACTATTCTATTTACTGTTCCGCTTAATAATGGAGCTGCGACATGAGTAACCGATTTTTTGGCGACCCAAAGTGCTCCCTGACCAACCCCGTCAAGCACAGTTGCGCCCATATCGTAGACACGCGCGCCAAATCGTTGCCAAAGAGTGGGAACTTGAGGATGAGCTATAGCCATATTATTATGAATTAATTTTCTACATATTATACAACTTTTTCTTATTAATTTTAACCTCAATGAATTTGTTTAGTTACAACCTAAATATTTATGTTGAAAACATAGGGTGGGTATTCTATTTTTTATATTGAAATTTTAGCAAACCTTTTTTTTGGATATAAAATGGACGAATTCAATAAACTTTTAGCAGTCGCAGACAAGCTCCTAAGTCCTGAAGGATGTCCATGGGATCGAGAGCAAACATTTTTTACTTTACAGCCCTATCTCCTCGAGGAAACGCATGAGTTGATCGAGGCGATCGATGCACAAGATGGCAAGAAGATCTCCGAAGAACTGGGAGATGTATTATATGCATTAATTTTTATTGCGAAGCTTGGGGAGAGAGATAAACTCTTTAATTTAAATGATTCTATTCGAACTGTTGCAGAAAAACTGATCCGGCGGCACCCCCATGTTTTTGGCAATCAAAAAATAGATTCGACAGATGAAGTAGTCAAAAATTGGGATGCCATCAAGAAAAAGGAGGGTAAAAAAAGTCCTATTGAGGGGATTCCTCCTTCTCTGCCTGCTCTGGCCAGAGCTCAAAAAGTCATTCACAAGCTCAAGCTCAAAAAGGAATCTACGCTGGCTTCAGAAGAAGATCTAGGGGAGAGGCTTTGGGAGTTGATCCGCGAAGCTGATGCTAAGGGGATCGATGCTGAGAGCGCTTTGCGGCGGACCTGTTTAGAACAGGAAGCAAAATTCAAAAAGAACGTATGAAAAACACCGGAGATGGTCTCGTGGCACAAGACAGATTCCTTAAGGATGCTGCCTTCCGGCCCTGACCTGGTTCGGATTGCTCATTCCACGAGGTCCCCGGCGTTACGAATGTTACCATTGCCTGCCGCTTTTGAAAAGCCTTTTTTTGGGGTATCAAACGGGCATCTATCCTCAAGGGCACCTAGCCCTATTCACACAAAGACACGAAGACACAAAGAAGAGAAGAGGGGAAGAATTTTCGCTGCTTTGCAGCGAGCGGCAAAGCCGCCTTTCTTTGTGCATCTCTGTGGCTTTGTGTCTTTGTGTGAATAAAGCCAAATACCCATGTTGGGCCATGCCGGCTTGAGATTTGGCGGGGGAGGGCCCCCCGCCGGGTGAATGTTTATTTGGGAAGCGCGTCGAGATTGTAGAGATAGGTCTCAGGGAAGAACTTAGAAAGGATCTTCACTGCGTTTTCTCCATTCTGCGCTAGCGCCGATGCTGAGTACAGGCAAAGGCCAACTCCATGCCCTTTTCCAAACCCATTGAACAAGACAGCATCAT
>CAZXVU010000003.1:0-49138 GCA_964644465.1 uncultured bacterium
GAGGCGTTTCGAGAATATGGAGGTGGCCATTCAAGACAAGCCCTTCGAAATAGGTCAGAAAGAATGTGATCAATAGATTGCGTATGTGCATCCCGTCGACATCTGCATCAGTAGCCAAGATCACTTTATTATACCGGAGATTGGCCAGATCGTCTTCGATATTGAGCGCCGACATCAGATTGTACATCTCTTCATTCTTATAGAGCAGTTCCAGCTTCATCCCATGGACATTGAGGGGTTTGCCCCGCAGAGAAAATACTGCCTGCGTAAGCGGATCTCTCGTCATCACAATAGAAGCAGAGGCCGATTCCCCTTCCGTGAGGAAAATGACTGAATTTTCTCCCTCTTTCGTCCCATCGCCAAAGTGGAATTTCGAATCGCGCAGCTTTGGGATCTTGAAAGAGATTTTTTTCTGCTTCTCTTTCGCCTCTTTTTTGACGGCCGCTAACTCTTTTCTGAGTTTTTCATTGAAGAGGATCCGCTCGATGATCTTTTTGCCGATCTCTTCATTCTTAAAAAGAAGGTCTAGGACCGCATCTCTCACTTCTTGAACGATCGTAGATCGGATCTCAATATTTGAGAGCTTGTTCTTGGTTTGAGACTCAAATACAGGATCTTTTACCTTAACGAGAATCGCTCCGACGATTCCTTCGCGCACATCGATACCCTGAAAGTTTTTCTTCGCATAGTCATTAACGCCCTTCAGAATCCCCTCTTTAAAGCCCGACAAATGGGTTCCGCCATCATGGGTATATTGTCCGTTCACAAAGGAGAAGTATGTCTCGCCATAGCTTGAAGAGTGGAGGAAGGCAAACTCGATGTGCTTGCCCCGATAGTGAAGCGGTTCATAGAGGCGGTCCTCTTTGACCTCCTCATTCAATAGATCTAAAAGGCCGTTTTTCGAACGGATCTCTTCGCCGTTGAAAATGAGCGTCAGCCCTACATTGAGATAGGCATAGTGCCAGAGCCGCTTGAGAATGAGCTCTTTTTGAAAGGCAAACTTTTTGAAGACCGCAGCGTCGGGGGTAAATTCGACAAAAGTCCCATTTTCCTCTTTCGTCTTCCCTTTTTTCTTTTCTTTCAGCAGTCCCTTTGAAAAATCGACTTCGACGAATTCCCCATCGCGGACGCTTTTCACGAAAAACTGGGAAGAAAGGGCGTTCACCGCTTTCAGCCCCACGCCGTTCAATCCCACAGAAAACTGAAAGACATCGTCATTGTATTTGGCGCCTGTGTTGATCTGGCTCACGCACTCGATCACCTTGCCTAAAGGAATCCCCCGCCCCCAGTCTCTCACTGCAACGGTCGAAGTCTTCTCATTCAGTTCGATCTCGATCTTTTTGCCGTTCCCCATGATGAATTCGTCGATCGAATTATCGATCGTCTCTTTCAGCATCACGTAGATCCCATCGTCGGGATGCGATCCATCCCCCAGACGGCCAATGTACATCCCAGGGCGAAGCCTTATGTGGGCCAGGGCGTCAAGGGACTGAACGGCGCTCTCGTCGTATTTTTTAGCCATAACTACAGGTCATATCACGTTTCGAATTTTTCTTGGATCATCTAGGATAATCTAGTAAGATGTCTAGCTCAACCAATTTTTCAGTGGATTTTCCAATGAAAATATTTTTCTTATTTTCCCTCTTTCTAACCTTTCTTATTCCATCGCCAGCTGAAACGTCAAATGTTAAAAAATATGCTCTTATCACAGGAGCTAGCCGCGGAATAGGCAGATCTTTAGTAGAAGAAATCCTCGAAAGAGATCAGGAAATCCAGATATTCGCGGTTGCGCGGGGACAAAAGGACTTAAGTGAACTTGCAGCCGCATATCCTGATCATGTCATTCCGATCATTGCCGATCTCAGTATAGCTGAAGACCTTGAACACATTCAAAAAACAGTCCAGTCTACCCTTCTCGACGACGGCGCCCTATCTTATTTAGTTCACAATGCGGCGATTATTACCCCTATTGGAGATCCCGATTTTTTGCATCGCCAACCCATAGACTCTATGATGTCGATGATGGATAGCGCTTACAGGACCAATGTGATTGCGCCCCATCTCTTAACAGTCGCGCTCCTTCCTGAATTAAAAAGAGCTAAAGATGCCAAAGTCCTTTTTGTCTCATCTCGCGCTGGCGATGTTGCTGTGCCAGGCGCTGCGACGTATTCCTGCACAAAAGCTGCCCTAGACCATCTTGTGTTGAATTTACAGTCGTCTTTACAGGGAGAAATATCTATCGGAACGCTCCATCCCGGAGAAGTCGATACCGATATGCAGGCAGTTTTAAGAGCCCCAGGAAAAACACAATCAGCTATCTCTGCTCAATTTCGAGAAGCCAAAGAAAAAAACCTCTTTATTTCCCCGATGGTTTCTGCAAAGTTTATCGCATACCTCCTCTACGACACCTCATTCGAAGAATTCTCAGAAAAGAAATGGGATATCTACTACCTCCGGCCTTCAAATTTTCCAGATTCCCTCGCGAAAGTAATCGGCGCTCCACCTGGTTACTTAAAGCCCTTATAAATTAATGATATATGAACGATGTCCCTCAAATCATATTAAATACACCCCGACTGATACTTCGCCTTCCAACCGAAAGCGATCATCTTGAATTTCAAGCTTTTGAGGAACGAAACCGCCATCGCCTTTCTCCATGGAGAGCTGCAAGCGCAGAGCAGCAGATTATAAAATGGAGACAAGAGTTTGAAGAAAATAGATCGATTCGTTTTTTTTTATTCTCCAAAGAGAGTCCTGAAGGTGAAATCATTGGCCTTTGTAATTTCTCCCAGATTTTTCGAGGTCCTTTTCAAGCCTGCTATTTAGGGTACCATATTGATAGCGCTCATGAAGGGAAAGGCCTTATGTCGGAAGCCGTAGGAAGGGCCATTCAATATATGTTCGAAGAACAGAACCTCCATCGAATTATGGCCAATTATATGCCTTCAAATCAAAGAAGCTCCCAGTTGTTACATAAACTTGGGTTCATTATCGAAGGCCATGCGAAAAAATATCTGCTTATTAATGGCCACTGGGAAGATCATGTTTTAACTTCGTTGATTAATCAAAAATGGGCAGAAGTTTAAGGGCTTTTATATGACGATTCCACTCTATCTGCAAGATGCTTATCTCAAAGAAATGAACGCAGCGATTGTTGAGGTCGCCAAAGAAAGCGATAAACGATGGCTCATCGTTCTTGATCAAACTATTTTTTATCCTCGAGGCGGCGGCCAGTCCACCGATCAAGGGCAGCTTTTTTCAGAAAACTGGAAAGGCAAAGTGTCCCAAGCCCTCCAAAAAGAGGGCAAAATTGTCCATTACGTGGAAGGAGATCAGCCGCCTCCTGTTGGAACCCTACTTAAAGGAACTCTCGATTGGAATCGACGCTATCTCAATATGCGGCTTCATTCTGCCGGCCATGTCGTCGACTTTGCTCTCTACCTTTTAGGCTATTCTCCCTCTCCCCTGACGCCTATCAAAGGAGAGCATGACAAAAAGCCGGTCATCACCTACCAAGGGACCGTGGAAAAAGATTTCCGAGAAGAGCTGGAGAAAAAAGCGAACGAATTAGTGGCCCAAAACCTTCCATTCTCATTCCGTTTTTTAGAACTGGCAGAATTAGAGCGCGAAGCGATCTATCTCCAACCCGGACTGCCAAAGAACAAACCCCTCCGCCTGTTAACCTTGAAAGGAGTCGGCAGCGTAGCCGATGGCGGAACGCAAGTGCATACGACCTCCGAAGTGGGACACATTTCTATCCTCCCGATAGAAAAGAAAGAAGGAATGACCCTCATCCACTACCGCATATCATAAAATGTTTCCAGCCTTACTACTAGCCATTCTCCCATTCACTCATGACGCCGAAGCAGTCCGCCAAGCTCGCCTGGAACAGAATATTGCAATGGCCGCCGGGGACAAAGAAAAAGCGGCTTCCTTCTGGACAGACGATGTCACTCTACGCCGAGGACTTGGCGCATCTATTGTCGGAAAAGATGCCTACTGCGCGCTCCTCGATGAGAAAAGTATCATTTTTGTGCGCGAACCAGATCTCATAGAGGTCAGCCCCCATTGGCCCCTAGCATATGAGTCAGGTATATGGACAGCGCACCGAGGGAGCGCGGATGGCCCAACAGCGATCACGGGCCGCTATTCAGCCCAATGGGTCAAACGAGAAGGCTCCTGGCTCATTCGATCTGAGATCTTTGTAGCGCTCATCTGCAACGATGATGCCTGTTCATGGCAGGCGCTTCCATGAAAACCATTTTACTATTCCTTTTAGTGAATACGGCTTTTTCTGAGACATTGGATTCCTATTATGAAATAGCGAAGCAGAACTGCCACGACATTGCCTGTATTCGGACAGAAATGGATCGGATCAATAATGAAATATTGAAACTTCTGGCCGAACGGACTGCGTATGTCAAACGATCTGGCGATTTAAAGTCTCGGACAACGAGAGTTGCCGATGACCGGCAAAGAGTCGCAGATCAAGAAAAGAAAATCAGCGATAAATCAATAGAACTAGGGCTTCCGCTAGAAATTAGCCTTCCCGCTTTCAGAGAGATCATGGAAAACTCGATTCGGTACCAACAGAAGTGTATCGATCAGCTAACATCGGATTAAAGTATGTTTTCATTTCGATTCTTATTTATTGTTTGCTGTTTTGTCAGCGCAGTTTTTGCGGATCATCCCGAAAGCCAAATTATTGTCTTGGAAAACTTTATCTCTCCGGATGCTGCTCGCGTTTTGATGCAGTATTATGATAGGGATAAACAAAATCTCAACAACACTTCAGACAATGAACTTTCTCTCTCTTCGATCTCAGACCCGTACATCCGACAAATCGTTCTCGATATTTCAAATCAAGTCCTTCTTCTGATGAGGCAATGCTATCCTTTAATGAATCGAAATTATCTGCTTGATCACGCGGGACTCTATGCAAGAATACCACGGAATTATTGCCCTTATCATGCCGATAACATCTATTTTGAATGTCCGATCCATGGGAAAAATCAAATGCAGCTGAGAACGACGTGTCCTGGGAATTGCCCTGGGGCAGGATTTATTCCGAACCATACTTATTGGAGGGAATACACTGCATTGATTTATTTGAATGATGCTTTTGAAGGGGGACAAATCGCATTTGAAGACGGGCCGCAGAATAAGCTGTATAAAAAATTCATCAAAATCAAAGCAAACATGCTGATATTAGCTCCAAATGGCAAAGATTTTTATCACGAAGTATATCCGATCCTTAGCGGGAAGAGATATTCATTGCATTTGTGGTTTACAAGCGATCCGCAAATCCAACGTTATTGGTAATGGGTTTGATCCAGCTCCTTGTCGCTGAACGTTTCTTTTTGTGTTTCTTGATCTTGTTGAGCGTAGTCTCGAATCTGATCGATTTGAAAAGGTTTTTTCACGCTTCTTAGCTCAATCACATAGCCCTGAGGATCTCGCACAAAAGTAAAGATCTGTTCACTCGGCTTGCCTCGATTGACCATTGTAGGCTCGATGATGAGTTTAGCCCCTATCGACTGCAATTTTCCAATCACTGCCTTAAATTCCGATTCACTTAAACCATCCGTTCCGAAATGGAAACAGGGAACGAAAAAAGTCTTCCGTATCTCTGGGATTTGCTCTTCATGGACCGTTTGAGATGTAGGAATGAGAAAATCGGCACTTTCATGAAAGGCAAGAATCGTTCCGAAGAAATCGATGAAACCATTTTCATCATCCATTTTAATCGCTTTCTTTTGGAAGACTTCCCTGTAGAATTCCAAAGATCCATCGAGATCATTTGTTTCCAATGCCAAGTGGAATCGTTTTTCTTGGACAGAACCTGACGATCCATAAAAGCTATCCCCATCTTCTTGATACACATAATGGCAATAAGTGAATTGCTTCTTAGGATTCGGATGGACTTCCAATTTCTTAAATCCTAATTTCTCATAAAGCGCTTGAGCAGGACCGTTGAAGGTTCGTGTATCTAAAGAGAGTTCCAAAAAATTCGGAAGAGTTCTGATCACTTCTCCGACCAAGGTTTGAGCAATCCCCTGACGCCGAAAATCTTTGTGAACGCCAATATGATCCATATAATTGCGGCCTGTTTTGCCTTCTTCTAAAACAGCGCAAATTGCAACGATTTTTTGATCTTGGATGCAGCGAACTTGATAATAATGGCGCTGATCGGGGTGCTGATAACTGTCGAAATCGCGTTGGAACATATCGGCAATGAACTCTTCGTAAGAACGGAACCGCGATTCGTCGATCTGCAAAGCTTGCAAAGGGATCCCTTCATGGAGCTTCGGATGTAAATAGGCTTCGTAATACATCGATAGCCCTTCCTCTAATTCGCAAAGAGGGATCTCATCTTGCGGCTCGTACATTTCATATTGGTAATCCCCACTCACTAGTAGAGTTTGAAAGGCAAAACAGGGTAAACATATTAATATTAACAGAAGTTGAATCATGATTTTTTCCCTTAATCTACGCAGTACATGTCCGTTGGATCAAACGCAGGAAAACTAAAGCAAAGAACTCTCATTGGTTCTTTGTCTGCTGCTCGCAACTGATGAATTTGATTGGGGGATATTGCGATTGATTCTCCCATGCCCAAAATTTGATGAACGCCATCAATTTCGATATCCAATTTTCCTTTGACGACGACAAAAATCTCTCTCTCAATTTTATGGAAATGCCTTGGAGAATCTTGGATCTCTAATAAAGCAGCGCTCCATTTCTCATCCGTCTTATCTCCATCAATGAACCCGTATACCGCATAAGTACCTACATCGATCTTTGCTCCAAAATACTTCGGATCCAAAGGAAGCAGAGGTTTTGTATTGGGAGGAGTCCATTTTGGGGTTGCTGAAGGGATGTCGTAATATACGTCCTCAGGGAAATGAAAGCCTGGCAGATCAATCGAGAAAAAACGGACAGTGCCTTCGGGAATCAACGAATGGAGAATCCCAGGATCGACTTGAGCCAGCTCTCCGCTCCGCAAGGTAACCGGCGCTTCAGTTCCGTAGAAAGCTTTGAGTTCTCCTTCAGCTACTAAAATCAACTGCCGCTGTAGCTTGTGATAATGGGGAGCTATCGGCTCCGAGAGCTCAAACAATTCAAGCTTCCATCCCTGACCCGCCTCGGGAGGAACCAATGGATAAATCGATAAATTTTTATTTACCTGCAATGCACAGATCATCGACATCAACACAATCGCCTCCTTCCCCTGCTAAATTGGCATTTTGGTATCATCTTTCCCATGATAATCCTTCTGATAGCTTTTCTTTGGGGATTTGCTGAGGCAACCCTATTTTTTATCGTCCCAGATGTTTTATTCACTTACATTGTTCTTTTCAATCCAATCTTAGCTATTTGGAGCTGTTTTTTTTCTCTTGCAGGCGCGCTGATCGGAGGCGCTGCGATGTATCAATGGGGGAAAAAGAATTTTACTGCGGCATTCCGTACAGTGGAATCTCTTCCAGGGATTTCAAAAAAGCTGATTGAGCGAGAAAAAAAAGCTCTGATGCAAAAAGGAGCCTTGGCCATCTTTATTGGCCCTTTGAAAGGAATTCCGTATAAAATCTACGCGATCTGCGCGCCTGGAAAGCTCTCTCTATTTCGATTCCTTCTCATCTCAGTTCCAGCCCGTCTCATCCGATTTGTTCTGGCCACTTTAGGCGCAGAGTTGGCTTTCCACCACCTCTTACCGAAGTTCACTCTTACTGCTCAATTGAGCATCCTCTCGGGTTTCTGGGTCTTATTTTACGGTTGGTACTTCATGAAGATGCGGAATCTCTCTAGATAGACTCTCGAAGCTGTCTTGGACGCATTGCATAAAAGCTGTCCGATCTTCGCAAACGGGCAATGGCGAGCCAATTGCAACATCAACGACAAAAGGGACCAAGATAGGATCCCCTTTGGGAAGAGCTTTCCCAAGACCGTGGAGAAAGACCGGAGTGATTGGCACCTCAGGGAACCTTTTGGCCAAGTGAGCAATGCCGCTTTTCATGCATGAGAGCTTTTCAGCCTCTCCTCGGCTCCCCTCGGGGAAAAAGATGATGATCTCCCCTCGTTTTAAGGCTTCTTCTACCTGCTCGAAGGGATCTTCCCGGCAGACCTTTCTTTTAAAAGGGATGATTCCAATGATCTTCGTTGAAAACCAAGCCAAAAATCGATTGGCAAGAAAATAATCTTGAGCCGCAACAGGATGGATCTTGGAAAGCAATCTCAGCGGAAAAAGAGACATCAAAACGACCGTATCCAAATGGCTATTGTGATTCGCAATGACAATCGCCGGCCCCTCTTTTGGCAAACGGGGATAGTTACGGACATTCATCCCCAAAACAAAGGTTGCCAAAGGGCGGATGAACAAAAGAAAAAATAGTGTTCTCAACATCACAAGTGCATCCAGAAATAGTTGAAGAAATGGAAAAAGAGAGGGGTGGTGAATGTCAAACTGTCGATCCGGTCGATAATCCCTCCATGGCCGGGCAGCATCAAACTCGTATCTTTAATTTTCAGATCTCTTTTCATCGCGGAAAAAGTAACATCGCCTAAAAATCCAGCAACACCAATCAGCAGTCCCGACAATGCAGCTAAACCTAAAGGAAGAGGCGTCATCAATGGCCCTGCTAAGGCTCCAAATGCCGTGGAAAAGAGAACTCCTCCTAGAAAACCCATCCACGTTTTCCCTGGAGAAATCTTCGGCAGTATTTTCTTTTTTCCAAACAACTTCCCGGAGATAAATTGGGCGATGTCATTGGCTTGCGTCAAGGTGATCAAATACAGAATGGTAGAAAGCCTCTGTTCGAGGGGAAAGTCTCTCTCTGTAGGCAAGAAAAACATCGCTCCATGGGCAATGCAAAACACCAAGGTCATCAATCCCCAATGAAAATAGGAGAGGGAACGGAGAAAGTTTACGGTATCCCCCGATAGAATCAAGCGGATCGGCAGAAATAAGAAGACATAGATCGGCACAAAAATCAAAGAAAGGACGAAATGACCATCCGCAATTAAAAAATATTGGGCTGGAATAGACACATAGGCCCAGAATAAAGTCCTCCGATCTGTAGGGCGGGTCGGAATGATCGAGATATATTCTTTAAAAGCCAAAAAGCTAACGATTCCGAAAAACCAAAACATCCCCGTCTTCCCTAACAAGACTGCAGCGCTCAAGACAAGGAGAATAACGGCCCAGGTATGAATCCGCTCTTTAGTTTCCGTAAACAGTTGGGGATCCATTCTTACCTTCAGTCGATTCAAGATAAACTGACCCAAAAGCGGTAAGGACAGATAGGTTGCCAGGCAAATTCCAGTAGGGCTTACTAACATTGTTGTACTGCCTTCCTGATTCTAAAATAGATTGTGGCGCATAATAAAAGAGCCATGGTGCCAAAAATGAAGCTTGCCCAAACGTCATTCACTAAATCAAACGCCATCAAAAGACCTAATATCCCAAAGCAAAACGCCCGATCGCTTTTTCCCATGGGTCCGTCGTAGCGGCGCTCTGCGCCGATGGCTACGGCCAAAATACCCGCCACCTCGCTGAATAAACTCAATGCAATCACAGATCCCATCAGCCAAGGAAACGCAATGGCAAAGGGCAAATAGAGGAAGAGATCGGACACCATGTCTCCCATCTCATTCAAATACGTTCCCAGACGGCTTTGCATCTGCAATTGCCGCGCCATCATCCCATCGATGGCATTCAGCGCCATCCGCACTAAGAAGACGATAGGCATCAACCACCAGCTCGAAATCCCAGCCCACATAAAATAGAGCCCGAAGCCCACAGAGAAAAGAGTTGTGAAGAGGGTCACCTGGTTCGGAGTCGCTCCCATCCGGGACAAAAAACCGATCAAAGGTTGAAGCGCTTTTTGAAAGAGAGGCTTAATTGAATAAATCGTTATCATGGCAGAGATTATAAACGATCTGATTTATTCAAATAGACCAAAAAAATCTTTATCCTGGTTTGAGAATAATTGGAAGATCCATCGACTTCTCAGTTTTTTAAACGATGTGAAGGATACAATGATATGAAGGATAAAAAATTTTTAGAATATCTCCTCTCAATTTTTCCCATCCTTCAAATCGTTATATCGTTCTCATCATTGATGTTTTTTGTGAGAATATGAGATAATTTGTACGTATTCTAAAGGAATAAATTGAATGGGAAAATTCTTAGCATTCATGCTCTTTGCCACCACACTTTTTGCAAATGAGCGTCCCCAGGAACCAAAAGCTCCCTATCCTTATCACGAAGAAGAAGTGAGTTTTGAAAACTCCGCGGATAGCGTAAAATTGGCAGGAACATTGACATGGCCGGACACCGAAGGCCCATTCCCTGCAGTTGTGCTCTTGCATGGCTCAGCCCCGCTGGATCGCAATTCAACGATGTTCGGCCATAAACCGTTCCTTGTCCTCGCCGATCATCTAACCAGGCAAGGAATCGCTGTCTTGCGCTTCGATAAGCGGAGCGCCGGACAATCGACAGGCGACTATAACTCGGCCAATCTGGAAGATTTTGCACGCGATGCCTTAGCAGCAGTTGACTATCTAAAGACCCGCGAGGAAATCAACCAAATTGGACTCATCGGCCATAGCGAAGGGGGGATGACCGCCTCTTTGAGCGCATCAAAATCAGAAGATATCTCCTTTATCGTCCTCATGGGAGCCCCCTGTGTGAATTGGGAAGAACTCATCAGCATGCAAGAGAGCTTATTGCAGCGAGCTGATGGAGTATCGGAAGAGTCCATCAAGAAAAACCGGAAATTCCGAAAAGAGATATTTGCCGTCTTGAAGAAAGAGAAAAATCGGGAGATTGCCGAGAAACAATTGAACCAACTCTTCACCAAGCTGAGTGCAGACCAGAGAAAAATCGCCGAAGCCTATTATGGCCCAAGCGAGGGACAGATCCAATTCTTCAATTCAGTGGGCTTTCGGTACAATTTATCATACGAGCCAGCGGTTACTTTGAAAACGCTTAAAATTCCAGTGCTGGCGCTGAATGGCGAACTTGACTTCGTAGTGACGCCAGGACAAAATCTTTCCCGCATTGCCAAAACCCTAAAAGAAGCAGAGCATGAAGATTTTACGATCATGGAACTACCCAAACTCAATCATGGATTCCAGACGTGTAAAACAGGATCTATGATGGAATGCGCAACGATTGAAGAGACCCTTGCGCCCTCTGCCTTAAATGCAATATCAGGTTGGATCTTGGAAAGAACTATTCCCCTTTGACCACTTTATCAGCAGCGCTCCTGCGGGGAGTTCCTTGTTCGCTCTTGCTCGTTCTCCGTCCCCCACGGTTTGATGCACAGCCCCTGCCCCCTCGATTCTGCTGCTGTTGATAATAATTTTGCTGGTAGTTACCGTTGCTGCGGCGATATTCTTGATTTCTTTGATAATATCGCTGCCGATAGTACGAATCCATTTCTCGGTTTAGCCGTTCAGATTCTTCTTTCTCGTATTCTTTCTTGTATCGGGCCGCTTTTTCATCTTCATCTTCTTCACCAATTGTCCAGCATCCGCTAGTAGAAAGGCAGAGACCTGAAGCCAGTCCCATCATAGCTAATTTGTATAGACTCTTTTTCATCTGCATCCCTTTAATTAAGGCATTTATTTTTTGCGTAACAAAAAAGGAAGATTAAAACAAGATATAGGACCTTTACAAAAGTTCATTTATTTTATATAGACTGATTTAAATAGGGAAATCCCCAATAAGGAGCTATATGAAAGTACAAATATTTGCCGGTTTGCTTTTTTTTGCAGCTGGAACTTGCCTGTCTGCAAATGAAGAAGTTGCTATGTCAAAAACCTCAGAGCAATGCGATGCGGAATATGGACAGACAATGGAAAAATGCGATCAAGCTGAAGATAAGTGCGATCAAAAAGCAAAAGATATGAAACAAAAATGCAAGACGACAAAAGGTGCTGCAAATAAAGTAAAATGCTACCAGGATGCAAAGCAAGCAAAAGATGATTGCGATACAATGAAAGATAAGTGCAAACAGAAAGCAAAAATGAACAAAGATAAGTGCAAACAGAAAGCTAAGCCTTAATCGAATATCATTTAGGCTGGGTCTCTCCCAGCCATTTTTCTCCTTGATTTTTTCTTCATACATAATAAATATTTCATAAACGAAATCCCATACAGGAGATTCATTTATGAAAAATCGAGTTTTTTTAGTGGCATTCCTACTTGTATCGATGTTTGGTTGGTCAGATTCTTTGGATGAATCCAAAGCAATGGAGATTCAGTGCTCGATAAAGCCTATCGATAGGGCGAAAATCCATCCCAAAGGGAAAGCTTCGAG
This sequence comes from uncultured bacterium, assembly GCA_964644465.1. Taxonomy (GTDB): domain Bacteria; phylum Chlamydiota; class Chlamydiia; order Chlamydiales; family SM23-39; genus CAZXVU01. The sequence continues at coordinate 12,324 of CAZXVU010000003.1, forward strand.
GACTAAGCTTCAAGCATTCAGCACGAACTGGAGCGGCTATGTTGCTGCCCAAACCTTGAGTCAATCCGCTACAAATTCTGTTTCCTTTGTCGCAGGCAGCTGGGTTGTCCCAGCGCTTTTGCCGACCCCAGACAACTCTTATTGCGCAATTTGGATTGGAATCGATGGGTATTTAGACGGGACCGTTGAACAGATGGGAACGGCTCACGATTGGGTGAATGGGGCCCAGGAAAATTTTGCGTGGTTTGAGATGTACCCAATGGGAGCATTCGAGATCGGCGGTTTTCCCGCTGATGTTGGAGACCAAATCAGCGTCCATCTTGGTTATAAAGGAAATGATGTCTTTAAATTGGTGATGTTTAATTATACAAAAGGCGTTTTCACCACCATTCCAACTTCTTACACAACTGCGGCCGGCGTTCAGAGAAGCTCCGCGGAATGGATTGTGGAAGCCCCATTTTCAGGCGGCGTTCTTCCTTTGTCAGATTTCAAGCCCATCACTTTTAATTATTGCTCTGCGACCATCAATGGCATAACCGGGGCAATCAACAATGGACATTGGGTTGAGGATTCTATCACGATGACTGGCAGCGCCGGAATTAAAGCGCAGCCCTCGGTTCTTTTAAAAAATGGGACCGCTTTTACTGTTACTTGGGATCACGAGTAACGAGTTATTTATGGAGAGGAAAAATCTTTTTTCCTCTTCTCTAAAAGTTCGTAGAGGCTATATAGCTGCTCCTCGAGCTGTTCGATCTGTTTCTGCCTGGCGCCGAGAGCTTTCAATAACTCTACAGAAGTCCCTCCCTTTTCGAGAAGGCTCTGGTCTTTTTTCTGTTCTTCTTCCAGCTCACTGATTTTTTGCTCGCACTCCTGGATCTGTTTTTCAATGGGTTTCAATACAGCAGCCCTTTTGGCGATGAAATCTGCCTTTTCTTTCCGAGAATGTGTCTGCGTCGGCGCGCTTTTTTTTGCCGGAGCATTTTTTTTCTCTTCTTCCCAACCGATTTTTTCCAGGAACTCATCGTAATTGCCGAGAAACAGGGTTTGCTTCCCTTCCTCGCAGAGAATGATCTTGTTTAAATTCAGCCTTCTTAAGATCAATTCGCTGTGAGTGACCATCACAATCGATCCAGAAAAATCCTCAAGTGCATCGATCAAAGCTTCAATCGATTCGATATCGAGGTGATGGGTGGGTTCATCCAAGAGGAGCAAATTGCAAGGTTTAGCCACAATTTTACCCAGCAAAACGCGGCTTTTTTCTCCTCCAGAGAGAACAGAGATTTTCTTTTCTGAGAGCGCTCCGCTGAACATCATGAGACCAGAAATCCCTTTCACTTCCGTGAAGCTCAAAAGCGGGTTGGCCAGAGAAATTTCCTGTTCGATGCTATGGAGGCTATTGAGACGATCGACGTGGGTCTGTCCGAAATAGCCAATCTGGGTATTCTCAGAAAATTCCACAGATCCATCATTAGGAACCAAATCCCGCCCCAGCAAACGGAGCAGCGTCGATTTCCCGCGGCCATTTTTCCCGATGATGGCAATCCGCTCCCCTTTTTCCATTTCTAGAGAAAAATCGTCGATCAACTGCTCATCTGTATAAGAAAAACGGAGATGCTTTGCATCGAGCATTTTCTTGCCAGGGAATGGAGCTTCGTTGAAAGAAAAAGAAAGTTCAGAAAGCTGATTGAGTTTTTCTAAAACAGGCTCTCTGGCCATCATTTTTACCCTGGATTGGGCCTGGGCCGCTTTGTTTGCCTTCGCACCAAAACGGTCTACAAAACTCTGCATGTGAGCCCGTTTCTTATCGGTTTTCAAGCGAGTTTTTTCGTGGACTTCCTCTTCGAGAAGGATCTGCTGGAAAAAATCGAGAGACGACCCTTTTACCTTTCTCACTTTTTCCCGATGGAGGCCCATAGTATGGGTGGTCACTTTGTCCATAAAATCGCGATCGTGGGAGATCAGAATAAACTCTCCTCTCCACATCCGCAAAAAGTTCATCAGCCACCGTATAGAGAGGATATCCAGATAGTTGGTCGGCTCATCTAGGAGAAGGCAATCCGGTTCCGAGATCAACACTTTGGCCAGGTGCAATCGGAGGTGGAACCCTCCGGAAAATTTGGCTGTAGGGGCGTCTAAATCTTCCTCGGTAAATCCAAGCCCGAAGAGAATCTTTTCCGCTTTATAGAGAAGATCTTCTTCCCCAGGAGGCAACCCCAGAGCAGCTTCTTGGATCAAGCTAGGCTTTGTGAAATGGATATGCTGCCGCAAGAAACCAATCCGATAGTTCTTTGGAATGCTTACAGCGCCCTTGTCTGGTTCCATCTCTCCATCAATTAAGCGGAGCAGCGTTGATTTGCCAGAACCATTGCGGCCAACAAGACCGCACCGCTCTCCTTTTTGGAGAGTGAAAGAAGCATCTTCGAAAAGTGGGTGGCCGGAAAACGCCAGGCCGACGCGGTCAAATTGGATCATTGAAGTAGTTTAATGACTATCGGTTTTCTTTCAAAGTCCTCTGCAAGTTCCAATAATTATTTAGCCATTCATCCACCTTTTAGGTCGGGTTTTTTTTAAATTTCTTTTAACCGTGCAATAAGAGATCCAAAATGTTATGCTTCTGATCGCAAAAACAACCCAAGTTAAAAAAATCAATGTCAAATTTTGAACAGTTCCAACTTCCAAATGCCCTTGTCGAAGCTCTCAAGGCCATGAAAATCAATTTACCCACGTCCATTCAAATAGCCGCCATACCTCCGGCTTTGGAAGGCCATGATATTTTAGCCTCAGCTCAAACAGGCTCTGGCAAAACTGTTGCTTATGCAATCCCTTTGATTGTTAAGCTCTTAAAAAACCCAACTCATACAGCACTTATTTTAACTCCCACCCGGGAACTTGCCGCGCAAGTACACCAATGCCTCATCGAACTCTCTCCCCATTTTAAAACGGCATTATTGATCGGCGGAGCGCCAATGTTTAAACAGATAAACGCTCTCAGAAAGCGCCCCCAGCTCATTGTGGGAACGCCAGGAAGGATCAACGACCATCTTCAAAGAAATAGCCTTTCTTTAAAGGAAACCCGCTTCTTAGTCGTTGATGAAGCTGACCGGATGCTCGATATGGGTTTTGGAATCCAATTAGACAGGATCGCCGAGTTCCTGCCTAAAGATCGGCAAACCTTGATGTTTTCAGCCACCTTGCCGCCGAACATCGACAGGCTTTCCAAAAAATATTTAACAACCCCCAAGCGGATCACCATCGAGTCTTCAGTCCAGTCTGCTCCGAAGATCAAACAAGAGATCATCCGGACAACGAGTGGAGAAAAATTCACGAAGTTATTAGATGAGCTCAATCAACGCAAAGGTTCTATTGTCATATTTACAAAGACCAAACGGGGCGCGGATCGATTATCTAAAGATCTGAATACTTATGGGCATAATACAAATGCCATCCACGGAGATCTATCTCAGCAGCGGCGCGATCGAGTGATCCATTCTTTCCGCAATAGCCAGCACCGGATTCTCGTAGCCACAGACGTAGCTGCACGAGGCCTTGATATCCCTCACATTATGCACGTGATCAACTATGATCTTCCGCAATGCGCAGAAGATTATATCCACCGGATCGGCAGAACAGGCCGTGCAGGCGCTGAAGGCAACGCCCTTTGTTTTGTATCTCCTGCTGATAACGGCAAATGGAGAGCGATCGCAAGGCTTGTCAACCCCGAGAGCATTCCCCCCTCTCCTCCATTAGAAAACAGCAAACTGCGTCCCTCTCAGAACCGTTTTCCAAAAAATCGGTTTAAAAAGAGACCCTTCCGCAGTTTCCAGCGATAACATCAAGGGGTGTTAACTAAGTCTGCGTTTAGCTTGGCTAAAATCAAGCTTAATGCAACCTGGTTGCGCCCTCCCTTAGGAACGATGATATCGGCATATTGCTTGCTCGGTTCTACAAAAGCATCGTGCATCGGTTTCACAGTCACCAAATATTGCTCTTTAACACTCTCAAAGTCGCGTGCACGTTCCTTGATATCTCTCTCAATGCGCCGAAGCACACGAATATCATCGTCCGTATCGACATAGATTTTCATATCGAACAAGTCTCTGACTTCTGGAGCTGCAAATAAGAGAATCCCTTCAACAATGATCAGTTGGGCAGGTTCTATCCATTTGGTTTCCTGTTCACGGCTATGCGTAACAAAGCTGTATATCGGCTGCTCAACGGGAAGGTCATTTTTTAAGTCGATTAGATGTTCCCTCAAAAGAGTAAAGTCCAAAGAAACGGGATGGTCGAAATTGTTTTTGGCCCTTTCTTGGAGGGATAAATGGGAAAGATCTTTGTAATAGGAGTCTTGGCTGATTAAGATCGCACGATCAGGAAATGCCTCGTAAATTTTTTCGGCGAGAGTCGTTTTTCCAGAACCTGTTCCCCCTGCGATCCCAATCAGGATTTTCGGAGCCGCAAACAAACAAGAAACCGAAAGACAACAAAGAATGACTAACGCTTTAAACATTTTGACCTCCAGAGTAGCGCGGAAGAATAGAGAATCGGCTAGAAAAATACAATTTTATTCCCCACCGTGGTATGTCAGAAGTGAAACGGAGTTTTTTATGCGGCAAATTCCTCCAATACAGCCAGCTTTAAGAGAAGGGCCAGATTATGATCCTATGGACAGACTTGTGCAGGATCTGCAAAACATTCAGAGTTTTCTCTCTTATTTAGATGAGAATCCGCATAATCTCGATTACCTGAACAAACACCTTTCTAAAATTCTTGAATTGCGAAGAAGCATCTCGCAGCAGCTCGATTTTCTCATCAACGAGCCCTATAACTATTCTCCTATACGGCTAAGCATGCTCCACAAAGAGAACGAGAAGATTTTTTCCAATGTTGAAGGTCTTGTAGGGGCTACAAACCCTTTCAACAAAGCGCACTTCAAAAAATTCATGGAAGAATGTGAAAAGTCCATTGAAAAAATCGACGGTGATTTAACACCTTAATTGATTTTCTTGACGATGAACAGATCTTCATAAATTTTCGGCAGATTTCTGAAAAATTCTGGAGAAACTTTTAGAACGTCCCCTAGCATTTCATCCGAGAAAGATCTGACGCTGGCTGTGAAACCGATATCCTCAGGCATATTTTGATCAAAAAAGATCAAGACGCGGAGATTTCCTTTTGTGAGATTTTCAATATGATGGGGATATCCCGTCGGGATAAAATAGATGTCCCCTTCATTCATCTCGTACGTATCGACAGACCCATCGGGGCTCAAGATCGACATTCTTCCTTTTCCTTCACGCACGTATCCTAACTCTGCAGTTTCAGGATGCCAATGGGGCTCTCTCATCCCTGATCCTGTCAGATGAAGAGAGTAAAGCGCCTGTCTTTTCAAAATAGGCCAAACATTTTTTCGTGCGACTTTTGCCGTTCCCCCTGATGTGTTGATCAGAGGCGCTGCCTCCTCCAAATGGAACCGGTATTCCGAGGCATAGCGGGCTCCATCGGGGATTTTCAACGGAGTCGTTCTCAAAGCTGCAAAGATCTCCTTCGTAGAGCGCTTCATCTCTTTAAAGACGCTCTTAGAGACTCCCCAGGTGTTGCCGAGAACGGCGTCAGAGAACATTCCAAAAGCGGACGAAATCCCAAAATCTTCGGGTTGTTCGTGAGAAAATTGGAGGATGAGCTCGCTCGTCTTTTTGCTCGTATTTTCGATCGAATGGAGAGATCCTGAAGGGATCAAAAATGCCTCGCCCGGATTCACGAGGAATCGTTCTCGTACATTCCCCGTAGCATAGATAGAAACTAAGACCTGGCCCTGAAGGCAATACCCCAATTCATCGGCATTGGCGTGCCAATGGGGCTCCCTAATTCCTTTTGGATATAAAACGAGACGGTAGAGCGACATTCCTTTTAGAGCGGGAAAATTCTTCTTTGTAGCGCGGATGCGCAGCCCCCCTTTGGATTGATTGTGGGGCTTAACATGGCTCAAGCGGAACAGATGGGAAGAGGGCATTGTTGTCTTTAGCTAGTTTTTTTCACCCTAGCAAAAGAGGCAAATGCCCTCCATGGAAAACTTAGATAAAGTCTAATAGCTTTAGATAAAACACTTCTTGGAATTCGTCAGAAGAATAGGTGTATTCTTCTCCAAGAAGCTTAGATGCGACAGCCAAATTCATAGAAATATCAGAGCAATGCATGTGGCTCAAGAGCTTTTGATATTCTTGCTTCGCTTCCTTATATCGTCCCATCGCCATGTAGATATCGGCGCGCATATTATAGGCAGGATCTGTTTTAAAGTTGAAATGAGCGATGACGTTTGAATCCGTCGCTTCAGTTTCGCTATATTTCTCGATCACTTCGTTACAGATTTGGAGAGCTTCTTCGTACTCGCCTTGAAGGCAATGATTGGCCGCTCGATTCATTTCGGCTTTCCAAATAGGCGAATCCATATCTTCAAAGTCAGGAAATTCAATCGATATAGGCGTCCAAGAAACTTGTTTCTCTCTCAAAATCACCCGTGAAAGAAGATCGCCTTGCTGAGCTGTGTAGATTAAAGCTTCAATACCGCGAGCCTCTTCTCCTTTTGCAAGGTACGCCACGCCATTGAAAGATGGGAGGTCTCTATCCCAATCTCCGAAACTCATCATCTCAGGATGAATTAGATCGCGGAGGAGAAGATAATCATCAAGACCAGCTAAAACATCATCTTTATCGACCCGTATGAACATACGGATTGAATAAGCCATTGCCTGTAAAAGAGTTTTTGCGTCTCCCTCTTCCATTTGTTGGGTATGGTCGAGAATATTCCCGACGATCACGAGGACCTTATCTATGTTATCATCGAAAATCGCATCAAAAAGATCCTCCATGAATTGCTCTTCTACAGTATTCAAAGAGAGATCATCAGAAAAAGGCGTCATCGATTCGCTGGTAAACTTGCTCCAAGAAGAAGTTGTTGATGAAGAAGTTGTAGCGAAGTCTGAAGCAGTAGGAAAAGAAAATGACCCAAATGGAATTTCAGTTTTTAACGAATCAATACTTTTAATTTGCATAAAACCATCCTTTTTTAATAACGATTATTATTAATCGTAATCAAAAACGAGTCAATCATTAAAAGATAGTTTATTACATAATAAAAAATTAAAGTTCAATCCAGAGCCTATCCAACTAAAGATTTTCGATGAGATTTAAGATGCTTTTTCTGCAGAATTTTGAAATGAGAAAGGCTGCGGATACACGAGAAGGTCCGGGGGACCTTCGCAGTGCGGAGCAGTACCCAGAGGGTAGACGCCGCATCGAATGAAAAAATCTGCCAAAAAGCGCTTAAAGATCGCGAAATCAGATTTAGTTGGATAGGTTCAAAGTCATGAACGCATTTGTCGCTCGGATTAAGCCATCTAGGATGCCAGGTTCTGTTGCCGCATGTCCTGCATCGGAAATGATCTCCAGTTTTGCTTCAGGCCAAGCTCGGTGCAAATCCCAAGCGCTCATGATCGGACAGGGTATATCGTAGCGCCCTTGGATGATGATTGCAGGTATATGGCGGATTGCATCGATATGCTCGATAATCCAATTGTCCGTGGGGAAAAAAGAATTGTGCATAAAATAGTGGCATTCGATCCGGGCGACGGTATCTGCTTTTTTATCCGCTGTAAAATTGGCAAAAAGGGCGGGATCGAATTGCAGCTTGGAAGTGGCTCCTTCCCATCCTGACCAAGCCTGAGCCGCCGTTCTTCGAACGTCTTCATCTTCTGATGTGAGCCGTTTATAAAAGGCTCCTACGAAATCATTTCTTTCGGAGTCGGGAATGGGAGCTGAATACGTTTCCCAAAGATCGGGATAAATATGATGGGCTCCGAATTGATAGTACCAGTGGATTTCCTTGGGCCTGCAGAGAAAAATTCCCCTCAAGATCAGTCCTTTCACTATTTCTGGATGTTGAATGGAATAGGTCAATGCTAAAGTGCTCCCCCAAGATCCTCCAAAAACTAGCCATTTGTCGATCTTCAGAAATTCCCGCAGCCGCTCGATATCATCGACCAAGTCCCATGTCGTATTATGTTCGAGAGAAGAAAAAGGAAGGCTTTTTCCGCATCCCCTTTGATCGAAAAGGATGATCCGATAAAAATCGGGATTGAAGAAACGGCGTTGGTAAGGTTCGGTGCCGCCGCCGGGTCCTCCATGGACAAAGAGGATCGGTTTGCCTTGTGGATTCCCACATTCTTCCCAATACAGGGTGTGTCCATCTGTCACTTCTAGAAACCCTGTTTCATAGGGCTCGATTTCAGGATAGAAACTTTCCGCAAAAAGAAAAGAAAACAAAAAAAGAAAAGGTAATAGATACATTCTGCCCCCATTTGGAAAAAGGAGCGAAAAGATATGTATTCAACTCATTTTTGTAAAGAATGTTTCCCAAAGTGTTTCTTCAGGAAAGCAGAAGCCATTGAGATGGCTCCCCGAGTAGCGGGAGTTTTTGCAATTGCGTTCAAGAGGACAAAATCATGGATCGTCCCTAAAAAGCGCATTGCAGTTGTATCTACGCCGGCTTGCATCAATTTATGGGCGTACTGTTCCCCCTCATCCCGCAGCACATCATTTTCCGCGGTGATCACTAAGGCGGTTGGCAGTCCTTTCAATTGATCTGGAGTGGAGTGAATGGGCGATAAAAGATGTTTATGGCGCGATTTCAGATCTGGCTCATAAGCATGCCAAAAATATTCCATGGCCGGTTTTGTCAGCCAAGGGCCGTTCGCATATTGTCTGTACGATGGAGTATCCATTCCAGAATCTGTTACAGGATAAAATAGGAGCTGGGAATGGATCTTGGGACCCTGTCTCTCTTTCGCGAGAAGCGAAACAGCAATCGCCATATTTCCGCCGACGCTGTCCCCGCCTATTGCAAGATGAGATGGATCGAGATTCCAGCTTTTCCCATGTTCTGCAATGTATTTGGTCGCAGTGTACGATTCTTCAATTGCGACAGGAAAACGGACTTCAGGAGAACGGGAATAGTTTACAAAAACTACAGCCGCATTGGCTCCCACTGCAAGTTCCCGCACAAGCCTGTCGTGCGTAGAAGCGCTTCCCATGACCCAGCCTGCCCCATGGAAATAGAGTAAGGCCGGAAGAGCCTCATTTACATGTTCTGGACGGATAATACGGACCGAAATTTCTCCTTTCGGTCCGCCTGGAATCATTTTTTCTTCGATTTTCACATTCGGCTTATCAACATGGCCCGATTGGACCTTCTCTAAAACCTCTCTCGCTTTTTCAGGAGAGAGTTTGTAGATCGGTGGACCGCCTAGCGATTCCACCTGCTTGATGAAAGCCTCTGTTTGTTTCTCAAGAATCACAATATTTCCGCTGCAATAGATGCGAGCTCAGATCTCTCCGTTCTTTCGAGGAACATGTGGCCATATATGCGATGGTTTTTGAATTTGCCAACGCAATAAGTTAGGCCATTTGAATCCTTGTCGAGATACGGATTATCGATCTGGGTCGGATCTCCTGTGAGGATCACTTTCGTCCCTTTTCCGGCTCGTGAAATGATTGTCTTCACTTCATGAGGCGTAAGGTTTTGCGCTTCGTCGATGATCATATACATCTTCGGCAAAGAACGTCCGCGGATATAGGTGACCGCTTCCATCTCGATCTTTTTACTCTCCATAATGAAATCGAGAGTCGCCTTGCCATTTCCTTCTCCGCTGGTCGTGGAGCATAGGAATTCCAGGTTGTCATAGATAGGCTGCATCCAATGATAGAGCTTCTCATCTTTTGTCCCTGGAAGGTAGCCGATGTCTTTACCGAGCGGCATGATTGGACGGGAAATCAGAATTCGAGAATAGATGGCATCGTCGAATACTTTTCTCATCCCGCAAGCCAGAGCCAGCAAAGTCTTTCCGGTACCGGCAGGGCCGATCAACGTGACGAGGTGGATATCGTCCCTTAATAAGAGATCGATTGCACACCTTTGTTCGATATTGAGCGGCTGTATGCCCCAAATATCGCGTGAAATCTGAAGCAAAGGCTCCAGCTTCTTCGCTTTTTCGCTATATTTGCATACGGCTGAAGAGTTTTCCGGCGATGTCAATAAGGCATATTCGTTCGGACGGAATCCCCCTTCAAGCATTGGCAAAGTACCATCTTTATAGAAAAGATCGATATCCCGCTTTTGCACGTCGATTTTGCGCAGCCCTTTATACATCTCTTCGTAGGATGTCTTAAGATTTTCATAATCTTCCGACTCCAGGTCCATCGCCTCTGCTTTGACGCGAGTGACGAAATCCTTAGAAACGATGACAACGGACTCTCCCCTTTCCTTCAACATGAAGGCGCCAAGGAGAAACTTATTGCTATTCCGATCGAGCGGAAGAGGAAAACCTTCCACAACGCGGTCGAATTTCGGCTCAAGATGGATGCGTACTTTAGGTCCTTCGGGAATGATTACGCCAGTATGAAGATCTCCGCTTTCTTGTGCTTTCAATGAATCGATATAGCGGATTGCTTCGCGGGCATTTTTTCCCACTTCATCGCTATATCGCTTCAAACTGTCCAATTCTTCGAGAACAGGAAGAGAAATCACGACATCGTTGTCTTTGAAGTTCTTGATTGAATTTGGATCATGAACCAGAACATTCGTATCAATCACAAACGTTTTTCGAGACACTGTTTTTTCCTCAGGAACGCTAGGTTGGTTGCTTCGGTTTGGCCGCTGCGCCACTATCATCAGGCACCTCTATATTAATTATTCAATTTGTCCTGGAGACGATTTATTTGCGTGGATCCTCCTCTTTTTCTCAGGCTCCAAAATTCCACCTTATAGAACTTCGTAATATCGTTTGCAAGAAAAGGTTATTAAATTCGTTTAAATTGCTAATTATTAAAATCTTACCAAATATCCAGCAAATAAACGGATAGAGTGCTAAATCTCTTGACAATTCTCACTTGCCTCGCTTATAATCAAAGACAAAGAGAACAATGGTTTTCCCATGAAGCTTACAGCGACCATTTTAAGCATACCGCCCTATCTTTCAACTACTTGGAAGAACATTTCCTCCCTTCTTGTTCGTGAGGAAAACGGAGCTTTTACACTCATCGTCATCCTCCAAAACCGCGTTCAAGTAGAGGTCCCGAACCTCGACAAAGCATCCGTCGATGCCATTTTCGAAGCCCATGCCAGATTCGCAGATAGCGAACCTACGAATAAAAATCCCTTAGAAGGCCCTTTCAGTTTCAGCATCCCGATAAAAGGCGGACTTCCGATGGACTCCATGGGAGCTGCGATGCAGCACAATCCCGAGCAAGCTGATTTGCCACCTATGTCTCCAGAAGTACTCGACCGAATTACATCGATTGCGAAAGCTTTTGGTTTGAGCGATTCTTCTGTTCTTCCGAAAGCAGAGCCTCATTGCAACTGCGTCTATTGCCAAGTCGCCCGCGCGCTTCATGGCGAAGAACCGGCCCAGGAAACTCTCGAAGAAATTTCTGAAGATGATTTGAAATTCAAAACTTGGGAAGTCAAGCAGACGGCCAACAAGCTCTATCTTGTGACCAATCCACTCGATAAAAATGAACAATACAATGTCTTTTTAGGCGAGCCTCTCGGATGCACTTGCGGGAACAAAAATTGCGAGCACATCCGCGCCGTTCTAAATACTTGATCAGTTACAACTGTTCGTCAGTTATGTATTCGTCAGATGTGACATGTCGAACGGGAAGTTTTTTCAATTTATCAAAAAGATCATCCAATAGAGAGTTCCTATTTTCTTTCTGATTTAATTCACTTGATTTAACAACCTTTGCAGTTTTTTTTACGCCACTCATTTCGCCCATTTCTCGATCTTTGGAAGGCTCTACTGTCGCGCGCGTAGACTCTATAAGTGCTTGATTAAAGTATCTATCGACTGAACTCATAAATTCTCCATAAATTAATTATTAATAAAACATATATTATATCATATTATAAAATTAAATTGTTTATACAAAATATTTTAATCATAACTAACTGTAATTAAATAACCAGATTAAAGGGATAGCATCAAACAAGCTGATTATGACGGTGCGATCAAAACCAATCGATGCGCTTGAACGGACAGTGAAAGCTCATGTAAAAATGAACAATTGAAGAAAAATTCTTGGGGTTTAAAGAGCAAGGCTCTACTATTCTAAAAGTGAGAAATGATCGGAGAATGGCTATGTTCCGCCTTGTTTGTGTAAGTTCTTTCTGCTTGATCGCTGCAGCCAATGCAGCAACGCCCCCTGCGCCAACGAAACCTGTTCAGCAGCCGGCTAAAAAAGTAGACGCTTTTAAACCGTTCACTGGAAAAGTGGCGGCGAATAAAGTGCGCATCCGCGCGAAAGCGGACTTGGATGGGCATATAATTAGACAGGCAAATAAGAATGATCTTCTCTTAGTTGTCGGCGAAGAGGGTGACTTTTTCGCAGTTGAGCCGCCCAAAGATACAAAAGCCTATGTTTTCCGCAGCTACATTCTCGACGATTTAGTGGAAGCCAACCGAGTCAATGTCCGTTTAGAACCTCACGTCGATGCACCGATCATCGGCCAATTGCAAGCGGGAGACAAAGTGCATGGACTTATCTGTTCCATGAATCATAAATGGCTGGAGATTTCTCCTCCGAAAAATTCCCGCTTCTATGTTTCGAAAGAATTCATCACTCATGCTGGCGGACCTGAATATCTCGTCAATATGGAAAAGAGAAAGAGCCAAGTCGAAGAGCTTTTGACCAGCGCTTATCTCAATGCAGAATCGGAATGCAAAAAATCATACGAAGAAATGGCTCCTCAGCAAGCCATCGATCAATTCCAAACGATCCTGCGCAACTTTGCCGATTTTCCAGAAGCAGTGAACCAAGCTAAAGAAGGTCTTGCTCTGTTAAAAGACACATTTTTGAATAAGAAAATCAGCTATCTGGAATCCAAAGCGCAGCTTACTGATGTCGTGAAAAAAGAACTGATCGCAAAGCATAAAGAAGAAAGCCGCGAACTTTTTGCCGACGCTCCAGTCAATCTGAATCCAGAACTTTGGGGAAAGCGTTCCCTTAAAAAAGAATCTCTCGGTCTCTGGGACACTATGGAAGAATCGCTCTACTTAAGCTGGACAGCTTTCCATTCCGGTAAAAAAATCGACGACTTCTATGCCGAGCAAAAAGCAAATGCATCTGTGCTGACAGGCATGATTGAGTCTTACGATCATGACGTGAAAGATAAGCCGGGCGAATATGTTCTTCGAGGAACCGATGCTCCGATCGCTTATCTCTACAGCACGCAGGTCGATTTGGAAAAATATCGAGGAAGAACAGTGACTCTATTGGTCAGCCCGCGCCCCAATAACCACTTCGCCTTCCCCGCTTATTATGTTCTCAGCGTAGAATAGTGGAACTTCGAGAGTGGGCTATCCGGATTCTGTCGGCAGACACTCTCGAAGAAAAACTGCTCTCTCCCGAACATCTCACTGACGAAGATCCAGGCGCTCCGCTCATTTTCAACGAACCAGTCCGTCCCCTTTCGATGGGTTTTAATAAACGGACGAAAGAACAAAAACTCCCTCCGTTTCAAAATCATGGAAAAGAAGAAAACCGGGCTATTTGTCTTCACCGATTTGCAGGCCATGAACTTTTAGCCGTCGAAATCATGGCGCACGCACTGACCGCATTTCCAGAAGCGCCGAAAGCTTTTCGAAAAGGCGTTGCCCACACTCTGAAAGAAGAGCAAGGCCATGTCCGTCTCTACATCAATCGGCTGAATGAAATGGGCGTTAATTTTGGCGATTTGCCCTTATTCCGCCATTTCTGGAACCATGTCCCTTATCTCACTACTCCCACACGCTACATCAGCGTCATGAGTCTAACATTCGAGATGGCCAACCTCGATTTCGCTCCCCTTTATGGAAAATCTTTTGCGCATTTCGGAGATGAAAAAAGCGCGGCTCTAATGGCCCAAATCCTGAAAGATGAAATCAATCATGTTTCTTTCGGATGGCGCTGGCTCAATCGCTTAAATGGAGATAGCGATCCCTGGGATACATGGACCGCGAACCTGTCGCCTAAACTGGATCCTAAACGAGCGAAAGGCTTTGTCCTTCTCGAAGAAAACCGCCGTCAAGCGGGTATCCCCGAAACCTGGATCCAAAAACTCAAAAACTTCTAATTCGATTCGATTGTTCTGGCCAGCGTATCGATCTTTTCAGGTTCGGGAAGTTCTTTTAAGAACGAACCCGATTCCTTCAATTTCCGCGCGCTCACTAGAACACGGGATTCTAAAGAAGCTACGGAAGAATTATAAGCTTCAGTCGCTGTATTGAGATTTTTTCCCACTTTGTTCCAATGTTCGCAGACGACGCAGAGGCGCTCGTAAAGCTCCCCTCCAAGACGTGCAATCTCTCGCGCGCTTTTAGATAAGCTCTCCTGCTTCCAACCATGCGCCACAGCGCGCAAGATAGCGATGAGTGTAGTAGGCGTTGCGACGATAATATTTTGATCGGCGCCAATTTCTATGATCGTGGGGTCCGCTTGTAGCGCAGCGCTAAAAAATGCTTCAGCGGGAAGAAATAAGATAACATATTCAGGAGCTGGATCGAATTGCTTCCAATATTCTTTGTTGGACAGGTCTCTGATATGCTTCCGCAAACTGGCTGCGTGATCCTGCAGCTTTCTCTTGCGCAGCAGATCATCTCCTGCATCGGATGCGTCTAGATAGGCATCTAATGGCGTCTTTGCATCGACGGCAATCTGTCTTTGACCTGGCAGCCGGACGACGAGATCGGGGCGCAAGATTTTTCCTTCATTCTCGAACCGTTTCTGTTCGTAGAAATCGCAATGGTTGAGCAACCCTGCAAGCTCTACGACTCTTCGGAGATGAACCTCTCCCCAAGATCCCCGCATTTGTGGGGAACGGAGCGCCTGCACCAAATGCGCTGTTTCCTGACGGAGGGAATTTTCGGAGGCAACCATCCCTTCGATTTGCTTGGAGAGGGCTGCATAGGCTCCTTCACGCCGCTTTTCCAGATCGCGATGATGTTCATCTAATTGTTTCATCGCCTCTTTGAAAGGCTGGATGGAAGCATCGATCGCCTTCTGCCGATTCTCGAGATCAGACTTGGCGCCTTCTTGGTATTTATCGAGGGAAGTTTTAGCCAGATCTAAAAACGTCTTGCCGCTTTGTTCTAAAACGTCGAATGAAAGAGCTTTGAAAGATTCGTGAAGCTGTTTTTGCGTTGTTTCTACTTTTTTTTGCATCCACATCCAAAGGCCGACAAAGCCTGCGAGCAAACAGAAAAAAGCAAGAGCCAGCAACGTCATCATAAAAGGGGATCTTATCAAAATCCCTTTTAAAAAATCAGTTATTCTCGAAATCGTCCGGTTCAGGCTCGAAGTCTTCAAGGGTTTTTGATTTTTTGCCCGCGATGAGGCGGATGAGAGATAGGATCAACCCTACTATAATATAGCTCCAGGCAGCTAGGGCTAAGATCAAAGCAAAAAAGTAGAGGATCCCATAAAGGACGAAAATCGCCGAGACTACGGTTAAAAAAGCTAAATGGAAGGAAGGTATTTTAAAATGGAGCATCTTGAGGCTAGGAAACTTCAAACGGCAAACCATTAAATATCCAACCACAATCATAATGCAAGTAAGCACAATCGCTCGTTCGTTGGTTGAAATGTCGACCCATTGATGAAGCAATGGGGAGAGAAGAAAGAGATTCGCGGACACGGCGGCAGCAGCAGCAGCCGGGATGGGCAGACCGGTAAAATGTTTTTTCTGAGCGGCTTGGAGCTCAGCATTGCCTTTGGCTTCAGTCGCTTTCACATTGAAACGGACCAAGCGGAGAACCCCGCAGACGGAAAAGACCATCGCTCCAGTAGCGCTGAAAAAAGAAAGGAATGTTCCTTGATCTAAAGAGAGGGTCTTGAGCATTAAAACAGAAGGGGCTACGCCAAAAGTGATGGCATCTGCCAAAGAGTCGAACACAAATCCAAATTCGCTCTCTGCATGAATGGCCCGGGCTAAAGCTCCATCGAGAAAATCGGCAAAGGCTGCGACCAACAGTAACAGCGTCGAGGTCAAAACAACCTCGTAATCGCCGGTTCCCGGCTCTAACATGTTGATTTTGAAAATCACAAATAGACCGCAGGCGAGTGCGAAGGCCGTGATAATATTAGGTACTAAATAGACTCTCTTCATATCTTAAGCATACCAAAGCCCACTCCCCAGCAAAAGACAAAAATTATCTTGGTCCCTTTATCAATTTTTTAAAGCTCATCCTATTCAATTTGAAAGACCAGCGGGGAGGATATTTTTTACTGGACGGGAAAGTGTCAACTACAATATATAGTGTGTAGAAGGCTCGAAAGTCTACCAGATCTGGTAGGGGCAGCCAAAAAAGCAAAAATAAATAAAGCAAATAAAAAACCCTAAAATTGGGTTTTTTTGTGTTTAATTAAGGGCGCATATGAAAAGGCAAACAAACAACGATACTACGACTTCATTTCTTGAAGAAGCTGTTCCCGCTAAATCGGGCGGCGCCAAAAAAAATACCGCGGCGAAAGAAGCTCAATATACCGTTGTAAAACGCAATGGGACCCTTGTTCCTTTCCGACGCGAGCGTATTTTACGGGCCATTGAAGCTGCTTTCCGCGATACAAAGAAGATCCCTGCTCCTGCGCCAATAGAATCCGATCTGCAGCAGATGATCAACCAAATGACCGACCTTGTTGTAAAACAAGTTTTGAATTTAGCCTCAAAAGGCGCCTGCCTGACCGTCGAAGGGATCCAAGATGTGGTCGAAGTGACCTTGATGAAAAACGGCAACCACGACGTAGCCCGCGATTACATCATCTATAGGGACAGCCGGAAAGCCACCCGCGAAGGATCGGCCCAGAACCTGAAAATCTACCGCCGCGACAAGACGACTCCAGCCCGCTTCAACCCAATGAAGATCGCCTCATCCATTGAAAGAGCCTTCCGCCGCGCACGGAAAATCGAGGATCAGACGCCTGATGAAGTGATTGCCGCCGTGAACCTGCTGACACAGAAGATCGTAGGAGAAATGTCAGATCTCGCAGCGAAGGGTGATTTTCTTTACATCGACATGATCGAAGACCGTCTTGAGCGCGAATTGATGAGCGAAAAATATTTCGACGTCGCCAAGAACTATATTCTCTATCGCGCAGAGAAAGCAGGCCGCGAAGAGAAGCTTCATTCCATCCCTGTTTCTATCGATGAAAATGCCCCAGTGCGGCAGTTTGAGATCGCCACTTCCGATAGCGGAAAAATGGTGATGACTGAGATCATGCTGCGCAGCAAGCTTTCCTATGCTTGCCGCGGCCTGGAAAAGCTTGTCTCGGTCAATGAATTGCTCGAGTCGGCAATCGCTCAGTACTATGTCGGAATGAAAGAAGAGGAAGTAGACCTCGCCAATATTTTTGCTGCGAAGTCAAAGATTGAAAAAGAGCCCGCTTATTCGCAGGTCGCATCCCGCCTTCTTCTCGATGTACTGTATCGAGAGACCGTAGGCCTTCCCGCATCGGATTCAACCCTCGCGAAAGCGCACCGCCAATACTTCAAGAAGTATATTAAAGAAGCGATCGCCCTCGAGCGCGCCTCTCCATTGCTGCTCGATTTTGACCTCGATGAACTGGGCGCCGCAATGCATTTAGCGCGGGACGATCTCTTCACTTATCTGGGTCTTCAAACGCTTTACGACCGTTATTTCATCCATAGCGAACAGCGCCGCCTTGAAACGCCTCAAATTTTCTGGATGCGCGTTGCGATGGGCCTCTCTCTGCAAGAAGGCGATCAGAAAAACAAAAGAGCCATCGAGTTCTATAACGTTCTTTCTGAATTCTATTTCACCTCCAGCACTCCAACCCTCTTTAATTCAGGGACTCTCCATTCGCAATTGAGCTCCTGCTACCTTTCTACTGTGATGGATGACCTCGGCCACATTTTCAAGGTGATTTCCGACGATGCGCAGCTCTCTAAATGGGCTGGCGGCCTCGGCAACGACTGGACGAATGTCCGCGCAACAGGCGCCCGCATCAAAGGGACCAATGGAACCTCTCAAGGCGTTATCCCTTTCCTCAAAGTTGCCAACGACACCGCTGTAGCAGTCAACCAGGGCGGTAAACGTAAAGGAGCCATGTGCTCCTATTTAGAGACTTGGCATATGGATATCGAAGATTTCCTCGAGCTCCGGAAAAACACAGGCGACGACCGCCGCCGCACGCACGATATGAATACGGCGAACTGGATCCCCGATCTCTTCATGAAACGGGTCCGCGATAACGGAACTTGGACTCTATTTTCTCCCAGCGATGTACCCGATTTGCACGATCTATACGGCAGCGCTTTTGAAAAACGGTATACCGAATATGAGAAAAAAGCTGACGAAGGAAAACTCAAGCTCTTCAAAAGAATCGAAGCGCTGCAGCTTTGGCGCAAGATGCTGAGCATGCTCTTTGAAACAGGCCATCCGTGGATTACGTTCAAAGATCCTTCGAATATACGCTCGCCGCAAGACCATGTAGGAGTCGTCCACTCCTCCAATCTCTGCACGGAGATCCTTCTCAATACTTCCGCCGCAGAGACTGCCGTATGCAATCTCGGCTCGGTCAACCTAGCCAAACACGTCACCGATAAGGGCCTTGATGAAAAACGGCTGGCGACAACGATCCGAACCGCTGTACGGATGCTCGACAATGTGATCGACATCAATTTTTATCCCATTCCAGAAGCAAAAAATGCGAACCAAAAGCATCGCCCGATCGGCCTCGGATTCATGGGATTCCAAGATGCTCTTTACATTCAGAATATCAGCTATGCCAGCCATGAAGCTGTAGCCTTTGCCGACAAGAGCATGGAGATGATCTCTTACTATTCCATTTTAGCCTCCACAGAACTGGCTCAAGAAAGAGGGCCTTATTCTACCTATAAAGGGTCGAAATGGGACCGCGGCATCCTCCCGATCGATACGCTCGAAATCCTCGATAAAGAGCGCGATGTTAAAATCGACCTCGATCGCTCTGTCAGCATGAATTGGACCCCGGTTCGCAATGCGATGAAAAAGTATGGCATGCGCAATTCCAATACGATGGCGATTGCTCCCACAGCTACGATCGCCAATGTCACTGGAGTTATTCCTTCGAATGAACCGATCTATAAGCATCTGTTCGTCAAGTCGAATCTCTCCGGCGAATTTACGATTGTGAATCCGCATCTTGTCGAAAAGCTCAAATCTCTCGACCTTTGGGATGAGGAGATGATCGACGACTTGAAGTACTTTGACGGTTCTATTCGGGAGATCGAACGGATACCCGATGAAGTGAAGAACCTATTCCTCAATGCGTTCGAAATCGAGCCAGAGTGGATCATCGAATGCGCAGCCCGCAGACAAAAATGGATTGATATGGGACAATCTCTGAACCTTTATCTCGCAGAGCCAAGCGGCAAAAAACTCCATCAGATGTACATGCTAGCGTGGGAGAAGGGATTGAAGACGACCTATTATCTCCGGTCTTTGGGAGCCACTCAGATTGAAAAATCGACAGTGGACATCAACAAGCGAGGCCTCCAGCCGCGCTGGATGAAGAACAAGTCGGCATCGAGCAACATCTCTGTAGATAGAACTGAGGAAGCTCCCAAGGCCTGTCCCCTCGACGGCTCTTGCGAAAGCTGCCAATAACAGATTAACAAGATTTGCAGGATCGCCGCCAATGGCGGCGACAGGATCCGCCACCCCAAATCGAAACGATTTGGGACCCATTGGCGGGCAGGATAAAAAAGAAAATCGCCAAACGAAGTTTGGCCACCGAGGCTGAGCGAGGCAAAGAGAAATCTAAGTGAGCTAACCGGGGGCCCCAAAAACGAAGATTTTTGGGGAACGGGGCGAACGTTCCGACCGAGGAGCGCCTCTATTTAAGTAAATAGGGCCGACGAGGAGGATTGATTTATCGAAGCCGCAGCCAGCCCAAAAGAGAGAGTTATGGCAAAGACTAAGGATAAAACCGCAACCGCGGGTGTTGAGAAACGAGTGAAGATCGCTGAGAAGCGATTGATAAATTGTTACGCTGTTGATGTAAACCAGTTGATGCCGCTGAAGTACAAGTGGGCTTGGGAACATTATCTCAACGGCTGCGCAAACCACTGGATGCCTAACGAAGTTCCGATGGGTAAAGACATCGAAACTTGGAAGTCGGATAAACTGAACGAAGACGAAAGAAGAGTCATCATGAGAAATCTGGGATTCTTCTCTACGGCGGAAAGTTTAGTGGGGAACAACATTGTTCTGGCGATTTTCAGGCATATAACAAACCCAGAGGCCAGACAGTATTTGTTAAGGCAGGGATTTGAAGAAGCGATCCATACACATGCCTTTTTGTATATTGTAGAGTCGCTAACTCTCGATCATGGCGAAGTCTTCAATATGTACAATGAGATCAACACGATCAATCACAAAGATCAGTTCGAGATGCAGCTGACTCAAGATATTCTCCGTCCTGATTTTACGACAAAAACCCCGGAAGGCGCGCAGAAGTTTTTAGAGAACTTGATCGGCTTCTATATCATCATGGAAGGCCTTTTCTTCTATAGCGGCTTCGCGATGATCCTTTCATTCCTGCGTCATAATAAAATGGTGGGGATCGGCGAGCAATTCCAATATATCCTCCGCGATGAGACGGTCCATCTGAACTTTGGGATCGATTTGATCAATGGAATTAAAGAGGAAAATCCCAACCTATGGTCGCCCGAATTCCAAGCCTACATAGTGGAGAAGATCCAGCATGCAGTAGAGCTTGAGATCAAATACGCTGAAGATTGCCTGCCGCGCGGCATTTTAGGGCTGACGGCGCCCATGTTCCGCGATTACGTCCAATATATCGCAGACCGAAGATTC
The DNA here is from genome assembly GCA_964644465.1 of uncultured bacterium. Lineage (GTDB taxonomy): Bacteria > Chlamydiota > Chlamydiia > Chlamydiales > SM23-39 > CAZXVU01. The sequence goes on from CAZXVU010000003.1 coordinate 33,230, forward strand.
GAAAGGATCGGTCTTAAAGCGATCTATAAATCGAAGAATCCATTCCCCTGGATGAGCGAGACGATCGACTTAGGGAAGGAAAAGAACTTCTTCGAAACACGAGTCACTGAATACCAGTCGGCTTCAAACCTGGTCTGGAATTAAGCGAAGGTCCCCGCGAGGGGACCCTTATGTTTACTTATTCTTGCCGTTTCCTTTACCTTTCCCTTTGTTGCAGCCGCACTCATAGAGCAAAGAAGGATTGTCTGAAGTCTCTCCTTCATTTGTTGCAATTGAATCTTCTGATTCAATCAGAACTTCTTGAGTATAAGCAGCAGGAGCTGCAAAACAAGATACAGCTAGAAAAAGAGCACACATTTTACGCATAGATACCTCCATTGGGCGTTTTTAGATTTAAGACTAGAAAAAAGATTCTTTTTTAAACAGGAAAATTTTTCCCAGATATAAATTGTTATATTTCATCGCATTAGATCCGTTAATTAATGTTATTTATTAATTTGCAAAAAAATTATAAAATTAAGATGAACGATTGTATATAGACGGGACCCATGCCACAGTTTCTTCCAAAAAAAGAAAGCGCTCCCGATTTCTCCAATCCCGCCGTTCAGCTCGCCTTCATTCAAGATACCCACACAAGCAAGTCTCTTTTGCAAAAAGAGTTAGATGTCAATCAGGCAGAACAGGTGCTTCTTCAGAAACGGATGCTCATGATGAAGGAATTCATCAATGATCTGCCAGCAAGCGATCCCCAATACAGCATGTTGATCGCTCAAGTTCAAATGGATCAGATAGAAATGGATGAGCTAAAAAATCGAGAAATCCTCATCATCCAAAAAATCGAATCCGAATAAGGACGTTCTTTCTTTTAATTCCTTCATTCATTAGTTTGTCAGGAATGGACAAAGAACCCATCGAATCAGATAAAACTCTCAATGCCTTTCATGACAAAGGGACGGCTGCTAAGAAAAAGCTCGCTGAGGAAAGACACGAGCTTGGACTCCTTCTAGCCGCTATGTCCGAAAAGCCTCCCCTCCCAGGAACCAAAGAGCACGAAGCCTTCCTCCACAGACAACAAAAAATCCAAACCCTCAAAGAACAGATCTGCAAGAAACACAACGAATTGATGGATATCCTCAAGAATGAGGAAAAAATCAGTCGGGAAATCCAAGAAAAAGACTAAATTAGTATTTTCTAAAACCTTCTACTTAAATCAAATCAACTCTTTTTATATTTTTTTCAAACAAGAATAAAGAATTTATTATATAATCAGGCTAGACACCCGCGAGGAGGTTCCATGGCCAAGCGCAGAGCCCATAAGAGAAAATCTCATAGAAAGACTCATAAGAGAAAAGTTCACAAAAAAACCCGTGCCCGTAAAGCAACAAGACGTAGAGTTGCTAAACGCAAAAAATCGAAAGGGGCGGTAAAATCCATTCTTGCGAACAAAAAGGCCCATTGGACTGCCTACAAGCACCTACAGAAGAAAGTCGATAAGGCTTGGGCAAAACTTCGCCACGATGCTAAACGTAAAGCAAACCCTGTCATTTTGATCAGAGACAAGAATCAACTTTTACTGCTGCTCGGGGAATGCAATTACATGGCTCGCGAATGCATGAGAATGATGCATCGCCGGTAAGAATTTCCACTCCAGTTTTTCTCTAAGGGGAGCTCGGCTCCCCTGCTTTTAGGTAGAATTCTCGATATTTGCTAATTCTCCGCTCAACTCTTTCAGCATATTCAATAGATCACCATTACAGTCCGCAGGATCGTTTTGTACTTGTTTGACCAAATCCCGAACTTTTTGGAAAAGAGTGGCTTCATCTCCAACAGCTTTTAGTATTTGTTCGATCTGGGCCATAGCTCCTTGTTTCCCGCCTACATCTCCACGCTGGTTGGCGATGATATACTCAATGAGAGCATTAAAGAGCTCTTTGATCTTTTTGCCCGCTTCCTTGTTCCATTCATCTTTCGAAGTCTCCTGAGAAAGGAGTCCAAGATAATATTCGATTTGCGAATCCAAATTAACGGTTACGTTTGAAATATTAATAGCCATAAATCACCTTAGTTCAATTTTATCATGAAATCTTTTTAAGGTTAATAACTTATTTTGAAATATAAATTGTAAGTAATTTATAATTAGCTATTTAGTGAATTTGTCCCTAAAAAAATGCCTCAAGTCTTAAACTGGAAGGTTTAAGCGAGGAATTCATGCAATCATCATTGGAAGCCGTGGGACAGACATTTAAGGACTTTGCGATCACCAAATATCTTCCTCTGAATGAGTTAAAAAGCACTCTGATCGAACTGATCCATGAGCCGACGGGAGCTCGCGTCCTCCATATCGCCAATGACGACCCCGAAAACCTTTTCTGCCTCTCGTTTCAGACCTTGCCAAACAACTCCAACGGAGTGGCCCATATTCTGGAGCATACCGTACTTTGCGGATCTAAGAAGTTCCCGGTAAAAGACCCTTTCTTCGCTATGACGCGAAGAAGCCTCAATACCTATATGAACGCGCTCACAGGCCAGGATTTCACCTGTTATCCAGCAAGTTCCCAGGTAGAAAAAGACTTCTACAATTTGTTGGAGGTCTATCTCGATGCGGTCTTTCATCCCGAATTGAAGACTGTGAGCTTTTTGCAAGAAGGGCATAGGTTGGAATTCGTGGATGCGAAAAATCTCCATGGTCCACTTCAATTTCAAGGAGTGGTCTATAACGAGATGAAAGGGGCCATGAGCTCTTCAGAATCACGCCTATGGCAGGCGCTGGCCAAAAAACTCACGCCAAACCTCCCTTATGCGTATAACTCCGGCGGAGATCCGAAAGAAATCCCCTCGCTCTCTTACGAAGATCTTTTGGAATTTCACTCCAATTTCTACCATCCTTCCCGCTGCCTCTTCTTTTTTTATGGAAATTTGCCTCTCACCCAACACTTAGAATTTATTGTGGAAAAAGCGCTTAAAGGCGTGAAAAAAATTCCTCTGCTGCCCCCTCTCCCGCTCCAGCCTCGGTTTACCTCGCCTGTATCTGCAACTGACCGTTATCCCATTGCTAAAGAAGAATCGCTGGAGCGCAAAACACAGGTTGCTTTTGCCTGGCTGACAATGCCTATTTCTAATCAGGGAGAGTTGTTAGCTCTTTGCCTCCTCGAAAGTATTCTGACCGATACAGACGCCTCCTTTTTAAAAATGGCCCTTTTGAAGTCGGGGCTCTGCACTCAAGTGGAATCAGCCATCGATGTGGAAATGAGCGAAATCCCTTGGACGATCATCTGCCAAGGATGCGAAGAAAAAGATGCTCCTGGTTTGAAAAAGGTTCTTTTCGATGCTCTGAAAGAAGCCGCTTCCCGTCCTTTTACATCTATGGAAATTGAAGCATCGCTGCATCAGCTCGAGTTCCAAAGGCTAGAGATTGGCGCTGAAGGGATTCCCTTCGGACTCACTCTCTTCATGAGGGCTGGGCTTATCAAACAACATGGCAGCGAATCTGAAAATGCCCTTCTGGTGCATAGCCTTTTCAATGAATTGCGCGCCCGTCTTTCCGATCCTGACTACCTTTCTTCAATCCTCCACAAATATCTTTTGGACAACTCCCATTTCGTCCAATTGATCTTGAAACCTGATCCCAACTTGGAGAAAGAAGAACAAGAGGAAGAGCATAAACGGCTCGCTGCAATCCGCTCCCGCTTGACCGAGAAAGAAGAAAAACAAATTGCAAAACAAACGGAACAATTGGCCGCTTATCAAGAATCAGTGGAAAACCAATCCTTGGAATGCCTCCCCAAAGTGACGCTCCGCGACGTCCCCCCTCATGCTCGAGATTTCTCACTCAAAGAATCAAAAGTGGACGATCTCGAAATATCCCATCACGATTGTTTTACAAATCATATCCTCTATGCAGATCTGATCTACGATTTGCCCAGCCTTTCCGAAGAAGAGCTTTCTTTGGTTTCCCTTTTTGTGCGCCTACTGCCTGAATTAGGGTGCGGCGGCCGCAACTATGCAGAGAATTTAGACTATCAACAAGCTTATATCGGCGGGATGGATGCCTCGTTGGCCTTGCATGTAACGCACGCAGATCCAAATCATTGCCGCCCCACGTTTTCTCTACGCGGAAAAACGCTTTATCGCAATAGCGACAAGCTCTTCACTCTTTTTGTCGACTTTGCAAAGTCCGCCGACTTTACCGATAAAGAAAGGATCAAAGAATGGCTGGAGCAGCATGCCACAGATCTGCAAAACCGTTTCACAAAGAATTCTCTTTCTTATGCCATTCAAACGGCTCTAAGCGGATTTTCATCAGCATCTTTTGTCTATAACCGATGGCATGGTCTTCCCTATTATCAAATGGTCCTCAAATGGGTCAAAGAATTCGGAGATCCTCTCATTGATGAACTCAAGCGGATTCAAAACCTGATCCTCGGTCTGCGGAATCCCCAATTAGTCCTTTCCTGCAGCGAAGAACAGGCCCGTTTTCTGAAAAAAGAAAATTATTACAACTTGGCGTCCCGTTTGCCGAAGCGAAGCTTTGCTCCCTGGGTGGGAAAATATACTCTGCCTAAAATCGATCCTCAGGCTTACCTCATTCCAGCCCCTGTGGCATTTACAGCATCTGGAATGCGCACGATTTCCTACCAAGATCCCAAAGCGCCTCTCCTTTTGATCTCCACGGAATTGATGGGAAATCTCATCCTCCATAAAGAAATCCGAGAAAAAGGAGGCGCTTATGGAAGCGGGGCCTCTTACGCTCCCAGCACAGGAAATTTCAACTTTTTTTCCTACAGAGATCCCAATCTTTCTAGAACCATCGATATTTTCCAAAAAGCTCTGGAGAAAATCGGAGCAGGAAACTTCAATGAGCGGGAATTGGAAGAGGCGAAATTGGGCGTCATCCAAACCATCGACTCACCTGTTCCTCCAAGCAATCGAGCGATGACCGCTTATTCTTGGAAGAGAGCCGGCCGTACTTTGGATCTCCGCGAGGCTTTCCGCAAAAAAGTTCTTTCCGCGGGAAAACAAGAAGTCGCTGATGCGGTTCGAGATTGTCTTCTTCCTCATGCAAGAGTGATCGTCTCCTTCTTAGGCCAAGAGCTCTTGAACAAAGAAAAGAAAAAATTAAAAATTCCTTTACCCATCCAGCCTATTGAGGTTTAGAAGTCTAAAAGCTATACTCAACACAGTTCAAATAATGTGAGAGAGGTACCCCATGCTTCTGCAAAAAAGAATGATGATCACTGTTCTTGGAGTGTTAGCTTTCACCATGCCTGCGTTTTCTGCGGAACGGACGAAGGCAATGTCTGGAGCTAGCTTGCTGGAACAAACTTCCCAGGCTTTTACGCAAATCGCCGATTCAGCGATGCCGGCAACGGTCTTCATTAAATCGCAAATCGCAACTCAGCAGCAATTTGTCAACCCTTTCGAAATGTTCGGGGATAATGATATTTTCCGCCGATTTTTCGGACAGCAGGGACAGCAGCCTTTCGGACAGCAATTCCAACAGCAGCCGCAGCAGCAGCTTTCCGCAGGATCGGGATTTCTAGTCAGCACTGATGGGTATATCGTCACAAACAACCACGTCATCAAAGATGCCACACAAATCACCGTCACTTTGAATGATGGCCGCGAATATCCTGCAACAGTAAAAGGGGTCGATTCCCGCACAGACCTTGCAGTGCTAAAAATCGAAGAAAAAGATCTCCCCTATTTGACCTTTGGAGACTCTGATGGTCTGAAAATTGGAGAATGGGTCGTCGCCATTGGAAATCCTTTCGGTTTAGAAGCTACTTTAACACAAGGCGTAGTCAGCGCTAAAGGGCGCCAGGATCTTGGCATTGCCTCTTATGAAGATTTTATCCAGACTGATGCCGCTATCAATCCTGGCAACTCAGGCGGGCCTCTCTTGAACCTTCAGGGAGATGTGATCGGCGTCAATACAGCGATTTTCAGCCGCAGCGGCGGTTATATGGGAATAGGCCTTGCCATCCCTAGCAGAATGGCTCAGAACGTTATCGACCAAATTCTCGATACGGGAACTGTGCAACGAGCTTATCTCGGGATCGTCTTGCAGCCTGTAGACAAAGAACTTTCAGTTGCTCTCGGTCTTGAAAAACAAGAAGGGATCCTTATTTCCGATATCGTGAAAGAGTCGCCAGCCGCTATGGCAGGACTTGTCCAAGGAGATATCATTGTTCAATACAATGACAAAACTGTGAAAAACGTCAGTAAGTTCCGGAACGACGTAGCTATGATGAATCCAGGCACGGACCTTAAGCTGAAAATCCTGCGCAATAATAAACCGATGACAATCGCAGTGAACCTCGGATCTCAGAAAGAGGGAGAAGTCATTACTGCTGAAGTGATCCAAAAACTCGGCCTTGAAGTAGAAAATCTCACTTCAGAGCTAGCCGCTAAGCTCGGCTATTCCAATGATGTGAATGGAGTTGTGATTTCAAAAGTGAAGCCCGGCTCTCCCGCCGCAATCACTGGCCTCCGCGCCGGGTATCTCATTACTGGAGCGGCGATCAACTACAATCAAAAACCGATCAAAAATACGACGGAATTTGACGAAACGCTGAAAGAAATCGGAGAAAAAAAGCACATCATCTTGATTGTGCGACACCAGAATTTCCAACGCTATTACACTCTTAAGCTAAACTAAGTTTGCAAGCAGTGAATGCATTTCGGATGGCAGCAGCAATTCCCGACCAAAAGTCGCAGAATCTCTGCCATCTGGTTTTAGGGACGACAGCTTCTTTAGGAGCTTCGACTTTTTGAGGTTCTTCAACAATCCTTTCAACAGATGCTCGAGGCTGGATTTTCACTGGGGCAACAGCTACAGGTCTTGGTTCAAACTGTTCCAGGATTTCAATCTCTCTTCCCATTGAGGTGCAAAATAGAGAGCAAAGCCTCATGTCTAATTCCAGACTCTTTTCAAGATCGGAAACGGAAGTATTCCAGCCTAAATAGGGAGCAAACTGATTCATTTGCATGTACAGCTCTCCGCTTTCCTTAAATAGTTGCTGGATCGCTCTGAATTCTACCAGGACCGCTTCAGCCTGTTTTATGCTTTCCCGCGCATCTTTCGAAGTCCGTGAATGCTTTGGAATCTTACTATATTGAGCTCTAGCCTCAGCCAATCTCTCTATTCCTTCTTTTCTCAGTAGCGGCGCATTATAAGCAGCATCTCCCACCTCTAGCCATTCAGAAGCGATTTTATCGAGTTTCTTATCTAACGCTTTTGCAAAAACCTCATCAAGCGCTTTGGCTGCTTTCAAAAGACCCTTTAGATCTCCTGAAAATTGTTTAAGCTTTTCCACCCTGCCTTCCAATTTTTCAACACGAACTGGAAGTTCTATATCTATATTTCTCTGTGCTATCTTTTGAATGAGGTTGAGCCCTTCTAAAAGATCTTGGTAAAACTCTTGGCTTGTGCTGTCGAATAGCCCTTGCATAGACTTTATATCCAATCCATGGTTGCTCAGGAACTCCAATGTCCTCTTGCGGTTCAGATGGCCTCTGCTCTCTCTAAATTCCGCTTCTCTTACGGTAAAGTCCTGCAAAGAGGTTTCAACTCGGGATAACTGTCCTGACAAATTCTTTCTATAATCGGTCAAAACATGGGTCATCTTTAAAATTTGATTTTTCAGTGCATGTTTATAGAGTTTTCTTGTCAATTCAGAGGAGAAATATTCAATGGATTTTTTGGCTAAAGGATTTTTTGCCGATTCACGATTCTTCCAGCCCTCTATAGCTCGTGCAAAATTTCTGATAGATTGCTCTACATCTATCCCATCAAGTGTAAATTTTGTTCGTATCTGTGTTCGTATTTCATCGAAGCGCCCTTCAAGGCTCGCCGATTCTAGTTCTACGCCTAAAAATTTCGATTGTTCTTCTATTATTACTGACATAATTACCCTGACTTTTTATTAACTATCCGTCAATAATACACAAACTAACAAAACAAATCAACGCAAGTTATTAATACAAAAAACCAAATTATTTACTTTTAATTACATCATATAAATAATCGGAATACATCACTATTTAACCGTTACTGAAGACACTTCCCAAGGATTCCTATTGATCAATGTTAACTATCCAATTAATTAATAATAGTTAATGTAAATTAAATAATTTGATATAATATAACGAAAACAAATAGGGATAACAATGATTCCATTATCAAATTCATGGGGTTCTTTAGAAAACGACCCTCTGACAGATTCTCAAAGACTTAATATTAAGTACTTTATAGATAGCCAGTTGCTGACCGACACAGAAATGGACGAGCCCTATGGATACGGCAGCAGGACCCGAAAAATGGATATTTTTGAGGCAGCCCATGCTGAAAAATACTCTGCCCTGACAGCCCTTTCCAAAACATACGATTCTTACGATCGTCAAAACCTGAAAGCTGCCGCAGACGTTTTCAAAGCCCAAGGGAGAGACTTTACCCTTTTACGAAAAGCACTCAAAACCCCTGAAGCACTCGCCGGCTGTTTCGGCATAGACGCGAGCAAGCCCGATCAGGTATTTGCCGCTCAGCAATACCTTAAAATTGCGATTCGAGGGATGCAGTGCCATTGTACAACTTCACAACTATACGATCAGTATCGGGACAAGATGGCCTCCAATCATGGGAGATATTCAAGTACAGAGATCAGTCTCAAAAAGAAGATGCTGATGCAAAATGATCCCGTCAGAAAATTAGATCCTTCAAAACCCGTGACTTCTCTCGACACCGTTCTGGCCCATACCTATTTTATTGAACCTCAACAAACACAAACTACAACATCATCTGATGGAAAAGGGAATTCAAAAACAACAACACAGACTTACGGCCCGACTAGAGAAGAAGCGCGAGGAATCATTGCAAGAGAACTCACCAAGCTCTGGAACTCCCCAGATACCCGATATATCGTTGAAGCTTTAGGATTATTGATTCAGAGAGAAAAAGGGGATATTTTTTTCAGTAATTTTCCGATGGGAGTAGGAAGATTGGGAATACCCTATGGATCTCAATCGGATCTGTTTGGAGGCGTCCAAGGATTTTATAATAGTAACCACTCCATCATGATGGCCTCTCTCATCAATCCATTTGATAATAAAGTGATCCGCTCTACTCTCACTACTTTCGTGCATGAAACCCTTCATTTCCTTTTCAGCCGAATCGTCAAGAATGGGTGTTCGCCAGTCAAAGCAGGCAGTCCGGAAGAGAGGCTCCTTGATGAAGCTCTTCAAAAAGATCGAGAGCATCGTTTGAAATTGCTGCCCCTTTCCCAAACTGCTCAGAATAATGATAAAAGATGGCAAAGAAATTCCGTTGAACAGACATTGGTTGATAACTTAGAAAAAAAGAATAACTATTTTCCAGGCGGTTTCAATCCAAATAATCCAGCACATCTTCAAACAATGCGCAGTGAAGCGATTGTTCGAATGGAGGAACAGTTAGCTATAGGCGTTTCTCATGAGACTCTTAAAGAAGTGGCTCCCAATCTCTATGAGTTTTATTTTACCCACGCAAAACCTCTGATCGAAACCTATATTCTTGAAAACCGTCACCAAAACGATTCCGACGACTCTAAAATCAACTAGGGTTCTTTCATGCGAGGCATCCCCGCCTCAATTCTATCTCTGTGTCGCCTATCTCTGTGGTGAAATATTTGGGGGTGCGGGGGCGCAGCCCCGACGTTCTCAGCATTCAGCATTCCTATTTCCTATTTTAATGGGGGCTGCGGAGATGGTGTTCGCGCAGCTTCAGCCAAACAGAAAGCATCCCTATCACAAGGAGGCAAAATGCGGTTGGAAGAAGAAGGATATTTTGCGGTGAGAAAAGCCCGACGGCAAAGGTCCCGATCGTCGCAAAGCTTAGATTGAAAAATTGCATGACGGCTGAAGTATTCGACTTATCGGTCGATTCGGAAATGCATTTTGAAGAGGCAAATGCCCAAAGAATACTGTTTCCTATTTGCATGACGAATACGCTGAAAAAGAAGCTGAATGGATTGATCCATTGATTTGCAAAGCTGAGCGAAAGGAGAACCACGCCAATGAGCATAACGAGAATGCCTGAAAGCATTGCTATCCGCGGTCTTGTCTTCCCTGCCAATTTGAAAACGATGAGCATTCCCGTTGCCAGCCCCGCTGATGGGATCAGGCACCAAAGTCCATAAGCATCGGGAGAAAGCCCAATCCGTTCGATCCCGATATAAGGAGCTACAGTCGCGAAAATATAAATGGCGGCTGAACATAATCCCATCAATGAAGCATGCAAGGTCGTAAAAGAGTCTTTGAACTGCCTTGCATATCCATGCACAATTTTAGGAAGCTGGAGGGCATCGGGATTGAGTTCTTTGGCTGTTTCGGGAAGAAGCAAGCAAAGAAGTCCTAAGAAAATCGAATAAAGAGCCATAAAAGAAAGAGCTCCATGCCATCCCCAGTAAACCGCGATAAAGCCACCAATCGCAACTCCTACTCCAGGCATCACCCCAAAAGCTAGCGACATGAGAGAAATCGCACGTGTAGCTGAGTCTCCTGAATGGACATCTCCGATCATCGTAAATCCGATCTTGATGCCGACCGATGCGCCTAAAGCTTGAACAAAACGTCCGAAGCAAAGGCCTCCAAATGAATTCATGGAGAGAGAAATCAAAATACCAATCAAAGACAATCCGATTCCTATGTAGATCGTTTTTTTTCTTCCAAAACGGTTCGCGAGCGGCCCATAGAGAAGCATTCCCAAGGTGTAGCCGATTAAGAAAAAGGACATGGTCCATTGAGCCAGGTTTTCAGAAATCTGAAAATATTGGGAGATCTCGGGTAAAGAGGGAGTGAAGATCACTGCAGAAATGGAAGCATAGGAGACCAACAGCAGCAAAATCGCCATTCGTGAAGGTTTTAATACATCACTCATAAATTACCTCTTTGCCGAATCGCTGAATTCTGTGATGACCCGCAAGATCCTGTCCAATTCCATTTGCGCTTCTAATGAAGAAGGTTCCTTTTGGATCATTTTGTGCAAAAGTTCTCTCTCCTGAAGGAACAGAGCGGATATTTCCATCTGTAGCAGGTAAGCGTATTTTTGGGGATCTGATTCTATCTGCTGAATCTGTTTTTCGATTTCATCTACGCGCTTCCGAATGAGAGCTAACTGAGCCTGGTGGATCTCTTTATTTAAGTGGGTAATTTCTTCTTCCGCATTTCTCTGGCTTTTCTGAGCGATCTCTCTTTTCTTCTCAAGCTGTTCGATCTTTTGTTTCTGTTTTTTAGAGCTTAATTCCTTCACAATGGGCTGCCCATCTCCGAAAGACATGAATCCCGAGCAAGATGTAAGAAGTAGCAAGATGAACGATATTTTCATTTTAAACCGTCGACAAATTCACGGAATTCCGGATTGTCTTTAATGGCCTGGAACTCTTCTTCATTCAATACCGCGTCCACATCAAAACTTCCTTCCTGCCATGCTGTCTGAAGCCACCCTCCTGAATGCTTGGGCTGCTTCAAATAAGCGAAGGCGCGGGCATTGCCCAAAGCCATCTGTTGGCTTGGCGAAACTTGATAACAGCTCGCTGACAATTCAGCAACTAAGGGATAATTTTTTTGTTCCGCGGCCAATTGGTGCAGAACGCAACGCGAATCATCCGCCAGATGTTCTTTAATGGGCAATAGAAGATCGTAGGCTTCCTTTTTCTTCCCTTCCTGCATCAAAAGAAACGCTAAATATTGCGTTGCAGCGTTAGCAAGCAGCCCCTTAGAGACTTTGCTGAGCACTTCTTCCAATAACCGTTTCGCCTCATCTCTTTTTCCTTCCTGCAATGCAGCTTCGGCTTGAATCAAAAGCTGCTTATTATTCTCTTCGCGGTCATCGCGAGTTGCATAACGGCTTTTCCGCCATGAATCAAAACTCTGGAAGGCAAAAAGAAAGAAAAAAGCCCCGATCAAGAAAGCTTGCATGATGAAAAAATAAAAAGAGATCCCAGCCGCAATGATGGCTCCGATCAAAAGAGAGGCTCTAAATCCTTTTACGCCGAAACTTGCCTCTAAAATAATCCGCAGCAATTGTCCACCATCGAGAGGAAGCACAGGAAGCAGATTGATCACAGTCCAAAAGAGATTTGCAATCTGGGTTGCTTTGAGGATCCCTTGCCACACAGGCCAACTGGACCAGTCCATTTGCAGGATCAGAGTCGCTATCAAAAAAAGGATGAAGCCGAATAAAGGACCATCAAAGGTAATTAAAAACTGTTTCCAGAAATTCAGCTTGGGCCCTTCATAAGAAGTGACGCCGCCTAGAGCAATTAATTGAATCCCTGTTTTTTGTTTGAACAGCAGAGCCGTTAGAGCATGGCCGAACTCATGAAATAAAACGGAAACGAAAATGATCCCTACCCAAATGAGCATGCCCATCAACGTGCCGCTGTTCATCCAACCAATCAAGGCTGCAAAAATCCAAAAAAATGGATGGATCGCAACAGGGATTCTGCCAGGGAAAACAATCATTTTTTCTCCTGTATGGCCTTAGCAATCGCACGGCCCATATCAGCAGGGCTCTTTGTCAGCGTCGCGCCCGCTTTTTTGAAGGCTTCATATTTTTCGGCTGCTGTTCCTTTGCCGCCTGAAATGATCGCGCCTGCATGCCCCATACGCTTTCCTGGAGGAGCTGTAGCCCCTGCGATAAAAACAGCAACGGGCTTCTTGCAATGCTTATGAATCCAATCCGCAGCTTGTTCTTCAGCGTCGCCGCCGATTTCTCCAATGAGAAGGATAGCTTCCGTTTCAGGGTCCTCTTGAAAGAGCTTCAGGATATCGATAAAATTCGTTCCATTGAGAGGATCTCCTCCGATCCCAACGCAAGTAGATTGCCCCAAGCCTAGATTTGTCGTTTGCCAGACTGCCTCGTAGGTCAATGTTCCAGAACGGGAAACAATTCCCACCTTCCCTTTTCGATGGATATATCCTGGCATGATGCCGATCTTGCATTCGCCGGGAGTAATTAAGCCGGGACAATTGGGTCCAATGAGACGAGATGTCTTGGAGGCGTTCATGACCCGCTTCACTTCGAGCATATCGCGGATAGGCACTCCTTCCGTGATGCATACGATGAGGGGGATTCCTGCATCTTCCGCTTCCAAGATCGCATCTGCGCAATAAGGCGCCGGAACAAAGATGAGAGTGGCATCGGGATGGACCGACTTCTTCGCTTCCCAAACTGTATCGAATACATGAACTCCGAGGATCTCTTGCCCTCCCTTTCCAGGAGTGACGCCGCCGACAATCTTTGTTCCATATTCTTTGCATTGCTCAGCGTGGAAACTGCCAGCTTGTCCTGTGATTCCCTGCACGATCACTTTCGTTTTTTTATTCACTAAGATCGCCATTATTTCCCCTTTGCAGCCTTTACGACCAAATTTGCTGCTGTTTCCAAATCGTCCGCAGTAGTGATCTTCATGTGGCTCTCTTTAAAAAGGCGCTTCCCTTCTTCGACATTCGTTCCTTCCATACGGACAACGATCGGAATTTTGATGCGATATTCTTTTGCTGCATGGATCACTCCTTCCGCCAAAGTCGCGCAGTTCATGATGCCGCCAAAGATATTGACCAAAACAGCTTTGACTTTGGGATCCGATAAAATAATCCGGAACCCTTCGGCGACTTTTTCTTTCGAAGCGCCTCCGCCGACATCGAGAAAATTTGCAGGAGAGGCTCCATGAAGCTGGATGATGTCCATCGTCGCCATGGCAAGACCTGCACCATTGACCATGCAGCCGATATCTCCATGCATGGCAATGTAGGCGAGATCGAATTCCTTCGCAGCCGCCTCTTGAGGAGAAACCTGCGTCGGATCGTAATACGATAAAATTTCCGACTGTCTGAAGAGCGCGTTATCATCCACGCTCAATTTGGCATCGATCGCTACGATATCGCCATGCGGCGTCCTGACCAATGGATTGATTTCTAAAAGCGAAGCATCTGTATCAATAAAGCATTTCGCCAAATTCTGCGCGAGCTGCGCCCCTTTTTTAGCCTGGTCTCCAGTCCATCCCATGAACTTCGTCAATCTAAGCAATTGATACGATCTCAGTTTTCCGTCGAAGCTGAAAGGCATCTTTAAAATCTTTTCAGGCATTTTATGGGCGATCTCTTCGATTTCCATTCCCCCTTCAGGAGATGCAATCAAAATAGGTACCGCCCTGTCACGATCGACAACGGCCCCTAAATAATATTCCTTTTCGATATCGACCGGCTTTGCAATCAAAATCTTTTTTGCGACGACTCCCTCAGGCCCTGTCTGTTGATTGATCATCTTCATCCCAATGAGATGCTTCGCAATCTGGCCGATTTCTTCCTTCGATTTGGCGAATTTCACACCGCCTGCTTTTCCCCTTCCACCGGCATGTACTTGAATCTTAAGGACCGCCTGGGTCAAGTGGAGCTCATCGGCAATCCTCCTAGCCTCCTCTACAGAGGATGCGACCCCGAAATCAGGGATGGGAATCCCATATTTTTTTAAAATTTTTTTTGCCTGATATTCATGTAGGTTCATGGGCGGATACCATTTCTTTATTTAGAAAATAGTTATGTGCTAGAATAGGGTTTACGATCAACACTCTTCAAAAGAATGTTTACTTTTTTTAAAAAACTCGCCTCTCCGTTTGCGAAACTGAAGTCGCTCCTCTCTCAAAAAATCCGCTCGATTTTTTCCCGCGGCTATGACGAGACGGCCTTTGAGCATTTGGAACAGCTTTTTTACGAAGCAGACCTCGGAGCTGCCCTCTCCGCCGAACTTGTTGATAAAATCCGCTCTCAATCGCGCAAAAATCCCTCCCTCACTACTGACCAGATCCTCGCATTTGTCAAAGAAGAACTTCTCGGCCTTTTCACCCTCTTCCCGCCCATCAGCGCAGCTGCACCCCACGTCATCCTCATCGTCGGCGTCAATGGCAGCGGAAAAACAACAACACTGGCAAAACTCGCTACGCACTACCGCAATGAAGGAAAAAAAGTCCTCATCGCCGCCGGAGACACATTCCGCGCTGCGGCTGTTGAACAACTTGAAACTTGGGCCAAGCGCGCTTCTGTCGAACTCATAAAATCGCAGCCCAATAGCGATCCCTCGGGAGTCGTTTTCGACGCACTCGCAGCTGCAAAGGCACGTTCCATCGATATCGTCCTCATCGACACGGCAGGACGTCTCCAGACAAAAACCGATCTCATGCACGAACTGGCAAAAGTGCGCCGCATCTGCCAAAAACAAATCCCCGACTCCCCTCACGAAACGCTTCTCGTCCTCGATGCAACCGTCGGGCAAAATGCGCTCGACCAAGCCCAAACCTTCCATCAATACACTCCCATTACAGGAATCGTATTGACTAAACTCGACGGCAGCGCCAAAGGCGGAATCGCAGCCGCCATTCAAAGACAGCTCAAGATCCCCATCCGCTGGGTCGGCACAGGCGAAACCGCCGAGGACATCGCCCCCTTCGATCCCCAAAGCTACATCGATGCTCTTCTAGGATAAGTTTCTCTTCGCAAAAATGGATCCAGTTTCATAGAATGCTCCCTCTTTTCTGACGAGGAATTCATGATCCGGTCTCTCATCTTTGCTTTCATTGTTTCTCTAGAAACTCTTTGGTCATTGACTCCGCAAGAAGTCGATTTCCTTGTGGAACAAATGATGGAGGAATGGAAGATTCCCGGCTTGTCCATAGCTGTCATCCACAAAGGGGAAGAAGTGCGTGTTGCTGGATATGGAGTCAGGAAGAGAGACACTGATGAAACTGTAGACGCAGAAACGCTTTTTCAGATCAATTCACTCACGAAAGCATTCACTTCTCTTACAGTCAATATGTTGGTGGAAGAGAGACGGCTCGATTTCGACACTCCGATTCGATTCTATCTTCCCAACTTTCG
>CAZXVU010000004.1:0-24991 GCA_964644465.1 uncultured bacterium
GGATTTACTTACCGCCGTATTCAAGGGCCTGTCCATAGACAGCTCGAAATCTGGAATAGCGAAGCCGATAGTGCCCTCGCTCAGAGTTATCATTATATCGGACGGGGACGGCAATGTTTCGCATTTGAGAGCGAAGATGGGAAATATGTCATCAAACTCCCCAGGACCGATATTTATCAGATCCCACTTTGGATGCGCATTTTGCCTCTAAAAACGAAGCGAGAGAAGCTTCATGCAGCTCAAGCCAAACAAGAGGCCTTTATTTTAGAAAGCTTCCGGATCGCTTATGAAAACTTGCGGGAAGAAACTGGAGTGATTGCCCTGCATATCGGCCGCACAGAACCTAAAGGCAAACAACTTACTCTCTACAACGCCCTTGGAAGCAAGTTTCAATTGCCTGCAGAAAGAACGACCTTTGTTCTGCAAACCAAACATCCCATCTTGATGAAAGCCTTTTTAGCTGCCCTTAAAAAAGAAGACCGAAAAGAAGCGAAGAGGATTCTGGACGCCTTCATCGATGTGATTGTCGATCGCGGGAAAAAGGGGATTTGGAATCGCGATGAATCTTTTTTGCGCAATTATGGATTTGATGGACAAAAAGCATTTCAGATCGATGTGGGAAGTTTTTACTATAAAGCGAATGGCGATGCTTCCATTCACGATACGATGCATCCAGTCCGAAAATGGCTAAACAAGAAGACCGACTCCGATATGCTGCAGTTTTTCGACCAGACTCTCGAAGCTAAATTATCAATAGAATAGGTTCTTTGTGTGTGGATTTACTGGGTGGTTCGATCGACATTCTCAAGATAAAGAAACCCTCGAGCGGATGACCCGCGCTCTAGCGCATAGAGGCCCTGATGCTGAAGGATACTATTCCAAAGGTCCTGTCTCATTCGGCCATCGCCGCCTCTCGATCATTGATTTGGCGGCAAGCCATCAGCCAATGATCAGCTCCGATCAACGCTATGTTCTTGCCTACAATGGAGAGCTCTATAATTTTCGGGAACTCCGCTCCGAATTGGAGCGATGCGGCCATACGTTCCGCACTTCTGGAGATACAGAAGTCTTCCTGCATGCTTTAATTCAATGGGGCGAAGCAGCTTTGCCTCGACTGCAAGGGATGTTTGCATTCTCTTTTTGGGATGCAAAAGAGGAAGTCCTTCTCCTCGGAAGAGACCATTGCGGCGTCAAGCCTCTTTATTATGTCTGGGATGAAGGCCGGCTGATATTTGCCTCGCAGATTAAATCACTTCTCGAACACCCCAAAGTATCCCGAGATATCGATCCGAACGCCATTCGGCTTTATTTAGAATGCCAATACATTCCGGCTCCTTATTCCATTTTCAAAGCGATCAGAAAGCTGCCGGCAGCCCATTTCTTGCGTTTGAAGAATGGAAACATCGAACTGAAAAGATATTGGACTCCGCAATACTTGCCAAAATTTGATTTCGATGAACAAACGGCGATCGAACAGCTGACCCACGAATTACACAGATCTGTCTCTTCGATGTTGATCGCAGATGTGCCGCTCGCTGTTTTTGTGAGCGGAGGCATCGATTCTTCGCTCATCGCTTCCCTAGTGCAGGCAAATAGCAGCCGCCCCGTTAAAATCTTCAATCTCGGCTTTAATGAAGCCCTTAGAAGCGAGCATGAATTTGCCGCAAAAGTCGCCTCATACCTTGGCGCAGAGCACCATCCCCTGATTGTTACCGAAGACGATGTGATCGGGACGCTAGATACCTGGGCTGACGCCTTTGACGAACCGCTCGGAGACCAAGCAGCCATGCCGACTCTACTGCTCAGCCGGCTGACGAGCAAGTCTGTTAAAGTGGTATTGACAGGAGAAGGCGCCGATGAAATCTTTGCTGGCTACAGCAACTATTCAAAACGATTGAAGGAGGCAACTCTCGCCTCTCGGCTTGGCGCCAGATTTTCCCCCTTTCATCTTCTCTATCGCCTGTTTCCTCCAGTCGCGCGCAAAAATCGGGTGTTTAAAGCAGCATCGCGCCCCATAGAGCGCCGCTATACAACGATTCCCAATATGTTTGATTCCGAGCTCCACTCTTCATATTTAACACCTGCCTTGTTGGAAAAGCCCCGTTTCGGTTTAGAACATTTGGCGGAAAAACATTATTCATCCTGCGACTCTTCTGAATATCTCGACCGGATGCTGCACATCGATTCCAATCTGTGGCTGCCTGATGATCTTTTAACTAAAGTGGATCGGGCCACAATGGCCTATTCCCTAGAAGGCCGCGTTCCCTATCTCGATCATCGCCTCGTGGAGTTCGCTGCTCGCCTCCCCACTCATTTCAAAATCCGAAATGGGGAAGCGAAATACCTCCTAAAAAAAGTAGCCGAAAGGGGTTTGCTTCCCCCAGAGATCGTCTGGCGGCCAAAATATGGGTTTTCCATGCCGCTGAGAGAATGGCTATCCGACAAACTCCAGCCCCTGATGAACGAAGCCTTGTCGCCAGCAGGACTCTTGGGACGCAATATTTTACGGGAAGGTGTTGTTCAGCAGCTCCGGAAAGAAGAAACGAAACAGCGCCGACTGCACGCTGGCCGCCTCTGGGGGCTTTTAGCCTTGGAGCTTTGGTTCCGCCGCTACGCCCCTAATTTCCGCTTTTAATGAAACGAGAGCGATCTAAGTCCTTCTTTTTCAATTAAACTAGCCTGGATCGGTCTTGGGTGTTAAAACGCAGAGGTAGTGATGTCCATGTCTTAGCTCTTGATTTCAATTAGATCAATCTGCAATTAAGTGGAAAGAATTCAAATTTTTATCCACATCTTTGAAACTTGGCGAAGCTTTTGGAAGTTCCAAATTTACAAGAGAAAGAAAAGAGAATTTCTCGGGTCCTATTGGTCCTTATATTAGCTGGTGGGTTCTGGTTTTACCTTTATTCACAAAGTCTTATTGGATCGATGATCCCGTCTAGCTGTTTGATTGAAGACCGCCTTCAAACTATAACAGCTTCTTGGAATGCCTATTTGCAAATCGATGGACGGGCGTCTAATGCACTTATTATTCTCTACTCATCCTTAGGCGACGCATATCTTTTGTTTTTTTTCATTGCAGCTATTTATTCCTCAAGCTTGCGGATGATTCTGCCTTTATTTGTGTTTTTATTTTTCAGGCAAGTCTTGCAGGCCCTCGTCACTTTTCCTATCCCTTCTGGACTGATCTGGCATTACCCAGGCTTGCCAGCTCTTTTTACCTCCTATAATATCAGCAATGATTTTTACTACTCAGCTTATATTGGGATCAATCTTCTAGTCACTTTAGAATTATTGAAATACAAAAATTGGTGGCTGACTACATTTGGATTTATTATAATCTTCATTGAAGTTTTCATAAGTATCATTTTACGAGTCCATTACACTCCCGACATTTATACTTCGATCATCACCGCAATCTTTGTCTATCTTTACGTTTTTCCTTTAAGCGATAAGCTTGAGCGATTGATTAAAAGAAAATTTTCCCATTTTCGACTTATTCTGATTGGACTTATTTTTCTTGGGCTGATCGCTTTCTATAGTGTTGAACACATCCTTGCAAAAAAGCCGATTTCCAATTGCGGAATTATCGACTACCTGCAGCAATTTACATTTCCATTGAACGAGTATATAAGCAGCCATGGGTCTTTGAGCGACAAGATTCTGATTGTCATGAACGCGATTTCTGATTGCTTAGGATTGTTCATTATAGGTCTTGTAATTGTGAAGCGTGATACTCGTCCTTTTTTAATGCTTCTTATATTTGGTTTACTGCGCCAAAGCCTTCAGTACTTAGTATCTCTGCCAATCCCTCTCCACGCCATTTGGCATGATCCGGGCTTTCCTTCGATTTTCGCAACCTACAATGTAGCGAACGATCTCTATTTTTCATCACACACTGGCGTCAGCTTGATCGCCGCCCTTGAAATGGCGCGTTTTAAAAAAACATGGCTTACTGTTTTGGGCTTTTCGATCTTTTTCTTCGAAGTGAGCTGCGTTATTGTTTTGCAAGTTCATTATACCATGGATGTCTTCACTGCTATCATGACGGTGTTTTGCATTATAGGGTTATGTTCCTATCTGGCAATTCCTCTCAACCGATTGCTTGGAAAAATTACAGAGACGCTAAGTAGCATTAAAGATTAACGATTTAAATCATAAAGGCCTCCCTATCAGATTATTCCATAATTATATTACAGTGAGGTTTGTTTGTATTGACAGTTGCCTTTCAGATTAGTAATATAATGATGTCGGAGGATTAATGTATGATTTTATTCGTGCAGGGGGTCTTTTGCCTCTTGTTATCTCTAGTTTCTGTTTCTGTTGCTGAATGCCTTTTCCATAAGTACTTATTCCACAAGAAGATATCATTTATTTCGAAATTCACAAAATTATGGAATTACGATCCTGTTCAACATACCCACCACCATAAAGTCTGTTTTGATCATATCGAAGATACTGAAGATCCAGAGGAAGGTTATTGGGTTCAACGACCTTCAAATGTAATTGTTGTTGGATCATTCTTATATATCCTCGAGCTATTCCTTTTATGGGTCATTGGATTTGAGTGGCCATTTTTTATTGTAAGTGCCTTATTTACAATATTTATGGGTACTTTTTGGTACAAATTTGAAGATCATTTTCATCTAGCGATGCACAAGACTGCCTATTATAAGAAGAACATTGAGGGAACTTGGCAAGATTCGTGGTTTAAGTATTGCAAACGATTGCATGAGATTCATCATAAAAACTTCCAATACAATTATGGATTTGTATTTTTCCCTATTGGAGATATAATTCTCGGAACATTCAGAAACGATTTCAAAAAAACATCAAATAACAAAGAAACTCAAGAATAATTCTATTTAAGAGATTGTTAGTCTCTAGTTGACGATAATCCGTTTTGCCGCTCTTTATCCAATTAAAAATTGGATGAGATTCAAAGCATAGAAGACCCAAATCCCGATCAGGGTATGGGAAATGATAACTCCTACAAGAGATTTTTGCCGTTCATATAAATATCCCCAAAAAACTCCCATAAAAAAAACGGCAATGGCGAATGGGATGCTTTTAACAGCGTGTTCCGATGCAAACAAAAGGTTCGAGCCTAGAATGGAGATGAGAACTCTATTTCGATTCACGAAAAAATTGCGGAGACATCCTTGAAAACAACCTCTTACAACAAATTCCTGTAAAGGAATCAAAAGCAGGTAAATGATTGAAAAAACATAATAAAACTGAATGTATTCCGATTTTTCTGGAAATAATTCAATAAGAGGAATCGAATTATATTTACTGACTGTATTGATTAATATCCATTTTGCCGCTGTAAATAAAATAAGAAGAGGAATACTGATCAGAACTGCTTGCCGAGCTTCCCGAGACCAATATTTTAGAGTGATCCCGTAAAACGCTAAGGGATATTTCGATTTCGCAATAATTAATATGGCGGCGATTGCTTGAAATAAGATCACTCCAAACCCAAAGGCAGAGATGGAAACAGGTGTTAAAGTTCCAAAAATTTCAATGTAGATTTTTTGAGTTGTGATATAAAATGCAGCAGAGAGGATCATAACGATAAATAAATTGCTCGCCTGAGTCCGCAAATTGAAATCTTCAATTTTTTCTTCGAGAAGAGCGACTAGATTGCGATCTGTCTTCCTTACCACTGCACTAAGTTTTAAACCCAATCCTTTGAGAGTCTTGTTGTACAAAGTTTCAACAGTTCGGATATCGAAGATGAGTACTTCCGATTTTTCTAATGCCCTGACTGAAGCGGATCGGGGATTCGCTTCTAGCAGGGACATTTCACCGAAAGATTCTCCAGGTTCGACAATCGCAATTTGAAAGGGTTGATTTGGGGGACGTTCTTTGACGATCTCAGCTTTTCCTGATTGCAAAATCAGCAAGGTTTGATCGATTTCTCCTTCTCGAATTATATATTCATCTGCAGCGTAAGTTTTTTTAGTCGTCACATTAAGAAGCATTTGGATTTCTTCATCATTTAATTCCTTAAATATTTTTAAGCTTTTGATGAATGAAATCAGATCTTTGGAGAATTCTATGCTCATTCCCGCTTTTTATCTAAAATAACTTTTATAGTCCATACAGCAGGCAGTTAGCGATAGGCAATCCAATGGCATTTTGGATAGGCTCTATAAGGTTTGCTCCCCCCTGAAATAATCTGGAAGCCCAAATATGGATCTTTTAATGGTTATCAGACAAACTCCAGCCCCTAATTTTCGTTTTTAATGAAACGAGAGCGATCTTACGGGCTGCATTTTTGCAATGAATTGTTCTTGGATTTCTTCATCTGTTGGGGAACGGCGCGTTCCCGAATCATAGATCCCTAAATACAATGTCTCGAAAGAAACAGGATCTTCTTGAACAGCTTGTAGTTTTGCCAATTGCGCTTCCCCTTCCTTTAAACGATTCTCGAGATCGTTTAAGCAGTATTCAGTTTTCCTTTCTGAAAAAGGAGTGAGCTGCAGCTGATCTTTTATTTGATGAAAGAACTGAATCGCATCGCTCATGGATGAGGAGTCATAGTTTTTGTCGAGGAGCTTCAAAAGAGAACAGATCGGCCTTTTTTGAGAATAGGAGATAAATTCTGAATAAGAAGGAGCTCCTGCCATTCGTTTTTTGATTTTTTTTCTCAATCCGAGATACTCTTTCACGAGTTGCGCGAAATTTTTATAATCATCTGTAAGAATTGTAGTTTGGGCGCTTAAACGAGAAATAAGATCTTTTAGCTCCTTATGCAAAAAGATAAATCTCGAGAACTGCCTTTGCCGTATTTTGATATGATTCACAAACGTTTTGACAAGCTCAAGATACCGTTCGATAAATAGTTCTGTTGCCTCTTGAGGCGTGATGGTTTGATTTGCACATTCTTCTGAAAGAGTATCTTCGAGATCACGAAGCACATGTTCGAGATGGCAATCAAAACGGTTCGATCCTCGAGGCTGTTCCACTGTCGAGTTCCGCAGCCATTCTGTCTCTGTATTGACATAGGAGCCTTGCTTTTCTCGTCTGGAAAGTCTGTCTGTAAGAGAGTCGAAAAATTCTTCGTCGGAGCTCTTTCCTTGTTCCTTTTTTCGTTGTGGAGTATCTAAATTAAAACGGGTGCGCAGATACTGTTTTTTAGGGGGAGAAAGCGCTGAAAAACCGCTCTTAGAGACCTCGTCTCTAACCTTTTCGTGATAATTGTCGAACATCGTAGGCGCAAAACTCGCATGGGCAGCTTCCCAATCCTCTACCTTAGCATGGGAGCCATTGAAGTGGGTTTTGCCCCGGGAAGTTTCGCATTGCAGCGAATAGGCAAGGCTGAACCTTTCAAAAGTGAAATAGATCCTTTGGTCTAGCTTGAGCCTCGTTGCCTCTACATCGAAAGGATGGCTATCGTGACTAGGAGTCCGAACATAAGATGCTGTTTTTGAAGGGGTTAATAATTTACGCCTTTTAGGTGTCGTAGTATATGAAGTTTCTTCTCGCCGTTTGAGAGTAGTCTCCCTTAATTCATAACTTGCTGAACTAGAAGAAGAAACAGGATCAAAAGAATTCATATCCACTTATCTTTTAAATATATTAATATAATTATACTATTATTTTTAAAATAACTCAAGACATTACCCATTCCCATCAAACCATTTTGTATCAGACATTTACACTCCTATAATGTAGAAAAATAAGCCCTGATATATAATAAGATCGTTTTTAGGGATCTTTACAGATGTTGAAAAAAACCATCTACGCAGCACTTTTAGGTTTGGGAATGAATGCATTTGCAAATGAAACGCCTCAGTTTCTATACAAAGTACTCAGCGCTGAAGATTGGAAAGCCAGCCAAGAACAAGAAGTTCTTCACCTTCCTTCCGCGGATGACGCCTTCATCCATTTTTCCCGAGAAGATCAGCTCGACCGATTGATCAATAAATATTGGTCGAATGTCTCTGAATTCTATGTATTGAAAATCGATGCTTCGAAAATCCCTGGCGATTTGGTTCTCGAGGCAAATCCCGGCGGAGAGACGAAGTACTATCATCTCTACAATGGCTCCATCCCTTTGAACGCCGTCGTAGAAACCACCCAACGCTAAAATGTGCGTGCAGATCGTTCCCTATGATCCTGCATGGCCTAAGATTTTCGAAAAAGAATCGGCGCTCATCCAACAAGCATTGGGCGAAAACTGCGCGGCCATTCACCATTTTGGCTCTACGTCTGTACCAGGCTTAAGCGCCAAGCCTAAAATTGATATTCTTGCTGTGGTAAAAGACATTACTTGTGCTTTTTCTTTAGAAGGTTTCAAACCCCGAAGAATCGTCGTTCCTACAGGAAGATATTTTATCAAAGAAATCCCCCCAATTCATCTCCATCTTTTTGAAAAAGGCGATCCTTGGATCGAAAAAAATCTCCAGTTTTGCAGCTGGCTGCGGAGCCATACAGACGAGCGCAACGCGTATGCAGCGCTGAAACAGGAATTAGCCGTTCAATATTGCGAACAGAATGCGATGGAATATTGCCGAGCTAAAACTGGATTTATTGAACGCATTATGGAAAAAGCTAATCGGTGCGATCCCAACGATCAAAGAGACTGAATACCTGCTCGAGCGCAGTAGGCTTGATACCCTGCGAGCCTTCAAAGACATGATCGAGGGAATAGACCAGATAGAGGATGAAGGAAAGATAGCCTGCCAAAAGCGCCACCATCAACATTTGCGAGCGCATATTTTCTAATCCGAAGAAACACATAAAACAAACAGTGATGATTCCTCCAACGATTAAAAGGCTCCACATCATATCGCTTAAATGTTCCCAGGAACTGAACTGTCTCGAGAGGCGGGCATTGATGAACTCGTTCAATTTCTCAATCGATTCCGTGTACCAAATACTCATCTTCTGATCTTGGAGTTCAATCCCGTAATAACTATGCCAAATTTTTTCCATGATTTCTTGGGTCTTGATGCGGATTTTCTTTTCAATCGGAGCGCTCCACTCCTCATCAATTACATAGGTCACATAGGCGCGTAAGTTGGACCGTATTGCGTCCCGGGATTCTTTGGGAAATAGCGCGGCGTCACGATAGAGGTCTGCCAAGGTCAACGCTTCTGTGTGGATCGTTTGCAAGACCTCGTTATAGCGATCCTGGGCGCTAATCACCGTAAATCCTAAAATCACACTGTAAAGAACCCCGACAATACTGAAAGTGAATCCCGCTACATCGTGATTTTTTCTCAATACTTCTGCGTTAACATTTTTCCGAACAAACCAAACAATCCCCATAAAAATGAGGATCGAAGGGATTACAATGACAAGAGAGGAGAGAACCCAAGATGGGGACTCGAATAAAATTTTCATCTCTTTTGGTATAAAACTTTTTTAATGAATCATGCAAACAAAAAGAATTTGCTGAAAAAAAACAAAAAACCGTAAGATCCTGCCCCTTAGAACTCATAGAGGAAAAATGCGTTTATTGCTTTGTGTTTTGAACCTGATCATTTGCACCTGCGTTTTCGCAGATAAGAATCCCCTTGATGCGACCCGCGATAGCTATAATGAAACAGCTGCTGCCTATGCCGAAAAAACGGCAGCTGGATTTTTTACTCCCGAAAAAGAAATGAGAGAATTTTTGGACCATATTACTGAAGATGGACAGATTCTAGATGTTGGATGCGGAGCCGGTCGCGATGCCCGCATTTTTTCTGAATTAGACTATAAAGTCACAGGAATCGATTTTTCTTCGGAATTACTCTCTATTGCTGCACGAGCAGCCCCGAAGGCGCATTTTTTTGAGAAAAGCGTAGAGGAGCTATCGACTTTTCCAACGTCTTCATTCAGTGGCGTGTGGGCCAACGCTTCCCTGCATCATATTCCCAAAACTAGCCTTCCTGATGCCTGTCAGGAAATGCACCGGATTCTGCAGCCTGGCGGGATCCTCTATATTTCTGTCAAAAAAGGCTCAGGAGAAGGCTTAGAGCAGGATCGCCGCTATGGAGGCGTTTTGAAGTATTGGGCCTATTACAGCGAAGAAGAGATGGTAAATATCTTAAAGCAGAATGGGTTTGAAGTGATCAACATCGATATTGAGCAAATCCAAGGCTCTTATCAAACTCACCCATTTTTGAAGGTCTTGGCAGTGAAAGAAAATATTTTAAGAAAATAAAAAAAATCGCCCTCTCGAGATTGGGCGATTCTGAAAAAAATTCAAAACCGCGATTAGCCGACTTTCGGCTTACGGTTTAGATAGTTTTCCTGGTAACCTTTAATATCTTCGCTATGAATAACCCAAGCAGCTCCTTTACGAGAAGCTTTTAAAAGACCCACGCGAGTCGCGTAATAGATCTTTTGTGCGGGTACGTTCATTAACTTAGCGGCCTGATTTACAGAATAGTATCCTTTGCGATTATCGAAAAGAAGCTCGCCATCGAACATTGACTTCGTACGAGAATATTTATTTCTGCGATATTCTTCGAGGTCATCTAAATGAATTGTCCAACGGGTAGAATCTTTCGTAGCTTTAAGCTTTTTTTGCTTAATCGCAACGTAGATAGCTTGACGAGTCACGTTATTAATTCGAGCAGCTTCTGTGATCGAAACCACTTTTGCTGTCTCGCGCGCTTGTCCCTGATTCTGGCCCCATGCTGTTTCTGAATCCATGGTTCCTTTCCTCCTAAAATCTTTATAGTTTCAGTTTTAAATAAATAATTAACTGTTAATTACATAGCCATTTCAAACAAAATTTTATTTGAAATAAGCACGTTTTTTCTTATTTCTTTTATTTTTTATTCTTTAAGTAATGATTATTTCATATTAACGACTTGAAATCAATCGAATTCTTAATCTGGTGTGATCTCAATGTTAAGTTTTAGTAAAATTCTGAAGGAAGTTCTATAAATTACTAAATGCCAATAATTTAGTTTCAAAAATTTCCATTGGCATAGAAGTGTCATTTTTCGATATAGTCTGGCATTTAGGTCCTGAGATTTTATAAGCGAAATTGCGAGTTAATTCGCAAATCGTTAAATACAAGGTGATTATGTTCCGAAAAAGCCTCTTCATCCTTTTCCTTATTTTAGGCGTGCTCTGCGAAGCAAAACCCCCGCAATTGACCCCCCGTGATGTAAGGGTCAAAGTGGAGGAGATTTTAAAGGCCCATGTATCTTATAAAAACCTCACTCCAGAGCTCATGGCGAGAACCCTTGAGAATTTCCTGGACGAATTGGATCCCAGTAAAACCTACTTTCTCCTTCCTGAAATCGCGATCTGGACCCAAGCTTCGGAATCGACGCTGCAAAGAGCCTTAGAGGGTTTCCAAAACCAGGATTTTTCCATTTTCCAGGAAGTTCATACGACGCTTGTGGCTGCGATCGAAAGGCGCAATGCCCTGGAAGCCGATTTGGGCCAAAGAGAGCTTCCTACGGGTGTTAAAAACGAAGAATTTAAGAATCTTGAATGGGTTGCGACACCCGAGGAAATGACAAACCGCTTATTGCGCATTAAAGCCCTTCAAATGGAAGCCACCCAAAAGCTCGGATCCGACAATCAAGAGCGATTTTGGCAGCGGCTAGAAAAACGGCGCCACAACCGGGAAGCAGAGC
Source organism: uncultured bacterium (assembly GCA_964644465.1). Classification (GTDB taxonomy): domain Bacteria; phylum Chlamydiota; class Chlamydiia; order Chlamydiales; family SM23-39; genus CAZXVU01. The sequence continues at coordinate 11,598 of CAZXVU010000004.1, forward strand.
TTATTGGGACAACGGGCGACGAGCGCCTTAAGCTCACCTTGAGCTTTGTGCTAAAAGCGGCCACTTCAGCCCTCGACTCCCATACAAATTATTTTACTCCGAATGAAGCCAATCAATTTATGATCCAGGTTCAGCAGCGCTTATTTGGGATAGGAGCCCAACTCCGGGACGACCTCGACGGCCTTTCTGTGATGCGGATTTTAGAAAATAGCCCTGCCAGCCAAAGCAATAAGCTCAAGATCAATGATAAAATCATCGCTGTCGATCATGAGCCTGTTGTCGGGATGGACATCACAGAAGCTGTTGAATTGATCCGTGGCGAAAAAGGAACTCCCGTTCTCCTAACACTTCTGCGCGAAACAGGCGAAGGAGAAGAAAGACAAACAGAGAAATTTGAAATCGAATTGGTCCGCAATGAAGTCGTGTTGGAAGAGACGAGACTGGAAACGAATTTCGAACCTTATGGCGATGGAGTGATCGCTAATTTGCGTCTATTCTCTTTCTATCAAGATCCAAAAAGTTCATCGGCTTCCGATATCAGAAAAGCGTTAGAACAGGTCAAAAAAGAACAGAAGTTAAAAGGCGTCCTCCTAGATCTCCGCAGCAATGCTGGCGGTCTTTTAACACAGGCGGTTTCTGTAACAGGCCTCTTCATCAATAAAGGAATTGTCGTCTCCATCAAAGACAACACAGGCCGCGTCCAGCATTTGAGAGAAGTGGAAGGAAAACCCGCTTGGGATGGGCCTCTTTTTGTACTTGTTAACAGAGCCTCTGCATCCGCTGCAGAAATCGTCGCCCAAACCCTGCAAGACTACGGTCGTGCCATTGTTATTGGGGACGACCATACTTTTGGAAAAGGATCGTTCCAGACATTCACTTTAGATCCGATCAACAATCCGAAAGTAAATCCGCAAGGCGAATATAAAGTCACTCGAGGCCGCTATTACACCGTATCGGGAAAGAGTCCTCAACTGAAAGGCGTTATATCTGACATCGTCGTGCCAGGAATTCTCTCTGAATTAGACATTGGAGAAAAATACGCAAAATTCCCTCTGGAAAATGACGAGATTGAAGCCCATTTTGAAGATGATTTATCAGATATTTCTCCTTTTCATCGAATCCAGCTCGGCCCGATGTATAAATACAATCTCCAAACAAAGCTATCGACCTATTTGCCTTATCTCGATGTGTTGCGTAAAAATTCCCATGTGCGGATGGATACGAACAAAAACTATCAAAACTTTCTTACAGAACTTCAAAAAAAGAATTACGACTCTGATTTCATTGAACTCTTCGGCCAAAGCGATCTACAGCTCGTCGAAGCCCTCAATGTGATGAAAGATCTTGTATTTCTTGTCAGTATAGATGAAAAAAGATAAAAAAATGTAATTACTTGATTTTGATTATTATTAACCCCTAATATATCGCAAAAAAATTAGGGATTTTATTAATGTCATCAGTTCATTCTAAAGATTTTAATGTATTCGCTTCAAAATTTATTGTAGAGCCGAGTATTTCAGACGACGTTGCCTATGTTGATTCTAAGATCTACAAGAAGCTTCAAAGAACTGTAGAAAAGACAGTCCGTATTGGGGGAATCGCTTTTAAAGCTTTAGAAAATACCAAATCGACCGACATTCATTGCGCCCTCATCTCAAAAGGGTCTTTTGTGAAAATTCTTCAGAGTCAGCCAGGATTAACTGATTTTCAGATCAAGTGCGGTCTCTTAGAAGAAGATGGCGATCTCTCTATCAGAAATGCGAATGGTTCCGATCCGTATATCTCCATTCAGGAATTTGATATCGATCCAAAAGCATCTGATGATGTGATTCAGTTACGTCCCGATCACTGTAACAAATTATCCGGTAAATGGTTTGGTTCGGAAAAACAGGTTCGGATTGGAAAAGTCCTCTGCAGGGCGCAAGCCGACATAAGATATTCTAACACTTTCAGAGCCGGCTTTTCCAAAGGAACTTTGTTTAAAATTTTGAATAGCGAATCGGTTCTCCATTTTACAGCCGTTTTCAATAAACAGTCAGACGACTCTAAGTGTCCGTTGTTCGAATCATCCGACGGTACACAAGCCATCGCTCAATATGAGAGCAAAAAAGCCTTGGATCAGCAGTACTCAAATGATTTATCAGATGAAGATGAGAAGGATCCATTGCAAACTCTTTTGCAATCTCTTTTAGCATCACCCGAAGAGACCGTTCCTAATCCGGCCCCGATCAATGTTCAAGCTGAAGACCCCTCTGCTCCCAAAATACCTTTCACCGAATTTCTACAAAATGAGGGACTCATCGGGTTTCCCCATGATGTGGAAACGACGCTGGAACCCATTTTCGCTCGATTTGGGGAGCTGGGACCTTATATCAAGGATCGCGGAATACGCGGGGAAAAGGGGATTCTTTTATACGGTCCTCCTGGCACTGGCAAAACCTCGCTTGCCCGCGCAGTCGCTAAATATTTAAACTGTTCGGATGAGCGGATCATGGTACAAAGCGGACCCAGCCTCCTCGGGAAATGGGTAGGAGAAACTGAAGCGAATATCCGCGCACTCTTTAATCCTTCCTGGAAAGCCATGCAAAAATTGGGTTCAAAGAGCCCACTTTTTGTGGTGATTATCGATGAAATCGATGCGATTGCTCCAGATCGATCCTATGCAACTATGAACTGGGAAGCTTCTATGGTGAATCAGCTCCTCAGTGTTATGGACGGATATTTCCAAAGGGATAATCTGCTTGTGATCGGGATGACAAATCTCCGGAAAAGAATCGATCCTGCCCTTTTAAGACCTGGAAGATTTGGAACGCAAATCAAGATCGATCTGCCGAGCCAGGAAGTCCGAAAGGAGATTTTTGAAGTCTATCTGCAACCTCTCAGAACTCATCATTTAGTAGCGGAAGATGTAGATCTTGAAGTTATATGCCAGAGAACCGAAGGCTTTTCAGGAGCGGACATCAAAGGGCTTGTTGAAAAAGTGAATACCCGTTCCTTTTATCGATTGTTAGAAGCCTATCGAAAAAAAGAATGCACACTCGAACAGGTGCCAACACACCCTATAGGCAGTGTGACGATGAAGGACTTTCAAGAAGTTTTGCAATCCCTCCCACCCCCTTCCAAAGTGGAAGAGGACGAACCTTCAGTCAGACAGCGCTGGAGAGGGCCTAATGTGATGGCAGACCAAGCAGGATAGGGATTGTGATAAACTCACAAGATCGACAAAATAGAGGTCGATTTTTAGGTGAAACATGACTGTACGCGTCCGCATTGCTCCATCCCCTACCGGCGATCCCCATGTAGGGACTGCTTATATCGCCCTTTTCAATTTGATTTTTGCGAAGCATTTCAAAGGCAAGTTTATTCTTCGCATAGAAGATACTGACCAGACGAGAAGCCGTCCCGAATATGAAAAAAGTATTTTCGACGCTCTCCATTGGTGCAATATCAACTGGGATGAAGGTCCCGATGTGGGCGGTCCTTATGCCCCTTACCGTCAATCAGAGCGGACCGATATTTATCGCGAGCATGCGTATAAGCTTCTGGATCGCGGAATGGCCTATAAATGTTTTGCTACGCCAGAAGAGTTGGCTGAAATGCGCGAAGTGGCCGCTAAACAAGGGAAGCGTCTCGGTTATGACCGGAGATACCGCAATTTAAGCCCCGATGAAGTGAAGCAGCGCGAAGAAGCGGGGCAATCGTTTGTCATCCGTTTAAAAATACCTCTCACCGGTGAATGCGTTTACGAAGACCAAATCAAAGGGCGCATCACAGCTCCTTGGGCCGATATCGATGACCAAGTTCTTTTAAAATCGGATGGATTCCCCACATACCATTTAGCCAATGTGGTCGATGACCGCCTCATGAAAATCACCCACGTAATCCGTGGCGATGAATGGATGAGTTCAACGCCGAAGCACATTTTCCTCTACGAAGCATTTGGATGGGAGCCGCCTGTGTTTATGCATATGCCCTTGCTCCTCGGCAAAGATGGCAAAAAGCTTTCTAAGAGAAAAAATCCCACATCGATCTTCTTTTTCCGCGACAGCGGCTACCTCCCTGAAGCGCTTGTGAATTTTTTAACTCTGATGGGCTATAGCATGCCCGATGAGAAAGAAATTTATCCTTTAGATGAGATCATTCGCGATTTTGATCCGAAGCGGATTGGGATTTCAGGAGCTTTCTTTGATACCCAGAAATTGAATTGGGTCAATCAGAAGAAGATCATTGAATCGATCTCTGAAGATCAGCTCTGGAGCCGCCTCCAAGATTGGAGCTTCAATGACGGTTTTATGCGGAAGCTGATGCCATTGATCCACACCCGTATTAAAACATTCAGCGATTTCATTCAGCTATGCGATTTCTTTTTCATCAACGAACTCCATCTCACTCCCGATAAGCTCTGTCCAAAAGGAACGCCTCCTGAAACCGTTAGCTGCCTTTTCCAAGCTTTGATCTGGAGCATGGATGCTCAGGAAGATTGGACAGGTGCAGGTCTTGAAAAAGCCTCTCATGAAGCCGCTGAAGCCTTCGGGGTCCATCATAAAAAAGTAATTATTCCTTCTCTATTTGCAGCCATCATGGGCAAGACCCAAGGCCCGCCGCTGTTTGATTCGGTGACGCTCCTTGGCAAAGACCGGACGCGAGTGCGCCTGATGTCAGCCATCGAGCTATTGGGCGGCATCTCCAATAAAAAAATGGATCAGCTGAAAAAAGGTTGGGAAAAACGGAACTGCCGAGATCTAGTGGGAATGCCTGCGGCTCAGTGATTTGGCTCTTCTTCCGACGCGACTTCCGCCTGTTCAGTTTCGATGTGAGATTTGGAGATTACATAGCTGCGGGTCATGTTTCCCCCGCTATTGCACCCAGATAATGTTAAGCAAAACCCTAATAATATCATGATTCTCATGCAACAAACCTACTTTTAGCTTATGCTAGTCAGTAACTGAGCCCGTGTCTATAGAAATGTATAGTCGAACCAATCCTTTTCTTTCTCATATAAAAGAGAGATTTCTTTTAACAGGACCTTCTTCATCCAAAAAAACATATCACCTCTCTTTAGATATCACAGATTCTAATATCTCTTTCAAAGTGGGCGACAGCATCGGGGTGATCCCCACAAACAATCCCCAAACGGTGGGGCTGATCCTCGATCGGATCCAAGCTGCTGGAACTGAAGAGATTTTCGATACCCGTTCCAATACAACCTGTACGATCCGCGAATATCTTCTCCATAAAGCGAACTTAGCCCGGGTCAATTCCTCTTTCTTCAAACTCCTCTGCGAAAAAGGGAAGCCATCAGATCTTCTCCTCCCCGAGAACAAGCCGCAGCTCACTCATTATCTCGATTCTTACAATCTTCTTGAGCTCCTCGATCTCCATAAGCCCGCCGCATTCCCTCCCTCTGAATTTTGCAAACCGCTGATGCCGCTGATGCCCCGTTTTTACTCGATCGCTTCATCTCAGAAAGTATTTCCCGATGAAATCCATCTGACAGTAGCCCACATTCATTATATCGCCAACGGACAAACTCGCCTTGGCGTAGGAAGCCATTTCCTTTGCGACATGGCGGTCCTTGATGAAACTCCGATCCCCATTTATCTGCAGCCTTCGAACCATTTCACCATTCCCTCTGATCCTGCAGCCTCTATGATCCTGATCGGCCCAGGAACAGGAATCGCCCCATACCGCGCCTTCTTACAAGAACGGATCGCCAATCAATCTACGGGTCGCAACTGGATTTTCTTCGGCGAGCGGAATCGCGCTTCTGATTTTTATTACTCAGATTACTGGAACGAATTGGAAAAACAAGGACGCATCCGACTTGATCTTGCTTTTTCCCGCGATCAAAAAGAGAAAATCTACGTGCAGCATAAAATGCTCGAGAACAAGCAAAGCCTTTGGAATTGGATCCAAGCTGGCTCTTATATTTACGTTTGCGGCGATGCGGAAGAAATGGCAAAAGACGTTGACGCAGCTCTCCAGCGCATCGCGCAGGAAGAGGGCAAACTTTCAGAAGAAGATGCACGCCTTTACATGAAAGCTCTTCGCGCTGAGAAACGTTATCTTCTAGATGTTTACTGAAAACTCAATTTTCTATATTTAGTCAATTTAATGACTAAAAAAGTTCCAGCTCCCCTTTCCTTATTCAATCGGCTCACGCGCAATTTTTTGATTGGCTTAGGTGTCATTTTCATTTCCTTAGGAATGGGAATGGTTGGTTATCATCACTTCGAGGAAATGTCCTGGATCGATTCTTATCTCAACGCTTCAATGATTTTATCTGGGATGGGGCCTGTCTCTTCTATAGAAACATCCCAAGGAAAAATCTTTGCCGGAACCTATGCGCTCTTCTGCGGCATTATTTTTCTCGTCGCAATTGCTATTGTGTTCGTCCCTGTATTCCATAAGTTTTTTCACAAATTCCATCTCAAAGACGAGAATGAAAAATAACCTCTAAAAGGAGTTTTCTATGCGGGCTTGGATCTTAGCGCCTCTTTTCTTGATGGCAGCACCTATAGTAGCAGTGGCTCAAGAACATTCTACCGTGCACACAGATACTCTGAAGTCATGGGTCGACCAAAAAAAACCGATGACCATCTTGGATGCGCGGGGATCCATTAACAACGGTATGATTCCTGGAGCGAAATGGGTTCCTTTTGATGCGACTGATGAACAAATCACAGCTGCTGTTCCTTCAAAAAACACTCTTGTCGTCATTTATTGTTGGAGTGAAAGCTGTCCTGCGAGCAGCCATTTAGCCGACCATATGATCACGATGGGATATACAAAGGTCTATGAATATCCCGAAGGGCTTCAAGATTGGATTGCGAAAAAATATCCTGTTAAAAGCCAATAGAGATTTTTATTCTTCGACTGTGTTCATGATGCAGAAGCATTGGAGTCCGTCGCCGCAGCCAAAATCTGTCAGGCCGTCGCCTGATGTAGCGGTAATTCCCACTTGATTGTGACGAATGCGAAGAACGTGAGCGATTTTTTTGCGCATCTGTTCGATTTTATCTTCAAAATAGGGGCGCTTTCCTTCAATCGTCAGAGAAATATGAACAATTTTTTGGCGTCCGAGCGTTTGGAGCGCGCGCTCAAGATAGACTTGAGAATCGGTGATCCCGTCTTTGCGGCAAAGATCGCGGGCAATCCCTCCGAGAATCGGAATACAGGAAAGCGAAGTGATTGCATTGCAGATCGCGTGATAGACTACATCTCCGTCTGAATCTGCATCTAATCCTGGAACTCCATCAAAAATAACGCCTGCGATCATGCAGGGCTTTGATGATTCAGGAGACAAAAAACGGTGGCTGTCCTGGCCAATGCCAGATCTAAAAATAGGTGTTTGAGTTTGCATAATGAAGGCATTATGGCACAATTTGGGTTAAATGTCGCGACTCCATATCTGCAATACTTTTTTTGAAGCGGAGCTAGAAAGCACCGCTCTAAGGCCTTTGGCCGAATGGATGCGGATCTCTCCCATCGTCCTCCAACTCCAATTTCTTCCCCTACTCCTTGAACATCAGATTCTAGTTACAGACTTGCCCGAGAATCCAGATCCTAGACTTTGCACCCTGGAAAATCCTCCTTTGGCATGTCAAATCGAGGATTGGGGGCCTTCTTTAGCAATACAAGCTTGGGCAAAAAGCCGGGGTATGCCCTATGTAATTCCCAATTGGGAGATTGTTAAAAAGGTGAATTCAAAGATTTTCTCCTTCGAAGAGTCGCCGAAATTGCCAGGAGCTGCATTGTTAAAAAATTCCATCGAGGCGATGCATTGGATCGAAAAGACCCCAGGTCCCAAAGTGTTAAAAACTGCTTTCGGCACTGCAGGCAGAGGCCATTTTCATGTGGACAAGGACAAAAATCTGGAGGGTTTTTTGAAAAAACAAACTCTTCCAGTGATCGGCGAGCCTTGGGTAGAAAGGGTTCTCGACTTTAGCACCCAATGGAAAGATGGAGAACTTTTAGGGACGACCATTTTCGAAAATGAACAGAATGGCACATATAAATGCACTCTTGCAGGTCCTTGGATGAAGAGATCTTTTGATTGGGCGCTTGAGGAACATCTTGCCATCGCAAAACCGCTTGTGGAAAAGATCAAAAAACTGGGATTTGCAGGGAATTTAGGAATTGATGCTTATATTTACCGCTGGGAAGGGAAGGAAAAGCTGCAGCCGGTTGTTGAGATCAATGGGCGGAAAACGATGAGTTGGGTTGCGCTCCAAGTTCAAAAAAACCGCTTTCCTGAAAAAACAGTCCGTTTTAGTTATGAAAAATCTGAAAAGGGGCTTTTGCCAAGTACCTTGCAATTGCAAGGGAGAACGGTCAGATTTCCGAGGCAGATTTCACTTACTGTACTTGATTAATTCTTGGCGGATATCTTCCAACATCGATTCCATCCAACGGCTGTGGGGAAATTCTCTTTTGAGGTCTTGGAATACCTCTTTTTTAGCCTCTTCAAAAGTTTTGATCTTCTCTTTTTTATAAAAATAGGTCCAAAAAAGGATCGATACTTTTAGATGGCCTCGCATGGCCTGTTTGATTTCTTTTTGAAAAGTATTGAATTCTTCTCGCAGCTTTTCAACTTCCTTATGATCCTCTATCGCTGGGGCCATTTCAGGTCGGGTGCGAGAAAGATACAGAGAGATTCCCAAGCCTGCAGCGCTAGCGGCTGCTATGATGGCCCAAAATTCCCAAGCCAGTTCCCAAAAAACATAATGTGTAGCATGGTAGAAAAAAACAAAGGAGAGACTCGCTCCAAGGAGAAAGGAAAAAACAAGGGCGGCAATGGTCTTAAACATATTCGGATCTTTGCAAAAGGTGCCTTAAAATTTCAAGAATGATATGTTGGTAGCGAGGTGCGGGTATGGATGTTCTAAAAATTAAGGGTGGCAAATCGCTGCAGGGACAGATTAAAGCTGCAGGTGCTAAAAATGCGATGACAAAATTGCTCGTCGCCTCTCTTCTGTCCGATAAGAAATGCACTTTCTACAACGTGCCGAATATCGGCGATGTCGAAATCACCGTCAATTTATGCAAAGAAATTGGGTCCGAAGTCAAATGGGACAAAAAAGCCCAGATCATCGAAATTGCAACTCCAGAGCTAAAAACCTCCTACGTCCCTCAGCGCTATTCAGGTTCCAACCGAATTCCTATCCTCATGATCGGAGCCCTATTGGGGCGCACCGATGAAGATATCATCGTTCCGACTATTGGCGGCGATCTGATCGGGTGCCGTCCCGTCGATCTCCATATCAATGCCCTGCAAAAATTGGGCGCAAGAATCGAATACCGCGAAATGAAAAAAGAGGGCGCTTATTTCGCACAAGCCCATCAAGGATTGAAAGGGGCGATCATCACCTTAAACTATCCCTCAGTAGGCGCTACTGAAAATACGATTTTAGCCGCTGTCCGAGCAAAAGGAACTACGTTAATCAAAAATGCCGCGATCGAACCAGAAATCATCGATCTTATCCTTTTCCTACAGAAACTCGGCGCGAATATCATGGTCGATGTAGACCGGACGATCTGCATCCAGCAAGCTCACCAATTTCAAGATGTAGAACATACAGTGATGGCAGACCGCAACGAAGTGGCCTCTTACGCCATGGCTGCGGTCAGCACAAAAGGGCGCATCTTCATTGAAGGCGCTGAACATCTCCATATGATCGCTTTTCTCAATAAACTCCGCGAATTGGGCGGCGGGTTCCACGTGAAACAAAACGGCATTGAGTTTTTCTATGAGAAAGAATTGCGCGGCGGAATCCATTTAGAAACCGATGTCCATCCAGGTTTCATGACAGATTGGCAGCAGCCATTTGTTGTTCTAATGACTCAGGCGCACGGATCTTCTGTCATTCATGAAACAGTGTATGAAAACCGTTTTGGCTATACGAACACTTTGAGAGAAATGGGCGCCGACATTGAGCTCTTTACTCAATGCCTCGGTGGCAAAGCATGCCGATTTGCCTCAAGCGATCATCATCACAGCCTGGTCGTTAAAGGACCGACGCCTTTAAAAGCCAAAGACATCTCCATTCCCGATTTGCGAGCTGGTTTTGCCTATGTGATGGCAGCCCTTCTGGTCCCTGAGATCAGCACCATCTCCAACGTCGACTTCTTAGACCGGGGCTACGAAAACCTGGTTTCCAAGCTCACTTCTCTGGGAGCCGATATCACCCGAGTCGCGTTGCCTAAAAAGGGAGCCCAGGAGAAAAGTAAAGCCGCTTTACAAAGCCTTGTCGCCAAATCATCTGAGGTTGACATTCCAACGGCTACAGTCTAAACTTTTTCTCCGTTATGACTGCTATTTCTTCTCCCAAAAAAGAAATTATTCCACTATGGAGACAGGTCCAAAGGGAAAATTTCACTCGCTTCGAACATTTAGCTGATTTTCTCGAGCTTTCAGACCCTCTTAGAAAAAAAATTCTTCAGCGCCCACGATTCTCCCTAAATCTACCCAAACGGCTTGCAGCTAAAATAGAAAAAAATACCTTGAACGATCCTCTCCTGCGTCAATTTGTTCCCCTCGAAGAAGAGCTTAAGCCCTTTCCGGGATTTGTATCCGATCCTGTCCAAGATGAAACTTTCCGCCAGACTAAAAAGATTTTACACAAATACCAAGGCAGGGCCTTGATCGTTGCAACAAGCGCCTGCGCCATGCACTGCCGCTACTGCTTTCGACAAAATTTTCCTTACGAGACCGAGGAGAAGGGATTTGAAAAAGAGCTCGCCTATATTCGTGAAACCGACAGCCTTTCAGAAATCATATTAAGTGGAGGAGATCCTCTTTCTTTAAGCGATGGGGCTTTGGCAAATCTTCTGAACGCCCTTGATGACATTCCGCATGTGAAACGGATCCGTTTTCATACCCGATTCCCGATTGGCATCCCAGAAAGACTCGACGATTCGTTCCTCGATCTTCTTGGCTCGATTTCCAAGCAAATCTTCTTCATCATCCATTGCAATCACCCTAAAGAGCTCGACCAGGATGTCATAGAAGCTCTCAAAGAAGTGCAATATTTAGGGATTCCGGTCCTGAATCAGTCGGTCCTGCTCGCAGGGGTCAATGATGAGGAAGAAACCCTTCTAGCCCTCTCAGAAGCCCTCCTAGAGGCAGGGATTACCCCCTATTACCTCCATGAGCTCGACCAGGTCGAGGGGGCAGGCCATTTTGCGGTCCCTACCGAACGGGGAAAAGAGCTGATCCGGTTCGTCCAAGAGAATCTATCAGGGTTTGGGGTGCCTCGTCTTGCCCGGGAAATATCGGGACAACCAAGCAAAACTTTTATAACTAACTGAAAATAAGTAATAAGAAAAATTCTATTCTTATTAATTAACTATTTTGCTATAATTTTAGACGTTAACAGCTTACCCCTGTTAATATCTAATACATAATAACCCTAATCACCTTTTTATTATTTGGGCGCCCTTTACCCGGGGCGCTTTTTTTTGTTATTTTAACCGTTATTAAGCTATAATTATTAACAAATCTTAATAAAGGAATTTAAAGATGGCTGCTATTAGCTTTGCTCAAACAATAATTAACACGGAAACTTCACTTACTGAATCCTACAATTCATTGAGCGAGGAAGCTCAATTCACGAATAAATTAAAATTTGACGCAGTGAAAAGAAAGATTTCCAATGTTAAATCAAAATTGCTCGATTGGAATAATCTACAATTGATTAGAAATGGAAAAAAAGAAGGGCAGGACGGATCTTTTTGGGAAGGGCTGAAAAATGAATTTCAGGCAATTTCATCCGAATCTACAAACCTAATTACTCTGTTTGCTGACATTGCTTCTCAAAAAAAAGCCGTTAATACTGGCTGCCAAGTTTCATAATCCAGCGCATCACTTAGATCTACATTCTTTCAACAGTCTCAAGGCCGAGGATTTCCAGACCTTTTTTGAGAAGGCGGGCAGTGAGCTCGCATAGAACGAGGCGTTGCTTTTCTTCAGGGCTTCCTTCAACTCTGCAATCGCGGAAAAAAGCGTTGAATTTCTCAGCAAGCTCATAGAGAAAATCAGTAAGCCTATTGGGCAATAGATCGCGACCCATCATCTCTAAAACTTCGCCAAAGCGGCGGAGATGAATTCCTAGTGCAATTTCTGACGGATGCTCTACCTGGATTCGGTGATGAGCGAGAACTTTTTTCATATCCGCATTTGTTTTGCGCTTAATGCCCATAATCCGAACATAAGAATAGAGGAGAAAGACGGCGGTATTCCCTTCAAAGCGGAGCATACGATCGTAGCTGAACGTGTAGTCTTTCGTACGGTGAGAGGAAAGATCGGAATATTTCACAGCGCCGATGCCGAGCACTTGAGCGAGATGGTCGAGTTCCTTTTTATCAATGTTGGGATCGCGCTCAATGAGGATTTCTCGGGCTTTATCGACGGCTTCAGTGAGCAGGTCGATGAGCTTTTCTGTTTCGCCGGAACGAGTTTTGAATTTTTTTCCATCGGGTCCAAGCACAAGGCCGAATCCTACATGGTCCACTTGTGTTTTCGAAGGGTCGAGCCAGCCCGCTTTTTCGGCCGCGGCAAAAATCATTTGGAAATGCATCTTTTGCCCGATATCGGTGATGACGATAATCCGGTCGGCTTTATCGACAAAGATGCGGTATCGGATTGTAGCAAGGTCTGTGGTGTCGTAGTTAAAGCCTCCGTCCGATTTTTGGACCATGAGGGGGAGCATCTGCCCTTCGCGGTTTTGAAATCCTTCGAGGAATATGCACTTGGCTCCATCAGAAATCGTGATCAGCCCTTTCGCTTCGAGTTCTTCAACAACTTCTTTCAAATAGGGATTATAAAATGATTCTCCGCGCTCTTTGATCTTTACATGGAGAAGATCGTAGATTTCTTGAAAACCTTTCCGAGAAATCTCGCAGATGAGCTTCCAGGCCTGTATCGATTCCTTGTCGCCCGATTGGAGTTTGACCACCTGAAGTTGAGACCGTTTTTTGAAATCGGGATTTTCGTCGAATAGCTTTTTAGAAGCTCTGTACCAATTCATGAGCTGCGTGAGATCGGTGGGCTGCTTGCCGCTTAAAACATCAGGGCAAAATTCCTTCATGTAGGTGATGAGCATCCCGAATTGGGTACCCCAATCTCCAATGTGATTTAACCGAAGCACATCATGGCCTAAAAACTCGAAGAGGCGGGAAAGACAGTCTCCGATAATCGTAGAGCGGATATGGCCGACATGGAGTTCTTTAGCGACATTCGGCGAAGAGAATTCTACGATGATTTTTTGTTTTTTTTCAGGTTCTGCTGCGCCAAGAAAGGGGTCATTTAGCTGTTCTTGAAGCTGCTCCGAAAGAAAAGAGGGAGAAAGTGTGAAATTGATAAATCCTGGCCCAGCGATTTCGATCTGAGAAAA
>CAZXVU010000004.1:25091-43236 GCA_964644465.1 uncultured bacterium
AAAGTTTCCATCGAAGGCTTCTTTTAAATATCGGAGCTATGATGGAATGTTGGCGGAATCACTCTTTTGCCGATACCATATTTAATGCGATAATCTGCTAGCGCCATTGCAGCATTTTGGGTCGATTCCCGATTCTTTTCTGCAATTTCATAAATGGCAAGCAGAGTATCATAAATATGATGTGTTTTATAACGGGGAGAATTCGGTGAATAACCAGCATCTTCCAGCTCTGCAGCGACATTCAAAAGTCCGCCGGCATTGATAACAAAGTCAGGAGCGTAGAGAATTCCGCGGTCTCGAAGGTTATTGGCATGTGTATCTTTTAGAAGCTGATTGTTTGCGCTTCCTGCAATGGCTCGGCAACGAAATTGAGGAACAGTCTGGTCGTTGATGATCCCTCCAAGCGCGCAGGGGGCCAAGATATCGCATTCCGTCTTCAAAATTTGGTCTACAGGAACAGTTTTAGCTCCATATTTCGCAGCTAAAACTTGCGTTTTGACCGGATCGGTATCAGCGATGATCAAATCAGCTCCTGCCCAGAAAAGATGTTCAAGGAGGCGGCTGCCTACACTTCCCAAACCTTGGACTGCAACTTTGCGTCCCTCTAAAGAATCTGTCCCATAAAGCTTTTTCACAGCGGATTGAATGCCCCGAAATGTGCCCCAAGCTGTGAATGGCCCTGGGTCGCCGCTGCTATTTTTAGAAGGGAGGCCTACGACATATTTTGTCGCGCGGCGTACGATGGCAACGTCTTCTACTGTACAGCCTGCATCTTCCGCGCAGATATAAGTACCGCCAAATTTTTCCACAGCCATTCCGAAAGCCAGAAGCATCTCGGGAGGTTTCGGTTTTTTCGGGTCAGCAATGATCACACCCTTTCCGCCGCCAAAGCCCACTTCATGAATAGCAGATTTATAGGTCATCCCTTTTGCCAAACGGAGAACATCTTCGAGCGCATCATTGAATGTAGCGTAAGGCTGGATCCGAATTCCTCCCAAGGAAGGTCCGAGGGTCGAATCATGGATCGCGATAATTCCTGTCAGATTGTTTTTTTTATCTGTCACTTTAACGACTTGCTCGTATCCTTTAACCGTCAGTTTTTCGAGGTGAAGAGTGGAGATTTTTTGCCCTTCTTGGATTAACGAAGCTAACCGCTTTTTTGTGTCTTGAGCGGATTTTTCGAGAAGTTGTGTGTTCATCAGGAGAGCCTCATCTATGAAATCTACATTTACGGGGAAAATTTTTGGTACGACTATATCACGGCGTAAACCAAAAATCAAGAACGGATCAAGGTTGCCAATTAAATATTTCCCTTTACGTCTTCTTTGAGATCTATCTTGAAGCTAATGAGAATTTAAGATATCGTTATCCACTAAAAACCCTGTTTTTGAGGTTCTAATGACGACCGCTCTGAGTATCTCCGCGGAACAAAAAAACGAACTGTTAAAATTCTTAAAAAAGAACCGCAATGCCGATTTGGTGACGATTTATCTCGCCTTTATCGAAGAAAAATACCGCCTAAAACCGGTCTTGTTTCCCCGCGATAAAATGATCTATCAGAGCCTAGACGACTTGATCCAACGATTGGAGTCGCAAGGTAAGCTCTGGCGGGAAACTGAAATCACTATCCAGTTCGGCCAGCAAAGCGTCAACGAAGAGACAAAAAAAATATATATTTGTCCCTTTACCGGCAAAGTCTTCGGAGACAATACCCACCCAAACCCCCAAGATGCGATTTATGACTGGGTGTCAACCTGCCCAGAGAATAAAGAAAGAGTGGGCGGCCTTCCTGTGAAACGCTTTTTCGTCTCAGAAGATCCTGAAGTAATAAAAAATTACATCAGCCAGCGAAAAGCTTCGATGAAAAAAGTTGTATACTCTTCCGCGATTACTGGAAAACTATTCAACAGCAAAGCTGCTGTCCTCGAGGATTTCAAAAAAAATCATATCAAGTATCTCACCCTTCATGAGGTGCAGAATCAGAACCGCTTCCAGATTGAAGAGCATTTTTTAGCTTTCATTCAAAAGCACTTAACGGAAGAAAAAATCGCGATCTTTGTTGAAGCGCTTTCCGAGCATCATGAGTTTACGTTCTTCCTTGAAAAATGGGTTGAATCTGATTGAACATAGGCTCTCTTCCTCTGATGATATGATGGATTTTGGACGGAAGATGGCTAGCTCCCTTTTGCCCAATAGCATCCTTGCTCTTTCAGGTGATTTAGGTGCCGGTAAAACCACTTTTGTCCAAGGCCTTGGCCTTGGCTTAGGGATTAAGGATCCCATTCAAAGCCCTACTTTTGTGACGCTGAATCTCTATCAAGGGCGACTCCCTTTATTTCACTTCGACCTCTACCGGCTGAAGAGCGCTTCTGATTTCTTAAGCTTAGGATTTGATGAATATTTTCAAAACGGGGGGATTTGCGCCATTGAATGGCCTGAACGGATCACCCCGCTCCTTCCTCTAGAGACTATATCAATCCATTTCAACTATTCGGGATCTGGTAGAGTCGCGGCGGTTTCAAATTGGGGCGGCCAATGTTGAAAAACGCCCGTTATCTTCTTTCCACTCTTACAGAATTTCCCCTCTTAAAAGACCCTCGGGGCCAGATTTTGCCTGAAATCGCCCTTGCTGGCCGCTCAAACGTAGGGAAATCGAGCCTGGTCAACCACCTTTTGGGCACCAAAAAATTGGCAAAAACATCGGCCACACCGGGAAAAACCCAGCTTTTGAATTTTTTCTCGATCGATGACCGGTTTCTTTTTGTCGATCTGCCTGGCTATGGTTTTGCAAAAGCTCCGAAAGAATCTGTCCGAATTTGGTCTCAATCGATCGATGCCTATTTAAATGGGAGAACTACTTTGCGTCTCGTTCTCCTCCTTCTCGATTCTCGCAGAGATCTGAGCGAAGAAGACCTCTCTTTGATCCAATGGGCCCAGGCAAAACAAATTCCTCTTTTGGTCATTTTGACAAAAAGTGATAAACTCTCTCGTGCACAAATTGAATCGCAAATCCAAAAAGTCAGTCAACAACTCCAATGCGAAGTGATTCCTTACACCATTAAAAATTCAGCTTCCCGCCATCTGCTTGTAAAAAGGATCGAACAATTTGTATGACCCAGATCAACCAAGAAATCTTTGTTTGCCTCGATTGCGAATCGACCGGGCTTGAGCCAGAGACAGATCGGATTGTAGAAATCGCAGTAGCGAGATTCACATTCGATCAGCTCCTGCAAAAATTCGAAAGTCTTGTCGATCCAGAATGCGACATCCCCGAAACTTCGCAAGAAATCCATAAAATCACTCATGAAATGATCTATGGAAAACCGAAAATCGGGCAAATCCTCCCTGATCTTTTGAAAATGATCAACGGACATATCATCGTTGGCCATGGAATTGGATTCGATATCGCGTTGATCGCTGCGGAAGCCAAAAGAAATCAAATTCCTTGCAACATTCATCAGCAGCAACATATCGATACTCTCCGTATGGCGAGGATTTACGGAGAAAGCCCCATCAATTCTCTCGAGAGACTGCGTCAGCATTTCAACATCGAGGCGGAAGGGGCCCATCGTGCGATGAGCGATGTGATTGTCAATATCGAGGTGTTCAAATATCTTGCCCGCCCCTATCAAACAACCGATCAGCTTTTGAAAGTCTTGCAAAAACCGATCAAATTGAAAGCGATGCCTCTAGGTAAACACAAAGGCAGGAAATTCGATGAGATTCCCGTCGAATATCTGCAATGGGCGGAAAGAAAAGATTTCGACCAGGATCTTCTCTATTCAATCCGCTTAGAACTCCGCAATCGAAAAAAAGGCGGCGGCTTCGAACAATGCGCCAATCCTTTCACGAATCTTTGATTTTTTAGCCTCTTTCTGTATACATTTCCAGATATGGCAAAACTCACTTTGAAAGATCTTCCATTGAAAGGAAAACGCGTTCTGATGCGTGTAGACTTCAATGTTCCTGTAAAGGGTGGGAAAATCACCGATGATTCGCGGATTAAGGCTTCCCTTCCATCTATAAATTATGTACTGGACCATGGAGCCTCCCTGATTTTGATGAGTCATTTGGGAAGGCCGAAAGCCAAACCAGAGGCTGAATTTTCTCTCGCTCCTTGTGCAAAAAGACTTTCTGAGTTGTTAAAAAAACCGGTTGCAATGGCTCCAGACTGCATAGGGCCGCAAGTGGAAAAAATGGCGTCGGAATTAAAACCTGGCGATGTTCTGCTTTTAGAAAATCTCCGTTTCCATGAGGGAGAGGAATCTCCTGACAAAGATCCACACTTTGTCAAAGCTCTATCTAAACTGGGAGATGTTTACGTAAATGATGCATTTGGAACCGCTCATCGCGCCCACGCGTCGACCGCTGCGATTGCAAAATTTTTCCCCAGAAAATCGGCTGCCGGTTTTCTCATGGAAAAGGAAATCGCCTATCTCTCCTCGCTTCTTCAAAAACCTAAACGGCCATTTTTCGCGATCATCGGCGGAGCGAAAATATCCACAAAAATAGGCGTGATCCAGAATTTGCTCAAACTCGTCGATGGGCTGTTTATCGGCGGGGGAATGACATTTACTTTTTTAAAAGCTAAAGGGATTGAAATCGGGAGTTCGATTTTTGAGGAATCGGAGATTGAAACAGCTCGAGAAATCCTAAACCATAATCAAAAAAAGCTTCACCTACCCTCAGATGTTGTAATTGCAAACGCTTTTTCCAATGATGCAGAACATAAAGTAATCTTTTGCAAGGATGGCATTCCTTCGGGATGGCAAGGGTTGGACATCGGCCCAGAAACGATCCGGAATTGGTCAGATTCTATGAAAAAAGCAGCCTCTGTTTTTTGGAATGGACCTCTTGGCGCTTTTGAAATGCCTAATTTTGCCAATGGAACTAGACAAATCGCAGAAGCTTTGGCCCTATCGAGAGCAGAAACGATTGTAGGTGGGGGAGATTCTGTAGCCGCTGTTCAGCAAATGGGCCTGGGAGACAAATTTACTTATCTTTCCACTGGGGGCGGTGCTTCTTTAGAATTTTTGGAATTCGGCCATTTGCCAGGGATTGACGCTCTTTCTGATCAGTAAATTCTTTAAATTGAGGCTAGATCAAAAGAACCATGTTCGTCATTTTCAAAAAGGCGACAATATGCGATGCTATGAGCATCCAAGGACGAGGGAACCAGTCGATGTATGCAAGCGGATAGCACGGCAGAATTCGGGAAGTGGCGCGCTTTCTTCTGGCCGATCCACCGTTGGGAACTGAAGAAATTCATCCCAATGCTCATGATGTTCTTTCTCATATCATTCAACTACAACGCCTTGCGCGCATATAAAGACTCCCTAGTTGTCACTGCCCGCGAATCTGGAGCAGAGGCAATTCCCTTCATTAAAGTCTGGGCAATACTTCCCTGTGCGATCTTACTCACTTTCCTTTTTACAAGGCTGGCCAACAAATTCAGCCGCGAAAAAGTCTTCTACATCATGATGTGCATCTTTCTCGCGTTCTTTTTCATTTTTACCTTCGTTCTTTTCCCTGCTCAAGAATATCTCCATCCGAATGGGCTTGCAGACAAAATGCAAAACTTATTGCCGGATGGGTGCAAAGGGCTCATCGCCGTCTTCCGCAATTGGACTTTTACTCTTTTCTACGTGATGTCGGAACTCTGGGGTACAGCCATCCTTTCAGTTCTGTTCTGGGGATTTGCCAATGAAGTCACAACAGTCGGAGAAGCGAAACGGTACTATGGACTTCTTGCGATTGGAGCAAATATAGCAGGGATTTTTTCAGGTCAGGCTTCCATCTATTTTTCAGGCGATATTTTCCTCCCCTGGCTGCCTTATGGCAATCAACCCTGGGAACAATCGGTCCTTTTCCTCAACTGCGTCATCATGGTTTCAGGCGTTTTAACCATTGGTATATTCCGATGGCTCAACCGGCATGTGATCCGCCCGACAGAAAACGCGCAGCCGCTTCATCTGAAGCCTGAAAAAGTCAAAATGTCGATGCGGAAAAATTTCGCCTATCTCGCGAAATCAAAATATTTAATTTGTATTGCGCTGATCGTCCTTATGTACAACCTTGCCATGAATTTGATCGAGGTTGTGTGGAAAAACCAGATCAAGCAAATCTATCCCAATCCCAATGAATACAACGTGTATATGGGAGAAGTGATGACTTGGATGGGGATCATCGCGACCATTATTGCTGTGTTTGTAACGGGCAATGTGATCCGGCGGGTCTCCTGGACAGCCGCAGCTTTGCTTCCTGCAGCAATCACATTTTTAACCGGGATCGGATTTTTCATTTTTGTTCTCTTCCAGCATTCGGGATTCAACTGGGTTGCCGCTTTTCTTGGATCTACGCCTCTGATGCTCAGCGTGACTTTGGGCTCGATGCAAAACTGTCTTAGCCGCGCTTCCAAATATACCCTATTTGATGCCACCAAAGAGATGGCCTTCATTCCTTTAAGCAATGAGTCAAAGCTTAAAGGAAAAGCTGCAATCGACGGTGTAGGCTCCCGCCTTGGCAAATCGGGCGGATCGGTGATCCATCAAGGTTTACTCATTATCTTCACTACCGTGGCCGCCAGCACTCCTTTTGTTGCGGCTATTTTCCTCGTTGTTGTCTTAGTTTGGATCTTATCGATTGTCTCGCTAGGAAAGCAATTTGACGAGCTCGTCAGTGAAAACGCCAAGCTCGAAATCCCCGATACCCCTTCCCCCAAACCTGTCCTCGCTAAAGAACTCGCCTAATTTCAATTAATTAAGAATATCAGGATTTCCACCCCAAAAGAGATGCTCTTTTGAGGACCCCGGGCAGGATCAGGCAGGATATACAGGATGCAGGGTAAGCCCCTCACGCCCTCAAAAATTTTATCCTACATATCCTACGGCTTCGTCTCGAAGCGATATCCTGCATATCCTGTCATCTCTCCTATGAATTAACCCTTTATTGAAGCAAGAGCATAGGCTATAATATTTATCTATTCACAAAAATTTTATTTGCTTTATTAGTAAAAATTAATGGACACGCTAATTCAATTCATCTTCGAGCATGCGCAATATGCCCATTGGATCGTCTTTGGCGCGTTGATGCTGGCTGGCATCAATGTGCCGATTAGCGAAGATCTAATGATCATTCTAAGCGCGGTTTTGGCGGCTACAGTCATCCCTGAAAACA
Organism: uncultured bacterium; assembly: GCA_964644465.1. Classification (GTDB taxonomy): domain Bacteria; phylum Chlamydiota; class Chlamydiia; order Chlamydiales; family SM23-39; genus CAZXVU01. Next base: position 32,268 of record CAZXVU010000004.1, read on the forward strand.
CGGAAAAACTTTTCATCGGGGTCTTTCTTGGCTGCTATATATCCGATTGGGCTTGCTATTGGATTGGAAGATGCTTGGGGCCGAAACTCTGGAATATTTCCTGGTTTGCTAAAACATTCGACAGGAAACGGATCGACCAAATTCATGCGTACTATGGAAAGTATGGCTTCTGGACTCTATCGATCGGGCGATTTATGCCTTTCGGAGTCCGTAATTGCCTCTTTTTGACTGCGGGGCTTGGCAAAATGCCTTTCAGCAAATTTCTCTTGAGCGACGGGATTGCCTGCCTCTGTTCAAATACCCTCCTTTTCACCTTGGCCTACACAGTAGGAAAAAATTATGAGGTTCTCCTGGGGTCCTTAAAAACCTTCAACATTTTGCTATTTAGTTCCTTTGTGGTGCTGATAATTGCCTTCATTTGGTATAAAAGGAAGAAAAAGGTTTCCACCTAGGCCATTCTTTCCCATCTTTAATAAATATGCTTACATTGTCCAATAGCCTTTCTTTTGTCCGAGCCCCTCTAGCCTTTTTGTTTCTACAAGAAAACTCCTCATTGCGGATTTTAGCCATTGTTCTTGCTATGATTACGGATAGCATTGATGGCTACCTCGCCCGCCGTTATCAGTCTGTGAGCCGATTTGGGACGATCTTAGACCCAGCTATGGATAAGTTTTTTGTCTATTTCGCTATGACCGTGCTTTTATTAGAAGGCAAAATGGCATCTTGGGAAGTGGGCGCGATGCTCTCGAGAGATTTCTTTTTATGCCTCTATGGATTTTTCATGCTTGCTACAAGGCGTTGGAAATCCATTGTTTTCCGTGCAATCCGCTGGGGAAAAGCAACGACAGCTCTTCAATTCCTGATCCTGATTGGATTGACCGTAGGGGCGACGATTCCTTGGTTTGTCTTTCTCGCTTTCATCATCATGGGATGGCTTGCCTTCCTTGAGCTCCTTCAGCTTTCGGGAAAACCCGCAGAAAACCAACCCTGACACTGGTTGTTAAATTTCATAACGGCTAATAGCCATTTCCGCGCCAGCGCTCTCTATGATCTGATGGACGTGGAGGAGGAGTTCTTGTTTGATCTCCATGAAATCTTCGTAGCGGGTTGAAAGGGTATAGGCTTTGATTTCAATTTCTAGAGCATAGGGACCGAAAGTGAGAAGATAAATATTTATCGGCTGATGAGAGTCGATTTCAGGATGCCTATCAAATAGGGTCCGAATTTCATCGATGATATTTGAAGCTTTATCCGCATCGGCGTAGCGAATCCGAACTTTCTCTTCAATGCATCTGTGGGTAATCCGGGAAAGATTGAGGAGTATTTCGGAAGAAAACAAAGCATTGGGTATATAAATGGGCTTTTTTTCAAGATCGCGGAGAGCCGTGGCATACCATCCAATCTCTTCGACATGGCCAGTGATTTTTTTTGCGGGGATCTCGATCAAGTCATTCACAGTAAACGGGCGGGTTGCGTAAAGCATCAGCCCTCCAAAAAAATTGGCTATCACCTCGCGGCTTGCAAACCCAAAAGCAGCTGCGCCAATTCCTCCAAAAGTTACAAGCGGGACGATGTTCAGGCCAAACAAGCCCAAGATCACTAAGAGAGCAACAAAAAGAACTCCAATCGTAAATAGTTTTCCTATGATTTCCAAAGAAACAGGATCGAAGGTGGGCTTTCCTCGAACACGGCGGGCTGCCATCGCATTGTGGAAAACCTTTTTCCAGCGGATCAGGAACCATGTAAGGAAAAATACGATAGCAACATTGCGCAAAGGGGCAATAAACCCCAATGTATCCGCTAACTTCAACTCTTGGGCTGTCAGGTAAAATAGAAAGGAGCTGGACAAGACCCATAATAGAGCCTTTAAAGGAAAAATGACGGAGGAATCGAGATGCACTCGCCAATCATTTTCTTTAATTTGGGCTTTTTGTTTTGAGCGATCGAGGGCTCTTTTTAAAAGAAAATTAAATAGAAAAAGGAGAAGAAGAATGAAGCCCGCTTCTACAATCCATGCGTGCTCTAAGAGCCAAGAATGCCAATTGGGGAGTATTTCTCGATTCTCCATCTTTCCCTTTAGGCTGATTTAAGGTATAAGCTAATGATTATATTCAATTGAGGCTTGTTTTTCATGGAAATTCAACGGGAATCGATTTTCGTATCTATCTTAAGGATTTTTAGCCGCACATTTTTTGGAGTTTGCGGGTTTTTTCTGGCTCTCCTTCTCATCTCAGTACTCTATTCTACTTTCTCTTCAGCCACTTCAGCTCAAGAAAAAACAACGACCAACTATCTCCCGGACCATACAGGAAGCCGAGATGGGATTTCTCTGACCTCTCCAGTGATCCTTCAATTGAATATCCATGGGGTCATCGGCGAGCCTAAAGTTCTCGACAGCGATGTTGTTCAAAACATCCTTATGGATTCTCGCGGCGGAATTTTGAAAGAGCGGGTCAAGGGCGTCTTGATCCACATAAACTCTCCGGGGGGAACGGTCGTCGACTCAGATAATATCTACAGGATGATCCTGCTCTATAAAGCAAAATATAAAGTTCCAGTATATGCCTTTGTCGATGGGCTCTGCGCTTCAGGCGGTATGTACATCGCTTGCGCTGCAGACCAAATCTACGCGGGACCCGCTGCTATCATTGGATCCGTCGGCGTCGTTATTGGACCTTTCTTCAACGTTTACGAAACGATGACCAAAATTGGAATGCAAGCGAGGACGCTCACTGAAGGACTCGACAAAGACATGATGAATCCTACCCGCCCCTGGAAAGAAGGCGAGGACGCTTCTCTAAAAGCAGTTACAGCCTATTTTTATAACCAATTTGTCGACCTTGTTGTTTCGCGGCGTCCCAGAATGGATAAATCGAAATTGATCGAAGAATATGGCGCGCAGGTATTCGACCCAATGCTCGCACAGCAATATGGTTACGTGGACTTTGCCAATTCAAGCCGTGAAGAAGCCATGCTTGCCCTTCTTAAAGAAGCAAAAATGGATCCTGCGAAAACATATCAAGTTGTCGAACTAGAGCCGAAAAACGCTTGGGTGTCAGCGCTGCTTAGCCAGTCGCCGTTGATCACAGGCAAGATCGAACATTCTTTGGACTTTGGCGCTCCGAAGATCCGCGATCAAATCGCATATCTCTATCAGCCTTTAGTAAATTAAATGGATAGAATTTACATAGTCGACGCAGTCAATTTCCTCTTCCGGTCGTACTATGCGATTGCCCCTATGCTCAATGATTTGGGGCAATCGACAAATGCTCTTTTTGGCTTTGTCCGATCTGTCATGAAGCTGATTAAGGACTTTTCTCCGGATCATATCATTTGCGTTTTCGACGGTCCCGACAATAAAAAATCGAGGCAAGCTGTTTACGCAGAATATAAAATGCACAGAAAAGGGGCGCCGGAAGATCTTTTCCCTCAATTCGATTGGGCATTTAAATACTGCGGGCTCGCAGGGATTCCTGCGATATGCATAGAAGGGATCGAAGCAGACGATACGATGGCATCTATCGCGCTCTGGGCGGAAAAGAAAGGCTCCAAGGTCTTCCTTTGCTCGAGCGACAAAGACTTGATGCAGCTGATCAACAATCATATTTTCATGTTGCAGCCTCATAAAGAAAATCTGATCGTCGATGCTGAGAAAGTCAAAGAACATTTTGGTGTGCGACCCGATCAGATGCTCGATCTCTTGGCGATCATGGGAGATGCTTCGGATAATATCCCAGGCCTTGAAGGGTTCGGTCCAAAGACGGCCGCATCTCTCCTGCAAGAATTCGGGACTTTGGACAACATTCTGGCCCATCCTGAAAGAGTGAAAGGAGAGAAAAAACAGGAAACTCTCCGATCGCAGAAAGATGTAGCATTGATGAGCCGCGAGCTGGCGACGCTTGATACAAGAGTAGAGATCCCTCTAACAGAAGAATTCTACCGCCGTAAAGAGCCAGACTTGCGAAAGCTGATCGATTTTTTTCACGAAATGAAATTCAGTTCCTTGATGCGCGAATTGGGGACTCCCGTTGAAAAAGAAACGGAAGGGAAAAAGAAGAAAGCGCGCAACACAGAAAAGCACAGCTATGAGCTCATCGATGAAGAAAAAGAGCTCGAGATGCTTTTAGAGCACCTGTCGAAACAGCCGCAAGTGGGGATCGATACAGAGACAACCGATATCCATCCGATCACAGCTGAATTTGTAGGGATTGGGTTTTGCATAGAGCCTGGTGAGGCTTGGTATGTCCCAACAAATGGGCATCTCGGAGAAAAAAAAGTTCTCGAAGAACTGAAAAAGTTTTTTTCCCATGCTCCATGCGCTTTTTATGGCCACAATTTGAAATACGACCTCCATATTTTAGAAAATCTCAAAATCCCTCTCAAAAAAATCTGTTTTGATACACTATTAGCTTCTTATCTATGCGATCCGCAAACGCGGCGTCATAATCTCGATGAATTGACCCTTGAAAAATTCAAAAAAGTAAAAATTCCCATCGAAAGTTTGATCGGCAAAGGGAAAAATGAAACATCCATGCGCGATGTTTCTGTTGAAAAAGTGAAAGACTACTGCTGCGAAGATATCGATTACACCGCGCGCCTCAAAGAGCTTTTCGAAGAAGAATTGGAAGAAAAAAAACTCGATAAGCTTCTTTACGATATCGAGCTGCCTTTGCTTCCCATTTTAGCAAAAATGGAAAGGGCGGGGATTTATCTCGATGTAGAACAACTGCAAAAATTGGGAGAGGAGGTATCTCACGATTTGCAAAAGTCTAGATCTAAAATCTTCCAGGAAGTCGGCTCCGAATTCAATCTCAATTCTCCCAAGCAGCTCGGCGAGATCCTTTTCCAAAAAATGGGGTTGAAGCAGCCCGCCAAAAGACGTACAGAATTTTCAACAAGCGCTGAAGTATTGGAGCAGCTTGCTGACGAAAGCCCCGTCGTCCAGCATATTCTAGAGTACAGAACTTTAGAAAAGCTCCGCTCTACGTACATTGAAGCCTTGCCAGAATCGGTCAATCCGAAAACAGGCCGCATCCACTGCACTTTCAATCAATCGGTGACTGCGACTGGACGTCTTTCCTGCCAAGATCCAAATTTGCAAAACATTCCCATCCGTTCGAAAGAAGGAATCGCTATCCGCTCTTGTTTTAAGCCTGAGAAGAAGGGATGGAGTTTTCTAGGCGCCGATTATTCACAAATTGAACTGAGGCTTCTCGCCCATTTCAGCGAAGATCCCGAACTTCTCAAGGCCTTCAACTCTGGAAGAGACATCCATGTACACACCGCATCGCTTGTTTTTGGAGTTCCCGAATCTCAAGTCACTCCGGAAATGCGCTCGCAGGCAAAAACAGTCAATTTTGGAATTGTGTATGGACAAGGCCCATTTGGTCTTTCCCAACAGCTCCATATTTCGATGCGCGAAGCGTCCGATTTTATAAAAACATATTTTGAAAGATATCCCCGTGTTGCAGAATTTTTGGAATTCTGCAAAGCTCAAGTCCGAAAAACAGGCATGTCAAAAACTTTGACAGGGCGGCAAAGGCCTATCCCAGAAATCAACAATAAGAATCCCTCTATTAGAGCAGCAGCAGATCGGCTTGCCGTCAATACGCCGCTCCAAGGAACGGCTGCAGACTTGATTAAGATGGCCATGATCCAGATCGACCAGACGATTACAGAGAGAAAATTGGAAGGGAAAATGATCCTTCAGATCCACGACGAGCTCATTTTTGAAGTCCCTGACGAAGAAATTACGGCTTTCGAAGGGCTTGTAAAAGAAAAAATGGAAAACGTCCTTAAACTCAATATCCCGATCGAAGTGCATCTCGCTGTTGGCAAAAATTGGGGAGAATGTTAAAATTAATAAAAATTGCTATCACAGGTGGGGTAGCAGGCGGAAAGAGTTCCGTTTGCCAGTTCTTCAAAGAACTGGGAGCCTATGTGGTCAATGCGGATGCATTAGTCCACGAGCTCCTAATACCTAACACCGATCTCGGTCAGCAAATCATCCGGTTATTCGGCTCAAATATCCTTGAAAATGGAAAGATCAGCCGTAGGATCATTGCTGATAAGGTTTTTAAAGACCCGAAACAACTTGAGCAGTTAGAAGGGTTGCTCCATCCGGCCGTTCTTCGAAAGATTGAAGAACTCTATGGCCAAGCCTGTCGCGAAGGCAAATATACGTCCTTTGTGGTGGAAATCCCTTTACTGTACGAGATTCAGGGAGATTCGTTTTACGACGTGGTAGTCGCTGTCTTAGCCGATGAAGAATTAGCAAAAAAGCGGTTTGAGAAAGCGGGATTTCAAAAAACGGAATACGATCGACGCATGAGCAGGCAGTTAAAGCCCCATCAAAAATCAGCTAAAGCAGATTATACAATTCACAATAATGGTTCTCTTGAAGACTTGAAGAAAAAAGTTATCGAGCTGGACCGAATCATCCATCACAAAAAACCTTAAGTTCGGAGCCTCCTTTCCATGATGAATCATCAAGATCAGCAAACTGAAAACCAGAATTCTGAACAAAATTCCCGACCGCCGGATTTTGAGACCGTCACAAAGATTGCCGATTTACAGCGGATGAATATCGACCAACTGCAAAATTACGCCCGCAATATCGGTCTCAAACATACAGCTTCTCTTCCAAAGTCTGGGGTTGTTTTTGAAATTGTCAAAACAATCTCCGACAGACCCAACGAAGTCATCTACGGAGAGGGAGTTCTCGAAGTCCTTCCTGATGGATTCGGATTCCTCCGCTCTCCTTACTACAACTTCCTCCCTTCCGCTGAAGATATTTATGTTTCGCCAGCGCAAATCCGCCGCTTCGATCTCCGCAAAGGCGATACGCTCTTCGGATCAATCCGGGCGCCGAAAGATAAAGAAAAATACTTCGCGATGCTTAAGGTCGAGCGGATCAACGGAAAAACATTTGAACAGACCCGCGACCGCGTCCTGTTCGAAAACCTGACTCCTCTTTATCCCGACAAGCGCCTCGTCATGGAAACAACGAGAGAAAGGCTTTCTACCCGCGTTCTCGATTTAGCCGCTCCAATTGGAAAAGGACAACGCGCTTTGATCGTTGCTCCTCCAAAGTCCGGCAAAACAATCTTGATGCAGAACATCGCGAATGCGATTGAGACGAACAATCCTGAAGTTACACTCATGGTCCTGCTCATCGACGAGCGCCCTGAAGAAGTGACCGACATGATCCGCACCGTCAAAGGGGAAGTAATCGCTTCTACCTTCGACGAGCCGCCTGAAAGGCACGTTCAAATCGCTGAGATGGCCATCGAGAAGGCCCGCCGTATGGTTGAGTGTGGCTACGATGTAGTCATTCTTCTCGACAACATCACCCGCCTCGCACGCGCTTATAACACCGTTCAGCCTCATTCAGGAAAAATCCTGACAGGCGGTGTCGACGCCAATGCTCTCCACAAGCCGAAACGCTTCTTCGGAGCAGCTCGAAATGTGGAACAAGGCGGCTCTCTCACGATCATTGCAACAGCCCTGATCGATACCGGTTCTCGTATGGACGAAGTGATCTTTGAAGAGTTCAAAGGTACTGGCAACATGGAACTGGTCCTTGACCGCAGATTGGCTGACCGCCGTATATGGCCAGCGATCGATGTGATCAAGAGCGGAACTCGAAAAGAAGAGCTTCTTTATCATCCAGCGGAACTCGAAAAGATTTATCTCCTCCGTCAAGGCGTAGCCGACCTCACGCCTGCCGATGCGATGAATCTCTTGACTGCCCGTCTGAAAAAGACAGCGTCCAATGCGGAATTCCTTCTCTCTATGAAAGACTAGTTTGCAGCAAAAAGAAATTTGCGCTACAAGGACGGACGTTAGGGAGTATGAATATGCGTGCTATAACTCTTCTGCTCGGTTGCCTGATTATCGGGCTTGGGGCCTTTTGGTCTTGGATATATTTTCCAGGATTCCGATCTAAAGTCGAAGATTTCCTGAGTTCGAAAACATTTCAGACTCTGGAAGTGCGCTATTCAGCGGAAACGATCATGGATGCTCATCGGAAAGAGCTGCTCAAAGATGGCGACCATGTCTTTCTCGAGCCTACTTTAAAGTTCGTCCCCTATCTTCTCATGGATGTCAAATACATCCGGACCCAAGAAAAAACAGGCGAGGGAGTCATACTCTGGGGCTTGGTCGACGGGGAAATGGTAATCAATACGGGAACCTGGGAAAAAACCCATGGTTTCACCGATTGCATCGCTTCCAACGCCAGCCGCCAAGAATTCAAAATCATCAACGCTCTTGCAGCACGCGGCGGCTCATGGGATAGGGATGGCCTTTCTAAATTCCTGAATATTGAAAACAATGTCCTCGATACTTGGGTCGACAATTGCCGTAAAAAAAGCTTAATTGTCCAGACAGGCAATACGTACCGTCTCCACTTGCAGAATCCGAAGCTGCAAGTGATCCCAGAAACCAAGCTCGATCAATGGCTGGTCACTAAACCTACAAAACACGCTCTTCGCGTGAAAAAGCGCTATCGTTCTACTCAAATTGAAACCATTGCTAAAGCTGCATTCGGCAATGATTTCGCCATCCGCAAAACTACGGAGATCTTCCTCCCTGTCTATAGCATCGTCGTACAGAATCCCGATGGATCCCAGATGACAAGCTATTGGAATGCTCTCAACGGGAAGAGGCTGATCACTCCTCCCTATGAAATTGAATAGTTAACGAAAAGCACCTGGTCGCAGCCATTTCGTAGCAATCCATTTTTCTCCTTTAATGACAGGAGCTCCCCCATGTAACGAAAGCGGGTCTTCCTGTCCGCCTGGCAAGCAATTATAAAACAAGACCGCATTGCACTTGATGGGCTTTACTTTGACGTTGACGCGAGGAAAAATCGTTTCGCCGCCCTGTTCCGTCGTATGCAAATACATAATCAAGGTAGCGATTCTTTGCCCTCCCCGATTTATATGAGTTGCACTCCCTGGCATTGAGGGATCAAACCAATCAAAATGGGGTTGATATTCTCCTCCAACTCCATAATGGAGCACTTGCAGCCCTTCTCCATTTTCGACCGGAATATGGGTGTATGCTGCGATCCTTCTCTCAATATCCTGCAATATGGGATCTTGCGGGAATTGCGGGAAAAACATCCCCCGGCTCGTCCTCGCGTTATGAACAAAGCTGCTCCCTCCCTGCTGATCGACAACAGTAGATCTAGCCAACTGATCTCTTGCTGCATTGACAATATGGTCGCATTCATAAGGCGTGAGAAAGTTTTCGATCAGATAGATCCTGGGATTTTCAGACAAAACTTGCACGTTTGGGTAGATAGTGACCACGAATGCCTCTATCGCGATCGTCCTAAAAAGCACAAAAAGGATCAATAGTCTCTTCATAAGCCCTCCTATTTTTTAAAAAATGTTATAGGAAAAATTTATTTTAAATAAAGGAAACTTCGCAAATGTAAAGCCGCTTTACATAGTCCGCAACGCAGTTTGCGGTCCGAGGCTGAGCGAGGCAAAGAGAAATTGAAGCGAATGAAGTGAGCGTTCTGACCGAGGAGTGCCTCTATTTAAGTAAATAGGGCCGACGAGGAAGATCAATTTATCAAAGCCGCAGCCAGCCCTAATAGCCGACGAGGAGGCCGAAGTGGACTTTGGATCCCCAAGCCTCTTCAAATTGAGTATCTTTAAGACGCAGTCCCCAATCGATGCGGAAGGAGGCGATGGTATCAAGTGCGTAGCGGCCGCCTACGCCAACGCTCATGAGCTGTTGCTTTTCATCTTCGCCGACTTGGGCGTGGATTTCTGAAGTAAAGGCATAGTCGAAAAAGCCGTGTACAGAGAGTTGATCGCGGTATCTTTTGCTGCACCAGGCTGGACTAAACACTTCCATTTTGGGAGAGCGAATTTCGAAGGTGCCGATCCAGGCGTTGTCTCCATTGACTTCCCGTTCGCGATAGCCTCGCACTGTATCGTAGCCGCCAACTCCCATTTCTTCACCAGGAAGCAGGGCATTGGTGGAAAGCTCGATTTGTTCACTGAGATACAGTTCCGCGCTATTCTTGAAGGCATGAATAAAGGAGGCCATGAATCTCCCATAGAGATATAAATTTTTCGCACCTGGACGGAGGGCTTCGAAGTTAGCGTTTGAGGAATCGTCGAATACTTTGCCGGGTGATCCAAAGAGTTGCAGGCTCATATTGAGAGTGTTGCGATTGAAAGATTTGCCAAGGTTATATCCGAGCATGATTTGGAGATATTCAACACGCTTGGTAATGATCGGAATTTCTCCAGCACTCAAGAAGAGGAGGTTGTTGTTGGTGTTTTTATAATCGAGGCCGATGATAAATTCTTGGAGAGTACCTTGTCCGGAAGAACCAAAGGGAATTTGGTAGCGTCCGCTAGCTTGAACACTTTCGCCAGTAGAATGAAATCCGGGAATTTCTGGATGGACTTTTGAGTAACCTCCAAAGAACATCAGGATATGTCGATAAGGGAGAGGCGCTACGTAATTCAGAGTATAAGAATAGAATTTCTCAAAATCGCTCGATGTTGTTCCTTGAAAAGCAAACGTATGGTCGAGGCTGAAGATATTTGAAAAATAAAAGCCGCCGAACCAACGGTTCCAACCAGTCACTTGATTTCCCGTATTGTCAACCCCCGTGTATATGCGGAAAGGGAACCGGTTGCACATGGAGATTTGGATATCCGTGGTATTTTCACATTCTCCTGGCTGAAGAACAAGGTCTGCATGCCGATAGGGGCTCCGATTCATCCAATCGAGATCGGCATAAAGGATTCTTGTATCTAAGGGATCTCCAGGCTGAAGACGGATCATATCAGCAAGTTGTTCTTCATTGTAAAATCTCACATTCGTGAAACAAATTCTACCGATGTGCGCCTCAGAAACAACTAGCTGCAGGACGCCATCTGTAATATCTTGGGGCGGGATGTCGATGGCAACGACAGGCCGGCCTTGCTCTTTGTAA
>CAZXVU010000005.1:0-39606 GCA_964644465.1 uncultured bacterium
GAACTCAGGGCGCCTCCTTGTCATATTCCCAAATTTTGAATTCATTTGGGTATAGTTCTCGTTAAAATTGCAGCGCCAGCTTCGTGAATATGGCCGTTCGAGGCGAAGATGGGACCGCGTGATCGGATGTCGAATGGTTTTTGATCCCAAGTAGTAATCTGGCCGCCTGCTTCTTCAATGAGGAGTTTTCCTGCTGCGCAATCCCAGGGGCCGAGCTCCACTTCGAAAAAACCTTCAAAGCGCCCCGCTGCGGTATAGGCCATATCGATGGCTGCCGAACCCATTCTTCTGATGGGGATGCCTAGGCGTAAAATATCGATAAAATGATCGATGCAATGAAAGGGATTTTCGGCGAGGTTATAAGGAAATCCTGTCGCCAAGATCGATTTTTCCAGAGTTTTTACTGGTGAAGTGTGGATCTTTTGCCCATTGAGAAAAGCTCCTTTTCCTATTTCTGCGACAAAAAGCTCATGGAAAATCGGCTGATAGACCACTCCTGAGACGATCTCCCCCTTTTGCTCGGCTGCGATGCTGACTGAGAAAAAGGGAATTTGATGGGCAAAATTGACAGTGCCGTCGAGAGGGTCGACAATCCAGATCAGATCGCCTTTGGGTCCAGTGCCGCCGCTTTCTTCAGCGAGAAATTGAGAGCCAGGGACATTCTGTTCGAGGAATTCGAGGATGTTCTTCTCTGAAAGGTGATCGTATTCTGTGACGAGATTGTGCCTTCCTTCTTTGGAAGAAATGGCAAAGTGGGTTCCAAAGCCCTGCCGCAAGATTTCTCCTGCTTGTAGCGCTGCCTCAATCGCAATCAATGTGATGTTGGAGAAGGACTGGAATTCTTTTTTTTCAACCAAAACAACACCCAAATGCGATGGATTTTAACGAAAAGAGCGAGAGGCGCCGCAAACCAGACAAAAGCGTACAGGGCATCGATGGCCGGCAATCCTGCAAGATCTGCAAAAAACCATTTTCCGTTAAAGGGTATTCTTCTGTCAAAAAGAAAAAGGAGCAAAAGATGAAGGGCAGTGCTCAATGATGAGGTAAAGGCTGCAAAAAGACTTAAATGCAACGGTTGTTCATAGAGAAAATGTTTTCTGAAACGGTAGAGGATGGCTGTAGTCAGAGCATAGTTCAGGGCATGGATCCCCATGGGATCATCGGAAATGAGATCGACTAAAGCACCGCAACCGACAGAAGCCCAAAGAGCTCTATTCAGAGAACATCGAAGAATGTAAAGGGAGATGACTGGTGCGTAGGCCAAATAGGGAAGCGTTGGAACAATGATGCCTTGCAAGATCAAGGCGATTGTTCCTAAAAGAGTGGCCAATATCAACATTTTTGTTCTTCAAGACGATTTAAAGTAGAGCGGAGAAGGGGTGCGTTTTCATTGAATAATTTATGCCATTTCCAGGCAGACTCGATCAGGATTGGAAGTTCAGAGAGACGGGGAGTCCACCCTAGAATTTCTTTTGCCCGTGCATTGTCAGCTGTCAATACTCCAGGTTCGCCAGCGCGCCGGTTTTCAAGACGGACAGGGAGCGATTTGCCGCAAAATTTATGGACGGCGTCGATGATCTCCAAAACAGAATATCCTGTTCCCGTGCCGAGATTGAGAGTCATGCTCTTTTGTTCTTTAATCAGCCAATTGAGCGCCATGACATGGGCATCGGCGAGATCTTGTACATGGATATAATCCCGTACAGCGCTGCCATCGCGAGAAGAAAAGTCCGTTCCGTAAACGACAACTTCTTCTTTCTTTCCCAGAGCAGTCTGGATGATCGTCGGAATGAGATGGGTTTCGGGTGTATGGTTCTCTCCCACTTCGGTATCCAAATCTGCGCCTGCGGCATTGAAATAGCGCAGCTTTACAGAATGAAATCGATGGGCCATTTCGAAATCCGCAATCATTTGCTCGATCATCAGTTTTGATCTACCATAGGGATTGATCGGATTCAAAGAATGCTCTTCAGTAATTGGAGTGAACTGGGGATTTCCATAGGTCGCGCAAGTGCTAGAAAAGACCAGGTCCTTTACATTTTGTTCGTTCATCACTTCTAGAAGAGAGATTGAGCTTCCGACATTATTTCGATAATATTTGCCGGGATTCCCCATCGATTCGACGACAATGGCATTGGCAGCAAAATGTAAAACAGCCCTAGGTTTATAGCAGATAAATGTCTCTGTTAACTTACCCTTGTCGTTGAGGTCTCCATTGACGAAGGGTCCCCATTTCACTGCATATGCATGACCTGTGGAGAGATTGTCATAGGCGATAGGGATAAATCCTGCTTTAGATAAGGCTTTACAAGTATGGCTGCCGATATAGCCAGCTCCTCCGGTTACGAGAATCGGGATTTGCTCCGGCATTAAAAGGCTCCTCTGGAAAAGAAAACCGCAGGGATTGTTTTGAGGATCAAGATCAGATCTTGCCAAAAGGTTCTAGTCACTGCGTATTGTTCTTCCAATTTGCAACGCTGTTCAAAGGGGATTTGACTGCGTCCTGAGATTTGCCAAACGCCTGTGATTCCTGGTCTGACGGAGAGGATTGTAGGTGTTCTTTCACCATAAAGAAGACGGATTTCTTTCAGAAAATGCTCTTGAGGTCCCATTAAAGTAGGAGGCCTTGGGCCAACCACGCTGAGATCGCCTTTTAAGACATTCCAGAATTGAGGAATTTCATCGAGAGATGTCTTGCGGATAAATTGTCCGACAGGAGTGATGCGGGGGTCAGATTTTACCTTTTGATAGGTTTCCCATTCAGCTCTGAATGATTCTTCTTTTAAAAGCTGATGAAGCCGTTCTTCTGCGTCTTTGTACATCGTTCGGAATTTCAGGCACTCGATGACTTTTCCACCCCGTCCGAGGCGGCGGCTCTTATAGAAAATGGGTCCGGGCGATGTGCATAAAACGATCAGTGAAATCAACAAAAATAAAGGAGAAAAAGCCAAAAGAAAAGCCGCGCTGAACGCGATATCGAAGATCCGTTTTAATGGATCGTGGCGCACGGGAAGGAAAAATTCTTTTTTATCTTTGTGATGTTTCGCTGTATCGCGAAGTTTTTGGAGCTTATCGATTCCTTTTAGGGAGCGAGTTCCTTGCCAACGAGTGATGGTCTTCTGCTGGTCGAAAAGAGATTGGTCCATCCTCAAACTCAAATATAGGTTAACTTGAGTATAATCCCTTTAAGAATTTCTTTGGAGAATCTTTTCTATTAATTCGCGAAGAGCTAAAGCTCCTTTCGGTAATTTCTTAAGTTCTTCAGAGATGGAAGATTCGAGTTTTCGCACCCGTTCTTGGATTTCATCAAACCCAAAAAGGGAAACAGCAGTCGGTTTTTTCTTTGCCGCGTCGGCGCCGGCTGTTTTCCCGAGAATCTCTGTTGTAGATGTTGCATCGAGAAAATCGTCCCGATATTGGTAAGCAAGCCCGAGTTTTTCTCCGATCGATTGTACGATGGGATAGTATTGGGGACTTGCATTCGCGCAGATGGCTCCGAACTCCATGCAGGCTGTCAGAAGAGCCGCTGTCTTTCCCGTGTGCATCCGGACAAGAAGCTCTTCGGAAATCATTTTTCCTTCCGATTCTATGTCGATCGCTTGTCCGCCGATCATTCCTAAAGCGCCTGAGCGCAATGAGAGAGATTGGATGAGAGCTATTTTTTGTCTTTCCGATAGGTTAGGCGCGTTGGCGAGGACTTCGAAAGCGTATGTTAAAAGATAGTCGCCAGCCAGAAGGGCCATTCCCTCTGTTGTCACTTTATGGAGAGTGGGCTTGCCTCTTCGCAAGTCATCATTGTCCATGCAGGGGAGATCGTCGTGAATCAAGGAATAGGTATGGATCATTTCAATGGCGCAGGCAGGGTCGAGCGCGCAAAGAGGGTCGGCCTCAAAAATGGAAGCGGCCGCAAAAACAAGGAGAGGTCGAAGTCGTTTCCCTCCGGCTAAAAGAGAATAGCGCGCAGCAGAGTAGAGGGGACTTGTAGAGACGGGGATTAACTCGTCCAGCCTCTTTTCGAGTTGCTCTTTAGGATCGACAAAGACGTTCACAATTTCTCAATGAGTTAGGAGCTGGAAGTATAGCCAAAAGGACAATTATTGCTAAGGCTCAATCTACTAACAAATTTACAGTGTAAACTTTTGTGAGAAAGCTAACTATTGAAGCTGGTCAGGGATGCCTATCGCGATATAGTCAAAACCTTTGCTCTTCATGTCCAATGGCTTGTATTGATTTCTGCCATCGAAGAAGGCGATGCCCTTCATTCTTTCCCGGATAGGCTTCAGTTCTACAAGACGGAATTGCTTCCATTCGGTCAAAAGAGCGATGGCATCGGTTCCGACTGCGGCATCGACTTCATCTGAGCACCAGGTGATGTTTGTATAGCCTTTAAGGAGCTTTCTGGCATTGGGCATAGCAACAGGATCGAAAACCCGCAAGTGGGCTCCCTGTTTAGTTAGATCTTCTATAAAGGTCAAAGAGGGAGCTTCGCGCATATCATCGGTATCGGGTTTAAAGGAGAGCCCCCAAACTCCGATTGTTTTGCCTTTCAGGCCTCCTCGCGCGGAAAAATAGTTGGTCATTTTTTGGCTCAGAACTTTTTTCTGCCGATTATTCACAGAGTCAGCAGCTTCTAAAAGCAGCGGCTGAGTACCCACGCCTTTTGCAACGGCTATCAAAGCGCGGATATCTTTTGGAAAACAGGAGCCGCCGTAGCCAACGCCGGGATAGAGAAAGCTATAGCCGATCCGTGTATCGGATCCGATCCCTTTTCTGACTTCATTGACATTCGCTCCGACTCGTTTACAGATATCTGCGATCTCATTCATAAAAGAAATGCGGGTTGCAAGCATCGCATTCGCTGCATACTTGGTCATTTCCGCAGAAAGGGTGTCCATGAGCAGAATTCGGTCATGGCTTAAAGTGAAAGCGGAGTAGATCTCTTTCAGAACTTCAGCAGGCTTAGGATGGTCTGATCCAATGATGATGCGGTCTGGTTTCAAGCAATCTTGGACGGCAGCGCCTTCTTTCAGAAATTCAGGATTTGATACGACGTCAAAAGGAACGGAAACGCCTCTTTTCTTCTGTTCTTCGCGGATGACTTTTGCGACAAGATATGCAGTGCCTACGGGAACTGTCGATTTGTTCACGATGACACGATATTCATTCATATGCTCTGCTAGCTGTCTTGCTGCGGCTTCAACATAGCTCGTATCGCAGGAACCATCTTCCCTGGATGGGGTGGGGACTCCAATAAAGCATACGGTAGAACTAGCAACTCCTGATCTATAATCGGTGGTAAATTTCAGTCGTTTATGATGGATGTTTCGTTTCACTAACTCTTCGAGGCCTGGTTCGAAAATAGGAATGATCCCTTCTTGGAGGTTTTTGATTTTTCCTGCATCGATATCTAGGCAAGTAACCATATGGCCCATTTCAGCGAAACAAGCGCCTGTTACCAGTCCGACATATCCAGTTCCCACCATCAAGATTTGCATATTTCATCCTCTTGCAAAAGGCAATATACATAATAGAGATGAAATTATTCCGCCACAAAATCTATGAAAACTAGGAAATTCTTATTTATCGGAAAGAGTCCCGGCGCAAAGCAGGTACTTTTTATCGCAGAGGGAAGCGAGTTCCATGTCATGAGTGACTAAGATGAGGCTTTTTTTCTTTTCTTTGACAAGATTGAGAAGAAGCTCCCCAATTTTTTGGGCGTTTGCGGAATCGAGATTGCCGGATGGCTCATCGGCAAGGATTAAATCTGGATCATTGCAAAGGGCGCGTGCGATGGCGGCTCTTTGCCGCTCTCCGCCCGAAAGGAACTTCGCGGGAAAATCAGCGCGGTTTTCAAGGCCGACGTAAGAGAGAAGCTCTAAACCTCGGGATCGGCTGATCGGTTTTCTCGCAATGCGCGATGGCATGATCACATTTTCGAGAGTCGTAAATTCTTCGAGGAGATTGTACGTCTGAAAAACAAAACCAATATGGCGGTTGCGAAGGATTGCCGCATTGGAAGATGTGGAGAGATTTCCTGCAATTTCCAAAGAACCGGCATCAGGCTCTTCCAGTGTCCCGAGAATGTGGAGAAGCGTTGTTTTTCCTTCTCCTGAACGGCCGCAGATAGCGATCGATTCCCCGGCTGCAACAGAGAGAGAAATGCCGCGCAGAACATCGACTTTTTGGGGAAATCGGAAAGATTTAGAGAGCTCTTTTGCTTTCAGGATCATTCCGACCTCAGGACATTAGAGGGACGGATCCGGCTGGCTTTAATGGCAGGTATGAGTCCTGCAGCCAGAGAAAGAATCGGCGTCGCAATGAGGACAAAAAGGAGCGCCTCGTAGCTAAATTGGTTGGGAAGAGTTTGGCCAAAAAAAGCAGGATTGAAGGCAGCGCGTCCTTGCAGTGCGCTTAGAAAGGCTACGAGATGGTTGAGGTGGTGGAGAGTAAAGATAGCTAGAGTACTGCCTAGCAGACAGCTTATAAGTCCCATAGCAATACCGCAGAATCCGAAAATCGCAGCGATACTTTTGAATGAGGCTCCCATGGAAAGGAGGATGGCGATTTCTTTTTTCTTATCGTTTACGAGGAGGACGAGAAGCGAGATGATGTTGGAGCAAGCGACAATGAGGATAATCGCAGCGATCAAGAGAAAAAGAGTTCTATCGCTTTGAAATTGCAAGAGAAGATCTTTTGAAAATTCGAATTCTTCATAGGTAGCAACTTTCCAATAAGTGGCTATTCCTGCCCGTTCGAACCTCTCTGCTATTTGGTCTTTGAGGTGCTGGGCAGCAGATAGGTCTTCTGTCCAAACAAAAAAGCCGTTCGTCGGCGTTCCGTCAGGAGAGAAAGTTTGGGTTGAGGTGTGGATCGAACGGGTGACGGAGCTGGGAACAATCAAGCATTTATTGCCGATAGAGAGAATACCAGGATCGTAAAAGCCCGCTGTGCGGACTAAAATTCTCTGTTCTTGTGCAGAAGCTGCGCCGGGCGCGATGTAGCTGAGGGTGCCTCGATCGCCAAGGACGGCGCCGCTATCGCGGTAATTTTTGGGCAAAAGAACGGAGGTTTCTTCTCCGTCAGGCAAATGGCATTTTCCATCTACGAAATAAGCCCAGGCTGGCGGATGGGCAGGGATTTGATCGAACTCGGTGCGGGCAGAGCCTTTCGTGATTTCTAAATGTTTGAAAGGGACGGTTCCCGTAATGGGATGTCCTTGAATAGACCCTGTCAAGCGTATCTGCTGATCCGAAGTGATCTCAGCCTTGAAAAGAGTGGGCTGGATGAAGAGAGGCAGATTTTTTGTTCCTTGGAAATAGAGCTCTTTCCCATCCCAAATAACAGAGGCAGCTTCTTTCTGTGGTTGATCCAGAAGAAGGGCTCTGCCATCTTGCAGAGAGACTTGCAAAGGGACATTGAGCGGTAAGAATGAGCGAGGCAAAGGATATGAAGGAAGGGTGCGGACTTCCTCGATCTTCATATGTTCAAGCGATAAGGGATCTTGGGACAGTATGCGGGTCAAATCGGAGAGCACAGGCTCGGAGACTAAAGAGCGGAACCGGGGATTTTCTTCAGTCAGAGAGAGTAGATAAGACATCTGAGATAATGAAGAAGACGCGCCGATATCTGCAGGGCGATGCAAATTCAATCGGAGAAGAGCTCCTCCGATTTCATAGTCTTGAAAGGCAAGCCGGGGATTTTCTTTTTGCAATGCGGCGAGCTCTTTGATGGCCATTTTTACAGGATCGCGAAGGGTGCCGTCAGAGAGGCGGTCAGGCTTAGACCAAAAAATAGGGACTTCCGCATCGGCATCGACGGCATAAGGATCGGAAAGAGGGCTCTTTCCTTTTTCTCCAATAGTTTTCAACGTGTAATTGGAAGCGGCGGCGAGGCTATCGATTTGGTAAAAGTAGGAAGAGTGGTAGAGATTCGTGGGGGTGATTCTCAGCGGTGCATGGAGAGACGTGAGCTTTTGGAGCCAATTTTTTTCGATACCGGTAGTCACGGAAAGGAAGACGAGGACTAGCCATACCACAAGGGAGATGACTAGTACAGACATGAGAGAAATCAGGGCCGTGGAAAGAGATTTTTTCCGCGGCACCAAATATTTGAGCGCAAGAGATAGCTCAAACAAATTTTACTTCGCTTCTTTGAAAATCACGTGGCGACGAAGGGTAGAATCGTATTTTTTCAATTCGATCCGCTCTGTCGTGTTCCGTTTATTTTTTCGTGTCCAGTAGCACTCATTCGATTCGGTGCTTTTCAACTTGATCGTTTCGCGTGCGCCTTTTGCCATATAAACCCTCTATATTTTTCAATAGAGTTTAGCTTAAAAGGAAGGTTTTACGCAATTGGAATGCGGGTCTGAACTTCTAGATCGAGAGGATCGCCTTCCCCTTTTTGAAGGAATTGATGATACCCAAGCCCTGCGATCATGGCTGCATTGTCTAAAGTTAGTTTTGCAGAGGGCCAATAGATGGGGATGGAAGGGAATTTTTCAGCGAATAACGCTCTAAGACGATTGTTATTGCAAACACCCCCGCCGAGAAAAATAGCTTTACAAGGGAAAGATTGAAGCGCCAGCGCTGCCTTATCGGCGATATCGCGCAAAGCAGTTTCTTGAAATGAAGCGGCGACATCGGCTTTCTGGGCATCCGTGAGGGAATTCTTTTTTGTATTGTTCTGTCCATTCACTGCGTAGAGAACATTTGTTTTGAGTCCGCTGAATGAAAAATCGAGGGGGCTTTTTTTAACCTTGCCCGCGCTAAAGGAATGGGCTTTACAATTGCCTTGCAAGGCTAGCTTCTCGACATGAGGGCCTCCCGGATAAGGAAGTCCTAAAAGGGCGGCGATCTTGTCGAAAGCTTCTCCAATTGCGTCGTCGACTGTCGTCCCGATCTTTTCATAGCTGCCGACATCAAAAATTTTGAGCATCAATGTATGTCCGCCAGAAAGAACAAGGCCTAAGGCGGGAAAGGGGAGGGGGTCTTGCGCCTCCATCATGGCAGCATAGAGATGCGCCTCGACATGGTTGACCCCGATCAGGGGTTTGTTCCAGGCTATAGAAAGCCCTTTTGCGGCATTCATCCCAATCAAAAGAGCGCCGATAAGGCCAGGGCCCCTAGCCACTGCGATTAAATCGATCTCCGAGGGGGCAACCCCTGCTTTTTGGATCGCTTCTTCAATTACAGGAATGATGGCATCGATGTGGCGGCGGCAGG
The DNA here is from genome assembly GCA_964644465.1 of uncultured bacterium. Taxonomy (GTDB): domain Bacteria; phylum Chlamydiota; class Chlamydiia; order Chlamydiales; family SM23-39; genus CAZXVU01. The sequence goes on from CAZXVU010000005.1 coordinate 9,222, forward strand.
CCAATTCAGGGAACACCCCGCCATAGCGCTCATGGATATCGGCGGAAGACGCGACGACGTTCGAGAGGATCTGCTTGCCATCTTTGACGATAGCAGCTCCTGTTTCATCGCATGTACTTTCAATCCCTAGGACTATCATAGAAAAAACATTATAATGAGCCTATCCGTAAAGTGGTGAGAAAAATCTGTGGGATCTTTTGAGTGCTTTTAGCGCCTCTGCCCTCGTAAATATTTCTAATATTTATTTCGGTCATTCGTCGTCAAAAATCATCTCAAAATCTCTTCACATCTTTTTCACCCGACTTTACGGATAGCCTCAATGAAAAAGGCTCCTTTTCAGGAGCCTTTTGTTTTAAGAAAAAATTGCAACAATCGACTTTTATTCGTCGTTAGCTGCAGGAGAATCTGGTTCTCCCAAGAGTTCATCAGGATCTACCTGTGAAGCAACTTCGCTTTTTCCAATCTCTTCATCTGGATCTATTTCAGAAACAGATTCTGAAAGATCTCCTGCACGGAGTTCATCAGCATCGACTTCTGAACCATGTCCTGAATGGAGTTCGTCATCTCCGCCGATGACATCTTCTGCCCCGATTTGGAGAGGTTGTTCAAGTTCAAGAATCAGATCGCGAATCGGTGGGGCGACGCGGATATCAGCCATTGGAGGAAGAACCAACATACTTGGATCTACTTTCCCTGATGGACTTCCTGGTCTTGAAGCGAATCGTGGAGAATCTGTATGAACCGGGCTAGATGGCTGAGACCAAGAGAACCCAACTCTTTTCGGAGAAGCTTGCGAAGCTTCGCTTTTCGGAGAAGCAGATTTCACTGCCTCAGCTACTGCTTGAGCAGGAGCTGTATCAATGACCAAAGATCTTGGACTTGATTTCTCTGAAGCCGCTTTCGGAGAAGTTGCAACAACTTCAACTGGAGCCGCGTGTACTGGAGATCCAGGTGTGGAAGCCGCTTTTGGAGAAGTTGAAACAACTTCAACTGGAGCCGCGTGAACTGGAGATGCGGGTCTAGAAGCTGCTTTCGGAGAAGTTAAAACAACTGTCTCTGGTTCAGCTGGAGCCGCGTGAACTGGAGATGCGGGTCTAGAAGCTGCTTTCGGAGAAGTTAAAACAACTGTCTCTGGTTCAGCTGGAGCCACGTGAACTGGAGATGCGGGTCTAGAAGCTGCTTTTGGAGAGGAAACGGGAGAAGAAACAAGACCTACAGGAAGAAGATCTGCTAGGTTAAATGGTTCTTCAGAAGCTGGTTGTTGAACTTCGACATCTTCAGCTTTTGCTGGTTCTTCAACCGCTACAGTTGTAGGAGCTGGTGCAGACTGCACAGAAGCAAATTGTTCTTCTAAAGCTTCTTGAACCATCATTTCTTCTGTTTCAGAAATGGCATCCAAAGCAGTGCCTGCTAGAGTACTTGTAAGCTCTCCCACAGCAGTGTGGAGTTCTTTCATAGCTGCATCGGATTCTTCGGTATTCACTTCAGGTGCAACAGGAACTTCAGTTTCTGCTTCAGCAGAAGGTTGAGGTTGCTCGGCTGCTGCTGGAATACCTTGCATAAGATGATTGATCAGGGTTGACATGCCAGTTCCCATTTCTTGCAGCTCGGGATCTGTTTGTCCTATTGAGGCGAAGGCTTCAGAAGCAGCTTGCAATCCAGTTTTGAGAGCTTCGGGATCGAAGGCTTCTCCTGGACGGAAAGTAGCGCTGAGATGAGTGGCTGCTTCTTCGAATTTTGCTTGCAGTTCTTCAATTGATTGAGCTGGCGCTTTTGGAGGTTCTTCACTCACTCGAGGAGAAGGAGCTCTTGCTACAGGAGAAGAAGCTCCAGAGCCTAATGCTTCTGTTGCAACATCTTCAATAACAACAGACTGATCTCTTAAGTCAGTTTTAGGAGATGGCGGCCTTTCTTGATGAACTGGAGAAGGTTGTCTGACAGGAGAAAGCGGCTCTGCTTCTTCAGAATGGGCTGGAGAAGGAATTGGAGCGTCCAAATGATCTTCTTCTACAGACAATGCAGGAGGTCTATCTCCGCTTTCAGCAGCAGGACCTGCATGAGGCTCTTCTTGAGTTCCATCTGGAGTCGTTGTCATTTCTACTGTAGTTCCTGTTTCCGCATCTCCAGAGGGAGGAGTGGGTCTTTGAGGAGTTGGGGAAATGACCTCTACATTTTTGTAAACAAGGCTATGTAATTGGTTCGCAACGAAAATCCCCGCGTTCCCAATGAAGATACCAATATTTTTTAGAGCTTCTACTAGAGCTAAAAGAACAACAGAGATTACTTTAACGACTTTGGAAAGTGTCGATTCAGCCTCTTGCTGAAGGACTCTTTCAGTCCAATCCATATTGTGACGAATATATGCGAATCGAGGAGCTTTTACCCCGTCGTTTGCTAATGGTGCTGGCTGCTCAGGAGCAGCAGGATTTGATCCAACCGGTCTAGTCATAATAAATCACCCTTTTTGAAAATTACCCTTTTAATTTCGCTTATATTTTAGAATTAAATAGACATTAAAGTGAATTAAAATGATTTTTTGATTATAGTAAAAATTTTCCTGCCTCATCGTCGAGAATCCAGAGAGCTTTGTGTTCTGGAATTCCGATCCTGCTTGCTGGAAAGGGAGATATGATGGCTGCGTCCAAGACTTTAGGGACAATCGTCTGTTTGTTAGCGCCCAGGGCGTAGATCACTATATGGGTGCTTTGGTTGATGCAGGGGAAGGTAAGGGTCATCCGCCAATTCTTTTTTTCAGGGATTTCGTTGGCTGCTACAATGCGGTCTTTGATTTCCAAAGCCCGGGTATTGGGAAAAAGAGAAGCTGTATGGCCATCCTCGCCAACGCCCAACATCACTAGATCAAATAAATGTTTACCTAGATGATGTTTTATTTTTTCTTCGTAGTCCTTAGCATTTTTTTCAATTTCTGTTTCCGCATGCATGCGAAAAATTTGGCCCTGGGGAATTTTGAGTTTTGATAAACCGCTTTCCATGGCCATATGGTAGTTGCTGTCGGAATGATTGGGCGGCACGCTGCGCTCATCGCTCCAGAAAAGCCAGACTTTAGACCAATCGAGGGACGTATCTTGACCCAAGAGGCTATAAATAGCATTGGGGGTGGAACCTCCGGAGAGGGCCACGGCAAAACGACCTGTATGGAGGATGGCCCGCTTTGCAGAATGGATCCAATGTTCAGTGGCGAATGCGATGGCATCTTCTTTGCTTCCCGCAATGATATAGTCCCTTCGGTCGTCCCATGATTGGATTTCGTTTAGCATACGTCTTTCCTGTCTAAATCAACGAGTTCTTTCAGCATGTCCATATAATGGGAGCTTGTCCCTCTTTTTATGATCTCATTGACGAGAGATTGGCCTGTAGCCGTCTGTCCTAAAACAAATTGATAGGGCAAATCGCATTTTTCGGGAGTGGCGATTTGGATCCCAACGCGATGGTATTGCTGAGGAAGGCGCATGCATTGAAAAAGATGCTCGTCTACAGTTTTTAACTCGACCGAAACAACGGTGCCTGATCCCAATTTTTCCCAAAGAGTCGGTTGGATATGCGCGTCTATTTTATGATGAGTTGTTTCGAATTGGAAGATCAGATTTTTAGAGGCTTTGCTGAATTTCCATTTCAAGCGGCTCGACAGCCAAGCGAGGAGATACATGGCTTGAACTTTCAGATGGCAAAAAGATTCCGTTTCGCGGGAGTTATAGGTAATTTGGATGAAGCAGAGTTGATGCAATTGCTTGAGACGCTCTGCGGAATGAAAGGTTGAGGTGAGCAAATCGCGCCACCCTTCTGTGCGGGCCCAATTTAGGTCGGCGATATCAATGCCGGTTTCACGCAAAGCGAGGAGCTTTTGCGCGAAATGAAGAAGGCTATCTGCCGATTCTGAATCGAAAATCATCCGGGTAGCGATTTTAGCAAGCGCAGGCAATAAGGGATTTTTTTTGCAGGGATCTTCAGTCCAAAGGATATAGACAGGTAGATCGGGAATGATGTGGGACAGAAGGAGAAAAGGGACCCGTTCAAGATCAGGCCCTGCGACTCCAATATCTATATGGTCGCAGGCAATCGTGCTTTCAGGATCTTTTGGAGTGACCACAGAAACTGCTGTTTTCAGATAGGTTTGTCTGGCATCGGGATCATGAGAAATGAAAAGAATGCGGCAAGGGAATTTTTCAATCACTTTTTGGATAATGCTCCGAATGTAGTCGGTGCGTGGAGATTGGAGATGATTATAGACAATCAGATTGAAAAGACTGGCCCGCATTTTGTTTTCTTTGACAAGGCCTTCCCAGATCTTGATGAGCTGCGGTTCGATTTGAGCCGGATCGATGATCTCTACTTTCGATAAAGTTTGAGAAGGAGTTAAAGGCTGCTGACTCATAATATCCGCCAGGAACGGTTGTCTTTAGCGATCATCTCATCCGCTTTTTGAGGACCCCAAGAGCCCGAAGTATAATTGGGGAAGTCTTTTGGAATATGGGCAGCCCAGTATTCTAAGATGGGGGTGAGGATCCGCCAAGACTGCTCAACTTCGTCTGTTCTGGCGAAGAGAGTATTGTCTCCCAAAATGCATTCCCAGATGAGTCTTTCATAGGCTTCTGGCGGCGCTTGGCCAAAATAGGAGCCGTAGCGAAAATCCATCTTCACAGGCTGGATAGGACTGTTAGGTCCAGGAACCTTGCAGTTGATTTTCATCGAAATCCCTTCGTCTGGCTGAATCCTGATCACCAAAACATTGGGATCGTTCCTTTTCCCGCTCTGTTGAAAGAGAACGCCGGGAGCGTCTTTAAATGTGATCGCGATTTCTGTGGCCCGTTTTGGAAGCCGTTTTCCTCCGCGCAAATAAAAAGGAACTCCTGCCCATCTCCAATTATCGACGAATAGCCGGAGGGCTGCGTAAGTTTCAATATTGGAATGGGGATTTACGTCTTTTTCTTGCCGGTAGGCAACCACTTTTTCTCCGTTGATGAAGCCAACGCCATATTGCCCCCGGACAACAGAATGTTCGAAATCATGCTGGGTTAAAGGACGGATCGATTGAAGAACTTTGACTTTTTCATCGCGGATAGCATCTGCGCTTAAATTGACCGGAGGTTCCATAGCCACTAAAGAAAGGAGCTGCATCATATGGTTTTGGACGATATCGCGAAGCAACCCTTCTTCTTCAAAAAAATGGCCCCTCGTTCCAATCCCTATATCTTCAGCGACTGTGATCTGGACATGGTCGATATGTTTGTAATTCCACATCGATTCGAAGATCGAATTAGCAAAGCGGAAAACCAAAATATTTTGGACCGTTTCTTTACCTAAATAATGGTCGATGCGGTAAATCTGCGATTCCGCGAGATTTTTAGAGATTTCCTTCTGGAGGACGGCAGCGGAATTTGTATCATGGCCAAAAGGTTTTTCGATAATGACGCGGGACCATTTGTCCGACCCTGCATCATAGACAAGGCCATGCTTGCGGAGCTTTTCGATGATGACGGGAAAAAACTTAGGCTGCACCGAAAGGTAAAATACGCGATTACCCCGAGTCGCAAAGCGGTTATCGAGTTGTTTGAGAAATTTGGCCAAGGATTCATATCCCGCGTCATCGTCGAATTCGGCGCGGTGGTAAAAAATCTGTTCTTGGAAATTCTGCCAGAATTTTTCTTCGATAGGCTTCACGCGGGAAAAGGTGTTGATGTCCTTTTTCAGTTCGTCCCGGAATTGCTGGTGGCTTTTTTCCCGACGGGCAAAGCCGACGCAGGCAAAATTGGGGGGAAGAAGGCCTTCGCGGCCCAAGTTGTAGATGGCTGGAGCGAGCCTCCTACCCGTCAAATCACCTGTCGCGCCGAAAATCACTAAAATGCACGGGTCGATGTTGCGTGAAGTACGGCCCTGTTCTTCGAGGGGGTTGATCCCTTTTTTACTCGGCATAGACAAACATCCTTTCGATACACTGACGAGCGCTTTCTAAAATAGAAGCGTCGATTTCGATGATTTGTGAGGGGAGAGGATCCTGGAGGACTCTCCGAATTGCTTCAAGACTATTCGATCTCATATATTTGCACATCGTGCAGCCGCCGATTAAACGGGCTTGCGGCGCGTCGACCGATAGACGAGAAGCGACGCCGCATTCCGTCAAAAGCAAAAATGGCTTCGTTTCTTGGCTGCGGTTCATGACGTAATTATACATTTCGGTCGTCGAACCTACAACATCCGCTTTAGCAACAACTTCGGGCTTGCACTCTGGATGAGCAAGTACGATAGCGTCAGGATGTTGCTTTCGAAGATGGTCGATCATTTCAGGCTCGAACTCCTCGTGAACATAGCAGGTGCCTGGATATGTTAAAACTTCTTTATCAATCCCTTTTTTTTTCAGCCAATTTTTGGCATTTTCACCCATAAGCCTGTCGGGAACAAAATAGATTTTGTCCGTGGGGAGCCGTTCGAGAATCCGATAGATATTTGAAGAGGTGACGCATACATCGCAAGCAGCCTTTACAGCGGCTGTCGTATTGATATAACAGACAAATGTATGGTTGGGATACCGATCCCGAAGGCGGTAGACATCTTCAGCAGTGATGCTGTCTGCCAAAGAGCAGCCCCCATTTGGATTTGGGTCGATCACTATCTTTTCAGGACATAAGATTTTGGCTGTTTCCGCCATGAAACGGACAGAAGGGAATACAATCATCTCTTTGTCTGTTGACCGCGCTTTTTTTGCAAGTCCGTAAGAATCTCCAACATGATCTGCAACGCCGTAAATGATATCAGGATGGACATAGGCATGGGCTAGAATGAGAGCGTTCTTATCAAATTTAAGCTCGAGAATGTCATTGATTACAGGTGCGAGAGAGCAGCATCTTTCATAGGTATATGCGCATAGGGGATTGTCTACAGCAATCCTTTTCAGTTTGCCATAGAGTTCTTCAGCTGAAATATAGGGAGCGCAAATTGTCATAACTGATCTAGATAACTTTGCAGCATGAATGTTGCTGCAACCATATCGATTTTCTCACTTCGCTCTTTTCGATTCAAAGAAATCTCTCTTAACCCAGCATCTGCATGCTTGCTGGAGAGTCTCTCGTCTCTTAAAACGACAGGAATATTGAAGTGGGCCTCGAGCAATTTCGCAAATTTTTCAACAGACTCGGCCATATCTCCTTTTTTCCCGCTCATGAGAAGGGGAAGGCCGATGAGGATCATTTCAATTTCTTTTCCTTTCAATGCTGCGGAAATATTCGCTATGGCTTTTTTCCCTCCTTCTACTGTTGTTAGAGGAAGCGCAATTTTTTTATTCGCATCGGAAAGGGCAATGCCTATCCGTTTTAAGCCGTAGTCAATCGCGGCGATCCGGCCCATTCTTTATTCTTATGTGTAAGGGTTAATGAAAGGAGGAAATCGCGGAAAAGAGGATGAGGATCGAGAGGTTTCGATTTAAATTCCGGATGGAATTGAACGCCGAGCATCCAGGGATGAGAGGGGATTTCTGAAATTTCGCAAAGGTCCTCTTTTTCCAAGACGCCTGAGAAAACCATTCCTTTCTCTTCGAAAATGGCTTTATACTGATTATTGAATTCATAACGGTGGCGGTGCCGTTCAGAAATCAGCTTCTTTTTATAAGATTGAAAAGCGAGCGTATCCTTTTTTATTTCGCAAGGATAGGCGCCGAGACGCATCGTCCCGCCCAAATTTTTGATTTTTTTCTGCTCGCTCAGCATGGAAATGACAGGATAGGCGGTGTTGACATCGACCTCTGTCGAATGAGCCCCATCGAGGCCCAGTACGTTGCGGGCGAATTCAACGATCATTACCTGCATACCAAGACATAGCCCGAAATAAGGGATATTTTTAGTGCGGCAATATTTGGCAGTGAGGATCTTTCCTTCCCAGCCCCTCTCGCCAAATCCGCCAGGTACTAGATAGCCATCGCAGCCACCGATCGTTTTTTCCACAGATCCGTTTTCTACAATCCGGTCAGATTCAAATCGGCGGATTTCAAGGTCTACTCCTGCAGAGATCGCCGCGTGGTGCAACGCCTCAAAAACAGATTTATAAGCGTCTTGATGGTCCATATACTTTCCGACGACGCCGACGACGACTTTCCCTTTGGGATTTAGGACAGTATGAAGCATTTTTTCCCACTTTGAAAGATCGGGAGTCTCCGCTTTGAGGCCGAGCATTTTGCAAATCATTCCATCTAGGCCCTGATTGTGAAGTTCGATAGGGACCTCGTAAATACTGAAGCTCACATCTTTTTCATCGATCACTGCTTCTTGAGGCACATTGCAAAAGAGGGAAATTTTGGCTTTTATATCCTCGGAAAGAGCTGTTTCGCAGCGGCAGAGGATCATGTCTGGAATGATGCCGATTTCTCTCAAGGCTTGGACAGAATGTTGCGTCGGTTTGGTCTTCACTTCGCCGGCGGCTTTCAAATAGGGAACATACGTGAGATGAATATTGATACAGTCTTTCGGCCTTTCGTAGCGGAACTGTCGGATCGCTTCTAGAAAGGGGAGCGATTCGATATCTCCTATAGTTCCTCCGATCTCGACGATCACAATTTGAATGTCTTTTTCCTGGTTGGCACAGGCGAGGATGCGGCTTTTGATCTCATCGGTCACATGTGGGATCACTTGTACGGTTTTCCCGAGGTAATCGCCTCTCCGTTCTTTTTTGATGACGGTATCGTAAATTTGGCCTGAGGTCGCATTGGAAGCGCGCGAAAGAGGGGAGTGGGTGTACCGATAATAATGCCCCAGATCGAGGTCTGTTTCAGCTCCATCGTCTGTAACGTACACTTCTCCATGTTGGAATGGGTTCATCGTCCCTGGGTCCACATTCAAATATGGATCCAATTTGAGCATGGCGATTTTGATCCCGCGGCATTCCATGAGCATCCCAATGGATGCAGCTGTAATCCCTTTGCCCAGCGAAGAGACGACACCGCCTGTTACGAAGATGTACTTAATAGACATAAATATTTCTCGAGTTTTACAAGGTCTTGCGGAGTATCGACTCCCATTGGAATTTCGTCAACGATGGCGATTTTAATCCTATGGCCAAGCTCTAAAATTTTTAGTTGTTCCAGATCTTCCGATTTTTGCAGAGGCGTCAGTTCGGCGCCTAGATCGGAGAGCAAAAAAGTACGCCGGAAACAATAAATGCCAATATGCGCATATCCCAAAGAAGAAGGATCTCGAGAATAGGGGATTGGCGATCTGCTGAAATAAAGAGCATTCCCTTCGCGATCGAAGACAGCTTTTACAATGTGCGGGGACTGGAAGTCCTCAATATTTTTTATCGCTGTTACGGCTGTGGACATGACCGCTTCTTTATCAGATTTCAGCTTCTGGATAATCGCGCCTATGGTCCCAGGTTCTGTGCAAGGGTGGTCTCCTTGCAGATTGACGATGATAGATGCCTGCTGCAACCTACTGTGGCTGCGGAGAGCTTCAATGATCCTTTCCGTCCCATTTTTACATTCTGGAGATGTCCAGATCACTTGGCCGCCAAGGCTTTGAACGTGATTGGCGATCCTTTCGTCATCGGTTGCTACATAGAGCTCGTCGATATCGGGGCAATCTGAGGCTCTCTCAAAGGTTCTCTGCAGGATTGTTTTCCCTGCTGCGCGTACGAGAAGCTTTCCGGGAAAACGGGAGCTATTGTATCTGGCAGGAATTACGCATGCGACTGTCATAAAATCCTAAATTCAAGAAATAACAAAAGATCGGGTATATCACCGATCCCTCATAACTTTCAAGAACAACCCTCTGTTTGTTTACTTTATTAAAAAAACATCTATCTTTCTTCTTGCTTTAATTTAGTTCGATGGGTTAAAAATTATCCCTTATTATGTGAGGCTGTATGGGTACAATTAGCACGCTTGAAATCTTCACAATTGGTATTGGACCATCTAGTTCCCATACAGTAGGTCCAATGAGGGCTGCTCGAAGATTTGTGATAGAGCTCAAGGAAAGAGAACTCCTTGAAGAAACGGCCTCGATCAAGATTGAACTATATGGTTCCCTGGCGATGACAGGAAAAGGCCATTCTACAGATACCGGCATTCAATTAGGCCTGGAAGGACAGACTCCAGAAAACGTAGACCCCGATACAATTCCTCATCTCATTGCAGCCATTAGGAAGGAAAAGCAGATAAAACTTTTTGGACGCCAACCGATTCCTTTCGACCCAGATATGGATATTATCTTCCATCGGGGGAAAACGCTTCCTTTCCATTCCAATGCAATGCGCATGAAATCTTTTAACTCAAAGGGAAAACAGCTTCACTCACAGGTCTATTATTCGATTGGGGGAGGCTTTGTCCTTGATCATTACGAGGCGCTTGAAGGTAGCGAGAAAAAAGTGGTTAGGCCCGTTCCTTTTCCTTATAAGACAGCTGAGGAGCTATTGTCTTATTGCCGTAAAGAGAGAAAAGCGATTTGGCAAATTGTGCTCGAAAATGAAAAAGCGCTTCATTCGAAAGAAACACTTCGCTCTGGGATTTTCCGGATCTGGAATGTCATGCAAAACTCTGTAGAAAGAGGGATTAAAACCTCAGGCGAGCTTCCTGGCGGTCTCGGCGTCCATAGAAGGGCTCCTAAACTTTTCAAGGCTTTGCAAGATACTGAAACACTCATTGCAGAAGATCCTATTCTTGTTATGGAATGGGTCAGTCTTTTTGCTCTCGCAGTCAATGAAGAAAATGCGTGCGGCAGCCGCGTAGTGACAGCACCTACTAATGGATCGGCAGGGGTAATTCCCGCCGTGCTCCATTATTGCCAAAAATTTCTTCCCGATTTCAATTACGAATCTGTCATGACCTTTTTCCTCACAGCAACGGCTATGGGAGTTCTTTTCAAAGAAGGGGCTTCGATTTCAGCCGCAGAGATGGGATGCCAGGGGGAGATTGGAGTTTCTTGTTCCATGGCCGCCGCCGGTCTAACTGCTGTATTAGGCGGTACGAATGCTCAAATCGAAAATGCTGCAGAGATTGCGATGGAGCACCATTTGGGGATGACCTGCGATCCTGTGGCTGGTCTCGTACAAATTCCCTGCATCGAGCGGAATACAATGGGCGCTATCAAAGCGATCAATGCCGCCCGCCTGAGTCTCCGTGGAGACGGCGAACATGTTGTTTCTTTGGACGCAGTCATTCGCGCCATGAAAGAAACGGGTAAGAACATGAAGACCATGTACAAAGAAACCTCTGAAGGTGGCTTGGCTCTTCAGATCTCCGCCGCCGCTACCGCCTGCTAATTTCCCAACTACTAGAGAAGACAAAAATAACAGGATCGGCTTCGCCGGCAGGATCGCTCGCTATGCTCGCGGCAGGATAAAAAAACAACCAGGCCACCGGGCGCAAGCGGAGCTTGCAACTGCGCCTTCTGCGCAGCATCGACCTTCGGTCGAGCCCGGTGGCCCTGTCTTAACTATCCTACAGCACGCCATCAGGCGGGCGTATCCTGTCCCACTCGCTTGCGAGTGGGTTATCCTGCCAGCCTCGCAGAGCGAGGCGCATCCTGTAATTTTATATTGTTCACTTAGACTTCCCTAAAAACGTATTGAGTTCAAAAATGTTCCATTTTTGGATGCTCATTCTTATAATGAATTTTTTTTCAGAAATGAATAGGCACCTCGAATGATCGATGTTGACACTGTTAGTCCGCTGCACAAGATGAGATTGAAATATCAGCCCATAGTCCCTGATATATTGAAGGATTTGAAGCATGTTGTTTTGAAAGAAACAACGACGAAAACTCCGAATGAGAAGCTGAAAAAACTATTTCCCAAGACCTTTGGGCAATCGGCGTACAAGATCGAAAAAGGAAAAGGGCAGGGGAATGGACCGCTGAAGATCGGCGTTGTATTTTCCGGGGGACAAGCAGCTGGCGGGCACAATGTCATCGTAGGAATCAGCGATGCTTTGAAAGAATTTGGCGGCAGCATTGTCGGTTTTTTGGGAGGCCCTTCTGGAATTGTAGACAACAAATGGAAGGAGCTCACCGCTAAGACAGTAGATCAATATAAGAATCAAGGCGGGTTCGATCTCATTGGATCGGGAAGAACGAAGATTGAAACTTCTGAACAGCTGGCCGCATCGCTAAAAACGTGTCAGGAACATCAATTGCATGGCTTAGTGATTATTGGAGGAGACGACTCGAATACGAATGCGGCGATCCTTGCGGAATATTTCCTGGAAAAAGGATGTTCTACAAGAGTGATCGGCGTTCCGAAAACAATCGACGGCGATTTAAAGAGCGAAGATATCGAGCTTTCTTTCGGGTTTGATACTGCTTGTAAAACCTACTCGGAAATTATAGGCAATATCGCAAGAGACGCTCTATCCGCCAAGAAGTATTACCATTTCATCAAGCTGATGGGCAGATCAGCATCTCATATTACTCTGGAGTGCGCGCTAGCCACCCATCCCAACATGGCTTTGATCGGAGAGGAGGGGAAAGGGCTCGATCAAACTGTTGGAGAAATCGCAGATCTTATCTGCAAAAGAAAAGAAGCGGGCAAAGAATACGGTGTTATATTAATTCCAGAAGGGCTGATCGAATTTGTCCCAGAAATCAAAGCCTTGATCCGCGAATTGAATGAGCTGCTTGCGAAGGGGACGGATAAAGTGGATTCTCTCTCTCCTGCGAATAAAAAGGTCTTCGATCTTTTTCCGGAAAAGATCAAGAAGGAATTTTTGCTGGAAAGAGATCCTCACGGGAATGTCCAAGTTTCAAAAATCGAAACAGAAGAGCTTTTGATTGAACTTGTGACTCAGGAGCTAAAGAAACGGACCAAAGAAGGAAAATATAAGGGGAAATTTTCTGCGCAAGAACATTTTCTCGGATATGAAGGGCGCGCAGCCTTCCCTTCTAATTTCGATGCGAACTATTGTTATTCGCTCGGAATTCTTGCAGCATTGACAATTCGTGAAAAACTAACCGGCATGATCTGCTCGGTGCAAAATCTTAAAAAACCTCCAAATCAATGGCACATCAAAGCCGTTCCCATTCTCCAGTTGATGCATTTCGAAACGCGTAGAGGTCAGGAAAAACCAGTCATTCAAAAAGCGCTTGTAGACATCAAAGCAGCGCCTTTTGTATATTTCACGCGCTTTAGAAAATCTTGGGAAATTGAAGATCACTATCGCTTTCCTGGACCGATTCAGTTCTGTGGAGAAAGCGAACTGACTGATTCAATTCCCATCATCCTCATGGGATAAAATATGGCTGCGACTGCTGTTCAAAATGCACCCAGACAACCAGCTGGGAATACATTTCCACATGACTCACGCGCGAATCGGCTTCACCCGAATCAACGGAATGAAATACATCGAACTGGTTTTTGTCGTTTAACATCTAGACATAAAGTTGTTTTACACACGATTGTCCAAATCGCTATCCGCATTATTTTTACTGTATCGATCCTGTTGATGAGCGCCGTGCTTATTCCTCTATCTTGGAGTTTTGTCGCCCTGCCAATGATCGGTATCGGAGCTGCTATGCTCTCCGCATTCTTTTTTCAAATGGAACTAGGAAATTCTAGTAAATCTATCGAAGCTCTTCCCTCTCAATTGCGGCAGATTATGGAAAGACCGATCCAATTCGCAGCTCCAATGCCTGCTGATTTCCCTCAGACTGCTCCTAGAGGGCTCTTTAGGGCGGGGATGAACTGTTGCGTCAATGCTCCCATGCAAATTATCCATGCAGAGCCCCAAGCACTACAAAGCCTCCTCGCACAGCCACCTTTGGAATTAGAAGCCTTCATCCTTTATTTAGCTCCATATGCACTCCGGCCTCAACTCATTCAAGCATTCCGAGACTTTTTCGCTGCCCAAGATCCTCATGAACCAGTTCCAAATGCTTTTGCTCGCTTTCTCGCAGACTACAATCCTGCGGGTGATAATTTCCGTGATGAAGTGATCAAGTTCCGGGATGTATATAATAAAATTCTGATCCTTCAGCCCCATCTTGGCAATTTCTTGGGGGCATATGAACAAACTGTCCAGCAGAATCGAGCGTTCGTCAATGCGAATTCGCAAACAATCCGTTTGATCTTAAGCCGTATTGCCCAAGCGATTAATCCTTCTCAGGGTGTACAGCTCGATGCAGCAGAAGTTCTGACGCCCATTTTCGACATTCTTCCCAATGCTCAGAAAATGCATATTGAAGTGGAGACGCGATACCGAGTTGAGGGAGCTGTTCCCATTGCAGGCGTTCCGGATGGAATCATACGAAATGATGAATATACCTGGGGATTCCAATTGGAAATGGATCAAAACAATAGTCGTCCCAATTTGCTAAGGATGTTCCAGAATCATTTGCGGGAAAGGCTGAATCTTCCCAAGCAAGAAGATTGGATTTTTCAAGATAATATCAATGGGCAAAGAGAGCGCTACCAACCTTTAGAGCGTAGATTTAATGTTCTAGAAGCGCCGCCCGCGCTTCGCTTCCAAGTCAAACGTTTTGCCTCCGTTCGACCTACTCAAAGCTGGCTGACCCGGCTTCTGCCCGAGTGGTTCCCAGGCATGGGATGGCGCAGTGTGAAATTGCAAAACCCCATCACTGCCCCTGCAGTATTCCTCATTCAACCTGTAAATGGGCCTGCCCAGAATTACAATCTGACTGCCATATTGGTCCATGAAGGGAACACGCCGAATAGCGGCCATTACAAGGCCTATTTGAAGATGGACGGTCAAACCTATTGTTGCGATGATCACCGGATTACTCGGATTGATCAGCAAGCTTGGGATCGGGCTGTTCAGCAAGCGTACATGTATTTTTACTATCCCCAGCCGTAATAAGGTCGATTTTTTTCCAGGAGCCTTGGCGGAACCGGATCCAATAAACCAGAAAGAAAAGAGCGGAATAACCCATTGTTAGGGCCCAGGCATATTCGACGGCAAGGGCGTTTCTCACAACGATCATATAGACAGGGAACAGCAAAAAGATCCAAACGGACAAAGATCCGAAGATCAGGAGAAAGACAGTGTCTCCCGCAGCGACGAGAAGTCCCGAAAAAACCCAGCGGAGTCCGTCGAAAAACATGTAGATGAAGGTGAAGATCATGCAGATCTTCAATGAGCTTAATAGAGAAGGATCGAGCCCCTCTGCAGTTCCTAAATGATTGAAGTGCTCAAAGAATAAAACCCTTAAAGTATCCTCAGGATCCACGACTAAAAAAAGCGAAGTAGCTAAAGAAAAAAGGATTAAGAGGATAAAGCCGGATCGGAGAACTTTATGGATCAATTCGTGTCTCTTAGCTCCAATGAGATTGCCAGCTACTGCTGCAGCGCCGCGGCTTAAGCCCTCGCAGAAAAAAGAGAGTAAAATCGCAAAGCTTTGGCAGATGCTCGAAATCGTGATATGTTTTTCTCCCATTCCAGTCATCATCCAGAAGAAGACGGCCCAGCCGAAAACTTCAAGCGCGCAGAAAATGCCTTGAGGAAAGCCGACTTTCCAACATTTTTTCATCTCGACCCATGAAATGCGCCAATTCCCAGTCCCATATCGGGTCCGGTTTTCCTTTCTTAGGAAAAGATAGGCCAATGCTGCTGATTCAAAGAGATATCCAAAGCAAGTCGCGATAGCCGCTCCTTGGATACCCATTTCAGGGACGAGTCCGGGAACGCCAAAGATCAAAATCCAATCGAGTGTGATGTTGATCAGATTGGCCACAACGGCTAGCAAGATCAAGATTTTGGTTTTGCCTGTTCCAATGAAAAATCCAGCAAATGCAGTCATCAGAGCATAGCTTGGGCCAAAGACCATGAGCCATCGGAAGTAGACAATTTCTTGTGCGGCTTGGCGGTCGCCTTCGAAAATTGCTGGAGCCCCCCAAATAGCCAGAGGAATGAAGAACAATAAGGAGAAGGCAGAAAACCAGATCATCTGCCAAACGGGGATTCCCAAACGGTTATAGTGTTTGGCGCCATTATATTGGGCGACAAATACTTCAGACATAGCGGTGATCATGCCGATCCCCGCCATGAAAGCCCATGCGAGCGTTCCCGCATTGACAGAAGCATTCAGCGCCTCGATAGAATAACGGGCGAGAAAGATCCTGTCAGTGAAGATCATGAACAGGGTTGCAAGAGTAGAGATCATCAGAGGGAGCGAAATAGACCACAGCTCTCTGATGCTCCCCACAGGATAACGTGTAAGGGTGCCTGAATTTTCCATAAAAAATATCTAAATGGGATTGAAACTTACTATAACAGAAAAGCTCTTAAAAATCTTACTTTGAACTATTCAATTATTAAGAGGCTGATCTTTAAATACATCACGAATTAACCACACTCTTTTGTTGAGGATAAATCTAAAATCTTTATGTTGCGAAATATGAAATCAAAACATTTTATCAATCCTCATATTGAGGATTCAAAGCGTACGCTTTGGAATTTTTTTCTCTGGAAGATCGGCTATTATGATGAACTTCATCCATCAACTGTTGTGCCATTGGGTTTTGTCTATCCCGCTGTTCCAAAACCATTTGAAAGAAACAAACCCTCCGCTGTCTGGATTGGGCATAGCACCTATTTGATCGAGGTGGGAGGCCAATGCATACTCACAGATCCGGTTTGGGATTCATATTGTTCTCCGATACCCATCCCTAGATTGCATCGGCTCCATGAACCGCCCATATCATTGGAAGACTTGCCCCGTATCGATAAAGTCTTGATTAGCCATAATCATTACGACCATCTCGATGTCAAAACCATCCGAATTCTCCAACAGTTCCATCCCCAAATCCAATGGATTGTCCCTGAGGGGCTTTCACCCTGGTTTAGAAAACGGGGAATTACTTCTTTGGTCGAGCTTGGCTGGTGGCAAAACTATGAAGATGATTTTTGCAAGATCACAGCAGTCCCTACGCAGCATTTTTCCGGCAGGACTCTTTGGGACCGGGACAAAACCCATTGGAATGGATTTGTTTTGGAAACAAAAGAATCTCCTAAAACATTGTATTTCGCTGGAGATACTGGGTATAATGAAAAGGATTTTAGAAGCATTGGCGAACGCTGGACACATATGGACTTGAGCTTGATCCCGATCGGAGCCTACATCCCTAAAAAATTCATGCAGCCTGTCCATATCAATCCTTTTGAAGCGGTTCAGATCCATATCCAGGTCAAATCCCGTTTCAGCCTAGGGATGCATTGGAAGACTTTCCGCCTTTCCGACGAGACCCAAGATCAGCCTCCCTATGATCTTTATCTAGCGATGCAAGAAACACAAACTCCCTTTGATCTCTTCCTTCCGATCGATATCGGCACTTATGTCAATTGGTGAGCTTTTCGCGATTAAAAAGTGGCTCTTGCGCGAACAGCTCCAAACGATGAGGCGCTATTACAAAAAGCCCCGCTTTGCCCTAATCGATCTCTCTTTTGGATTTTTTTCCTTCTTTTCGAATCCTTACCGCGTGTGTCGGAAGTTTCTTCAAAAAAGAGGGGAAGAAGATGTGTACGCTTATGGAGAGACCCCATTTTCCTCTCTACAGAAGATTGTCGATGAGTGCGGCATTGAATCGCAGGATCGGTGGCTTGAACTCGGATCTGGGAGGGGAAAGGGGTGTTTCTGGATCGCTGAATTTGTGGGATGTAAGACCACAGGCGTTGAATGGGTTCCTCAGTTTGTGTTCTTTGGGCGGATCTTAAAATCTCTTTTTCGGGTGAAGAATCTATTCTTTGAGCGAAAAAACATGGAGATGGCTGATTTTTCTTCTGCAACAGTTGTCTATCTCTATGGAACTTGCCTTCAAGAAAATCAAATTCAGACGCTTCTCCAAAAAATGGAAAGCCTTCCATTAGGATCGAAAGTGATTAGCGTTAGCTTCCCTTTAAGAAATAATTACTTGATCTTTAAAAAGTCTTTTTCCATATTTTTCCCTTGGGGTTATACCCAAGCATTTCTCCATATCAAAACAGAGGGGAAAAAATATGGGACCAAGCATCACACCTCCTCCACTATATGTTAGCTCACCCAAAAGATCGTTAGAAAATCCCGAATATAGAGGGTCGCCTTTCAAAACGATGAGATCTCCTCTAGGGAGTCCAGTGAACGCATCTCCGACTCTGAGTTCGACGAGGCGCATTCAATATTTGGCAAGTGCATCGATCATGAAACAAGAGCCTCCAGAAGAGACGGGCCCAAAAGTATTCCAGGGAAGCAGACTGAACCCCTGCGTATCTTCCAAGAAGACGGTGTGTATGATTCTTCTTTTAGTATCGTCTAAACAAGAGCTTCTTCAAGAAATCGAACCCATGGGCAAATTCGTCTCATTTCTTTTCGATGAAAATGGGAAGGTTCGTACTGAGGCACATCAACAAGAGCTATTCGAAGCAAGCGGACAATTTCTTTCTGCTTTACAACGGTTTCATCCAACCGAATGGGCAAAACTCAGAAACTTTCTATTCAGTGGGTCCAGTTCGCTTCATGCCTATTTGTTAAATAAGAACAGAAAATTGTCTGAGAAATTTGTCGATCCGTTGATTGCTTTAATGGAAGACCGTAAAAAAATTCCCATTCTTGCACGCGTTCTTTTGCATTTTATCAATGAAATTTCTCCTGAATTTGCCAGACAAAAACTTCGGGGAAATGCTCTTTCATATTTTGTCCTGGAACAGAATGTGCCTCTATCTTGGATCTGCCAACCAGATTTCGATTCCGCCCTCTTTTCCTGGCTGCAAGATCCGAAACTGCCCCTCTATATGGAATGGATCCTTCCAGAGGCTTTAAAAAGAGGTCTAGTTTCTGCCAAGACTCTCGTTGATTTTCTCTCAAAAGTGTTTGAAAAATGCGTTTATCGCTATCAAAAACCAATAGGATCTTCCTCATTTGCAATGCATATCTGTCTTGCTGATTCCCCAGAAGAAGCTCTTTTGCGAGCCTCTCTAAAATCGCTCTCCAAAATGATTTCCATGTGCAATCAAAAAACCCGCGCCTTGCAAGTTGATCTAGAAGAGTTCCTTGAAGATTTTCGGAGTGTATTTCTTTTTAAGCCTGAACACTTATATGCTCCCCATCATTATCGGGGACATATGAGTGGTTATCACATTCCCCCATCACAGAAAGAAACAACTCACGTCTACGAGGACGAGAAAGGAATTAAAACTGTCACCTTTAGATATCCTCAGATTATGGATCGGAAGACGAAAGTTGCATTGGCTCCGTTTGTGAGCCAATTTAAACACCATTATGGGGAAAAAATTTCTACATTTGGACCTTTCTTAACTCCAGATCAGTTGATTTTTGAAATCAATGCCACTCTTGCCGATCCGATCAATGATCCCAACGAATCGAATGGATTTTATCTTCGCGTAGATCGGAACTATCCAAATGCTCCTTTAGCGCGAACCGTATATGTACATCAAAAATCAGATGGCATTCCCATCGTCGCAACTTCCTATCTGGAACTCTTTGTGAATTTGGAAAATGAAGATCCAGCGATGGCGCAAAAAGCGACTCGTCACATGCAAGTGATCAATTATAAAGGAGCGCCTCCAGCAAAACCCACACCTTTAAGTCCCCAAAAAATGATGAAGAGATTTCTCTCCAAAACGATTCCGGAGAAATTGATTAAAGATAGCTCAGTTGGACATAGGGAATTAAGAAAAGCCATTCAAGAAGCTTTAGAAAACACTTCTTCTCCATATCGGTGGGTTCCAACGAGAGATAACTCTGTTCTCATTGAGATGGACTTTGCAGAGTGTGGAATGAGCCTTAAGGAATTTCTTTTTTCCGCATACCGCGTATCGAATCTTCCGACAAGCGCAAGCCATGAATTGCCACAACATTCGATAGAACAGCTATTTGAAGAGCGGGGAAGGAGTTTGAAAATCTTTCTGCTGTACCCCAATATGCATCATTTAATCAGTCTAATGGGTGTTTAGAGATTGTCACAGAAATGATCGATGATACGAAGAATCTTTTCATCAAGTTCCTGATCGTAGCGTGCATTATGTCTCAAAATGAAATCGATCCCATCTGGTCCGTGAGATTCGGGTTCGGCTGAAAGAAGCTTGACTTTGCTCATTCGGTGATCAAAAGCGATGATATAATCCCTTGGCGTATTAAACAGGAGTTTTGGTTTTGTCGTATACTTTCTGACAGTTTCTTCAAAATATTCTGTATCGCCGTTAGCACTTAGAAGCTGACTTCTGATTTTTGCAATATCTGGTTTTGGCGGAGCTGTTTTTTCTAATAGCTCCAAAGAAAGGGAATTAGCTCTTTGTTGAGCAGTGATAATGCTATGTTGAGAGAAATGTTTCCTCTCGGCAGGGGTATATAAGGGAAGTGCTTTAGATGTCAAAAGTCTTCTACCAGCCCCCAAGTTAGGAGGAGAAAAAAAGGGATTTTGGCAAGGTGAATCATTACTACTACTAGATGGAGAGTCAGTGGTATGACCAGTGAAAGGAGATTCAGCAGAAGAATTTGAAGATGTAGAAAGCACTGAAACGCTTCTGGTAGAAAATGCCGGACTTGGATCTACTACCGTAGGGGAAGCTATAGACATTGAAATTGAAGCGAACCTAGTAGATAGCGCGGGGTTTGGATCTGTGGGTGCATTTGTTGATTCAGAAGCCATTATAGCAGAAGTGAAAGATTCGTTCTGAACTCGGGGAAGCATTATTCCTCTTTATAAAAAATTCTATCTAATTATACTGGTTATTTGCGATTATTTTCAATGATAAAATCGTTGTCCCTAAATCATCAAAATATTTACCCTCTGGATGTTATGGATAAACTCGAATCAAAAAAATGCATTCCCTGCAAAGGTGGGACGCCGCCCCTCAAAGGGGAGCCGCTTTTATCCCTTTATCGACAGCTAGAAAAGGGGTGGCAAATCGTCAAAGAGCACCATCTTGAGAAAGAATACGCCTTCAAGAACTTTAAAGAGGCTTTGGCTTTCACCAACAAAGTAGGCCAAATCGCTGAAACAGAAGGACATCACCCTGATATCCATCTCAGTTGGGGCAAAGTCAAGCTCATCATTTGGACCCACAAGATCGATGGACTGACTGAGAGCGATTTCATCCTTGCCGCTAAATGCGATGTAATACGCTAACAATCAATATTTTGTTTTATATTCTTTAATGCCTAGTTTGTTTATACTTTTTGGAAAAAACATAAGGTATTTAATGGCACAAGTTTCTACTCCCACTTCTGAATCTAGGGTTCTCCCTTTATTCCAGAGTGTTCCTGCAATTATTAGAGACTATTTGGGAGCCCTAGCAAATAGAATCATTTGGAAAACGCCTCCACCCAATAAACTATCGCAGGAAGAACAAGAAATTCTAGATGCAGCTCGAAAAATTGATAGCCAGCTGTTTCAAAGAATCGATCTAGCACCAATGGTCGATGAAGATGCGAAAGATTCTTCAACAGTTGCTTGCGGAGTGGAAGCGATGGAAATATTTGCCGAATCTGAACCTGATATTCAATTGGTTTCTGTCCAAACTAAATCTGGCGAGTTAGAAGTTTCTAGAGGTTTGCTTAGAGATTTAAGAAATAAAAATCGAGATCTTTGGAAACACCGTATCAGCGGTTCGATCAGAAATCCAGTAGAGGATGAAGCAGCCGTTGTTGAGGAACTTTATGTGATGGCCGACGAAAATCCAGGACTTTTGAGAAAAGTCACATTTTTTGCCAATCAAAACCTCGCTATTCGGATCCGACATTCTATTACAGGTAAGTTTTTCGTTGAAAATGGAGTCACTCCCATGTTCGACCCTTTGACGCCTTGCGAGATAGACATCGACAGAATCAAAAATGGAATTGTTCGCGTTTCATGTGCCTATAATGGAGCGATCAAAAAGGTTTCATATCCCAACGGAGACGCCGACATTCTTGAGATTCCTATAACTTTCCGTTCCCTGGGGAGTTTTGTCTTAGGAAGTAATGACGAGGACGACACCTCAGAGATTACAGTTCAGCTTAAGTAAGGCTTGCCTGCAATTTTCTAGCCGGCCATAATTATCTTCTTATGAAATACTGCGAATCAATTTTTCAAACAAAGCGCTGGAAAACTCGGGAAGTCATGGTAGGTACCGTGGGTGTGGGGGGAAATAATCCCATCCGCATCCAATCAATGACCACCTCCAATACCCGAGATGTCGAGGCCACGATTGAACAGATTGTGCGGCTCGCAGATAGCGGATGCGAAATCGCCCGAGTCACAGTTCAGGGGAAAAAAGAAGCTGAGAGCTGCGAGGGGATCAAAAATGGCCTACTCAAGCGCGGCTATCAAATTCCTCTTGTAGCCGATATCCATTTCTATCCTCCAGCCGCTATGCTTGTCGCTGAATTCGCAGATAAAGTGCGCGTCAATCCTGGAAATTTTGTCGATAAAAGAGCGTCCTTCAAAGTCATCGAATACGACGATGCCGCCTATGCCCGCGAATTGCAGAAAATCGAAGAGGGGTTTGCTCCTCTTGTCGAAAAGTGCAAACGGCTGAAAAAAGCGATGCGCATCGGCACCAATCACGGTTCGCTATCAGACCGCATTATGAATCGCTATGGCGACAGCCCGCGCGGAATGGTCGAATCGGCCCTTGAATTTGCCCGTGTTTGCCGAAAATACGACTATCACGATTTTATGTTTTCCATGAAGGCGAGCAATCCCGTAGTCATGATGCAAGCTTACCGTCTTCTTGTCGCTGAAATGATGCAGCTTGGCTGGGACTATCCTCTCCATTTAGGCGTTACTGAAGCAGGAGAAGGGGAAGATGGCAGGATCAAATCAGCAATGGGCACGGGAGCTTTGCTCCTCGATGGAATTGGAGATACAATCCGCATTTCTCTGACCGAAGATCCCTGGGCGGAAATCGATCCCTGCAAACGGCTTGTCAACTTTTTTGAGTCCCGATGCGGCAAGGGGATTGCCCCCTTCGCAGAACAGCATCGCGATATATCCAATCTGGAAAGAAAAAAAGCATTCCTTACCGACCTCTCCCCATTGCACCGCGATGGCAGCGCCATCTTGAAAATCGATCCATCAGATCTTCTAAGACCTACTTTTTTTGCAGATCTCGGCTGCAAAGTGCAATTTGGCCGCCCTGAAAAAACCATAGATACGGTCGATGCAGTTTGGCTCGATTCGATCCCTAAAGATTCTGACCACATTCTTCATCGTTTAAAACAATCTGGGATCGCTGTCATTTCACCAGAAGCCCATTCTGATTGTCTACTCCTCTGCAAGATCGAAAATGCGAAAGACGGCGATGTTGTTTGGATCGATTCAAACACTCATTGGGAAAAGCTTAAATCGATCCGCCCCGAGTTCATCCTCTTTCATCCAACGAAATCACCGATCCACGAAGCCCGTAAGCTAGCCGATTGGATGAAATCTGAAAAGATTTCAACGCCTCTTATTTTAGCCCTGAGCTACTCCTGTAATGAGGCCGACTTGCCTATCCATGCTGGAACGGAGTTTGGCGCAGTCCTTTGCGATTGCCTCGCAGAAGGAGTATGCCTCCTCGCCGATCAGCCTCTCGATCTCAAGAGACGGCTCAGTTTTAACTTCCTTCAATGTGCCCGCATGCGCACCACAAAAACGGATTTTATTTCCTGTCCCGGATGCGGCAGAACTCTCTTTGATTTGCAGGAAGTCTCCCGCAGGATCCGGGAGAAAACGTCTCATCTTCCAGGTGTGAAGATCGCCATTATGGGATGCATTGTAAATGGTCCTGGCGAGATGGCCGATGCCGATTTCGGCTATGTGGGATCCAAGCCAGGAAAGATCGATCTTTATATCGGTAAAACCTGCGTCCAGCGCGATATCGAATTTGACGATGCAGACAAAAAACTCATCGATCTCATCAAATCTCATGGAAAATGGGTAGAACCCATTGAACTAAATCTAGTTCGCGATCTTTAAGCGCTTTTTGGCAGATTTTTTCATTCGATTCGATGTCTACCCTTTGGGTATGCCATCTTTCTCATTTCAAAACTCTGCAGAAAAAGCATCTTAAATCTCATCGAACATCTTTAGTTGAATGGGTTCGAGCCCGAAATCGAAGCCATCTCAAAATAATCTTTATAGTCTGACAATCATTGTTAATTCTGTTATAATATAATCTCTAAAAGGTTATTGTAATTATGGCTGTAGAGCTCAATATTAATCGTTTTTTTAGCGATCGACTTGTCATGAAAGATCATGGAAAAGTCCAGATCGATAATTCCTTCTGCAGCAAGCTATTAAGAGTTTTCTCTTGGATCTATTCTCCTAAAGCTTATACCGCTGAAAATAGAAAAACGGTCCAATGCTTTAAAAAATATTTACTTCACACCCTTGGGCATAAAAGAGCCACCACCCTCTGCAATCGATATTCAATCAATCTCGAAGAGATGGAGCGAGAGGGGAGCCCTCTGCTATCTCGCCATGTAGCCAAGATCGCCATCGGAGTCCGGGATGTATCCATCGAGGATATCAACGATTTAATTGACAAAGCAAAAAGCGGCAAAAAATGGCCTTCGAAACTTCCCGCCGATTTAAAGAAAAAGCTCGAATCTGCACAGACCTTTTTAGACCTCGATGCCAATACATTTGCTGAAACGCGCAAAGCTCTAAGCGAAGTTTGCAAATGGAAGATTCCTCGCATTACGGCGCCTCTGCAAGGAGGGCGCGCGACAGAGTATTTCGCAAGAATCTTCTTTGATCCTTTCTTAGCCGATAGAGAGCGATTACAACTCGTAGAAGAACATCACAAAGATAACTACGAAACCTTTGTACACAACACGGTCGTTCGGGTGATCAAACGGGAATTGGAAGTCGGCATGTTGATCCCAGCTCCAAATTCAGCAGATGAACGAGCGCAATTTTATTACGTTGCTGGGAAATTGATCACAAACGAGGGGATGGTCAGCTACATTTTAGTTCCAGCGACAAAAGATACCCAGCTAGAGCCGATCCGACTTTTCCGAGGTTCCGCTTTCCGGGCGGGTGAAATTGACGCAATCTCCACGATAGCTACAGATTTGGAAGAAAATCTCGGCAGCATGGGCCATCAGTCGAGCAGATTGTATGAGCCGATTATCGAATCGCTGCTTCCCACTCAAACCATCGCAGGTCATAGTTTGGGCTCTACCCACGCTCAATATCATCTTGCAAATGACGTCCAAAACAGAGTCACAAAAGGCTATTTTTTCAATGGACCTGGATTGCCTGAAACAGAAGTAGAGAAATTCAATCAAAGAATGGAAAGCTCTCCACATCACCATGTCCATCTTATCGTTCGTAGGGCTGCAAAAGACAAAGCGTGTTTGGTAGGAAAACAGCATATTGGCTTAAATGCCCCTGAGAATGTGACCGTTGACCATCTGAAATATCACCCCCCTTCAAAATCGGTGCCCAATGCAACCCCTCATGTATTTCTTTGGGGGCGTGCTCGGAATGTTTTCTTTGGAATCGAAGGGGGGAATGGGATCCTCCATGAACTGCATCATGATAGGCATAAGGACTCTTCAGAGGGGCTCAGATCTACTCTCGGTCCTCCAATCTCTTATTTGATCCGTAAAATACGGAATTTCTTCCGTTCTTTTGTGCAAACTCGCGCTGTAATCCATCAAGGCCTAGAAATGGGCTGGGTCGAGAAAGGCGGCTGGCATAAAATGCACATAACCCCTGACAGAGTCCCGGCTTTTATAAGAGTCATGCGAAAATAATAGATCTATTGCTATAATCGGATCTAAAAAATTACCTGACCACCTCTTATGAAACCAAAGTATGAGCCGCGGGCCATTGAGAAAAAATGGCAGAAGATCTGGAAAGAAAAAAAGATTTACAAATGCGAAGTCGACCCCAAAAAACCGAAGTACTATATCCTCGATATGTTCCCTTATCCTTCGGGGGCGGGGCTCCATGTAGGCCATGTCACCGGCTATACAGGAACAGATATCTTAGCCAGATATAAACGGCAAAAAGGATTCAATGTCCTCCACCCAATGGGCTGGGACAGTTTTGGCTTGCCCGCCGAACAATTCGCCATCCGAACCGGCACCCATCCTGCCGTTACTACGAAGACCAATATCGACACCTACCGCCGCCAGCTTGAATCTCTCGGTTATAGCTATGATTGGGACCGGGAACTTGCGACAAGCGAACCTACCTACTACAAGTGGACCCAATGGATTTTCACCAAACTCTTCGAAAAAGGTCTAGCGTATGAAGCGGAAATCAATGTGAACTTCTGCCCTGCATTAGGGACTGTTCTCGCCAATGAAGAAGTGGAAAACGGCAAATCCAAAGAAGGGGGATATCCCGTCGAGAGACGTCCTTTGAAGCAATGGGTCCTCAAGATCACCGCCTATGCAGATCGACTCCTTTCCGATCTCGATCTTCTCGATTGGCCGGATCATCTGAAAAAACTGCAGATTAATTGGATTGGACGGAGCGTCGGCGCCACCGTTGCATTTGTCGAAGAGTGCTCTCATGAGCCAATTTTAATCTTTACCACCTGCCCTGACACTCTTTTCGGAGTCAGTTATTTGGTTTTGGCCCCTGAACATCCTCTGATCGATCAGATCACAACGATCGAGCATAAAGAAGAAGTCGATGAATACCGCCTGCAAACAGCTCAAAAAAGCGATCTTGAAAGGACAGATGTTGCCAAAGAAAAAAGCGGCGTTTGGACAGGCACCTATGCGATCCATCCTATCACCGGACATAAAATCCCTATCTGGATTGCCGATTACGTACTGATAGGATACGGAACGGGAGCTGTTATGGGCGTTCCTGCGCACGATGAGCGCGATTTCGAATTTGCCAATGCATACAAGCTTCCCATCCTCCCTGTCTACGATCCCGATCTTACTCTTCTCGATCCAGAGAGCCTAACTGCCCCTCGGGAAGTGCGCGATGCCGTTCTTCATGGAAAAATGTGCTGGACGAAAGATGGGATCATGATTCACAGCGCGGCAGATGGAATCAATCTCAATGGATTGAAGATGGAAGCTGCCAAAGAACGGATCGTTGAATGGCTGGAGCAACATTCCAAAGGGAAACGCTCCGTCAATTACAAGCTCCGCGACTGGCTCTTTTCGCGCCAAAGATATTGGGGCGAACCGATTCCTATTCTCCATTTTCCCGATGGAACGATGCGCCCTCTCGAACTCGATGAATTGCCTTTAGTCCCTCCTGCGATGGATGATTACAAACCGGCAGGAACTGGAGAAAGTCCTCTTGCAAAAGTTCGGAGCTGGGTGGAGATCACCGATCCGAAAACAGGAAAAAAAGCCCTCCGCGAAACCAACACCATGCCTCAATGGGCAGGCTCCTGCTGGTATTATCTCCGTTTTTGCGATCCAAAAAACATTCACGAAGCTTGGAGTAAAAAGGCAGAAAATTACTGGATGCCTGTCGATATGTATGTCGGCGGCGTAGAACATGCCGTTCTCCATCTTCTCTATGCCCGTTTTTGGCATAAAGTTCTTTTCGATTCAGGGTTTGTCTCCACGCCTGAGCCTTTTATGACGTTGCGCAATCAAGGTCTTGTTACAGCCCGTTCTTACAAATTGCCTCAAGGCGGCTATTTAAATCCCGATGATGTAAGTGAAAAAGAGGGCCGGTTTTTTTCCAAGAAAACGGGTGAAGAGCTGATCGTCCAGATGGAGAAAATGTCCAAGTCGAAGCTCAATGGCGTCTCTCCTGATGAGATCATTGAAGAGTTCGGCGCCGATGCGCTCCGCCTCTATGAAATGTTCATGGGCCCTTTTGAGAGAGAAAAATTTTGGAATACCGATGCAGTGAATGGATGTAGACGCTTTTTGAACCGCTTTTACGATATGGTCTATTCCGATAAAGTTTCAGATTCTATGAATGAAGATGCTTTCAAACTCGCACATCGTCTGGTGGATGCGGTGACGAAAGATATCGACAATCTCCAGTTCAATACGGCAATTGCGAGGATGATGGAGTTTCTCAATGCGTTCATTCCTCTTCCTACCTATCCGCGCGCATGTCTTAAAATGGCCGTACAGATGATCTATCCCTTCGCGCCTCATATTGCTGAGGAGCTTTGGTCAGAACTAGGGGAGACCCAATCTCTCACTTTCGTGCCTCTTCCTATTGTCGATCCGAAATTTCTTGTCGACGATACAGCCATCTACGTCGTTCAAATAAACGGCAAATTGCGAGGAAAATTCGAGCTCCCTAAAGACAAAACGGAAGATGAGCTGATGGCCCTCGTCCGTCTTAAACCAGAAATGGAGAAGCATTTGGCAGGGGAGATCATCAAAACTGTTTTTGTTCCGAACAAGCTTTTGAATATTGTTTTAAGATGATCTCTAGCGCGCTTCTTTTTCTTTATCTGATTGCCATGACGCCCAAATTTTTGTATGACCGGTTGAGGGGCAAAAGACATCCCGGTTTTTCACAGAGGATTGGATTTTCTCTTCCTGAAAGCTCATCAAAACCGGTGATTTGGATTCATGCGATTTCGGTGGGAGAGATCAAAGCGACGCAGCCATTTTTCCGAGAATTGCGGAAAAAATATCCTTCCTCATTTTTCCTAATCACAACGATCACAGCAACAGGGCTTATGGAAGCCAAGCGATCTCTTCCCGAAGCCGATGCCTATGCATACCATCCTCTAGACTTCAAATGGATCGCAAAACGTTGGATCGTCCATTTTAAACCCGCTCTTTTTATCCTGATTGAAAGCGATTTTTGGCCCAATCTTCTCTCTGCACTTAAAAAAACGGGATGCAAAGTACTCCTCGTCAGTGGAAAACTCTCTGAAAGGTCAGCTAAAAGGTTTCAGCGCTTCTCGTTTTTTACAAAAAAGCTCTTTTCTTATTTTGATCTTCTGTGCGTCCAAAACGAAGAGCACAAAGAACGATTTCTTCCGCTTGTCAAAGATCCAAGCCGTATCCACGTCACAGGGAATCTCAAATTGGATATCGAACCTCAAAGAGTGGATCAGATCCATTGGCAAGAGAAGCTTCAATTTCTTCCCAAACAGCCAATCATTACCATCAGCTGCACTCATGGTCCAGAAGAAGAGATGCTTCTCGATATCCTGAGAGGCGAACCGATTACGATCTTTCTAGCCCCTCGCCATCCAGAGCGTTTTGAAGAGATCGCCCAACTGCTTGCAAAAAAGAAAATTCCTTTTTTGCGCTGGAGCGAACTGGCTGTAAAACAACCTCTCCCTCCTAATCAGTGTTTTGTCATCTTAGTCAATGCGATGGGCCAGCTTCCTATTTGCTATACATTCAGCAGCGTTGCGATCGTCGCAGGAAGCTATATAGATAAGATTGGCGGCCATAACGTCCTTGAGCCCTGCATTTATGGAACTCCCGTTTTTTTCGGGCCGCATATGCATTCCCAACTCGAATTTGCAACCCGCGTGCTAGAAGCAAAAGCGGGTATGCAAGTGCCTCTTGATAAGATCCGGGAAGCCATTCAAATTTTTCTGAATGACTCCCACTTACAATTATCTATGCGCGGCAACGCAAAAAGACTGATTTCTGCTTCTCGTGGAACGACTTCTCGAACACTTTTATTGACCCAATCTCTTTATAATCTCGCCAACCGCTAAACCTCCGACTGCAACAATCAATTTGGGGAGAGCCGCTGCAATGGCCGCTTCAAATCCCATTATAAATCCAGCTTGCGCTCCCACTGTAATCAACGTCGAGCCGAGAGAAAAAGCTCCAAGGGCCAGGGTAAATACAGCGGCAAAAAGGATGATATTCGCAATAATTCGGGTGATCTGTTTGCATTTCGAATCGTTAACGATGGGTCGAACTTGCCTTCCAAGAAAATGATTTGCATCTACGATCATATCGATCACTTTAGTGATGCCCATGCATACAAAAACTCCGCCTAAACAGCTTGCCATAAAACTCTCCTATTACAAATTTGCACTCATTTTTTGCATCAGATGGCCCCATAGATCCATAATGATGCTAGCGATAATAATGGAGGAGACGGGTTCTATGGCCCGATCTCCCACTTCTTTAAAACTTTTTCCTTGCAACGTTAACAAAGACGCAGACACTATAGTCATTGGTACTACCCCCACGCGAAGGGTTTGCCCAAATAGTTTCAGAAAAGTCCCAGCACTCTCAGCCGCTCTTCGATAGGGATTTTCTCGATCAAAATCCGTTTTACGAAACCAAATATTGGCCTGATATTTCAAAGGGTACCAGCTCAAAACAATGACTGTGAAAATTGGGGTCATAGAAAAAGATCCAGCCTTATATCTTTTTTGAGTCGAAGGTTTTACGTATTTTTTGAAATTTTGGAAAGAAAAAATTGATTCCTCTATGAGAGGAGAAAAAGATTTTGGAATAAATCACTAGCCGTGCTAGACTTGCGCTTTCTTTATCGCGGGGTGGAGCAGTGGTTAGCTCGTTGGGCTCATAACCCAAAGGTCGTA
>CAZXVU010000006.1:0-13183 GCA_964644465.1 uncultured bacterium
TAAACTGCGTCTTTGGGACTTGCGGACGGCCAATGGCGTAGACCACTTTATCGCCAATTCCAAATTTATTGCAAAACGTATCTGGAAAACATACCGACGCGAAGCACAAGTCATTTATCCGCCCGTGGATACTGACTATTTTCAATTAGAGAAGAAGAAAGAGGATTTCTACTTAGCCGCCTCTCGTCTAGTCCCTTACAAGAAAATGGATCTGATTGTCGAAGCCTTTTCCCAGATGCCTGAGAAAAAATTAGTCGTTATCGGAGACGGTCCTGATATGGCTAAAATCAAAGCTAAAGCAGGCAAAAATATCGAATTACTGGGGTATCAATCTGATCATCATTTGAAATCCTATCTTCAAAAAGCCAAAGCATTTGTCTTTGCAGCCATAGAAGATTTTGGAATTTTACCGGTTGAGGCCCAAGCATGCGGAACTCCCGTGATTGCTTTTGGAAAAGGCGCTGTACTCGAGACCGTTGAAGCAGGCAAGACAGGAATTTTATATAACGAACAAAACCTTCAATCCCTAAGAGAAGCGGTCGAATGTTTTGAGAATTCTCAAGATCAGTTTGATCCTGTTTTTATCCAGTCTCATGCTGAGCGTTTTTCTCGGGATCGGTTTTCTCAAGAATTTAGGACTTGGGTAGAAACGGAATATCGAAATTTAAAAGAGAGATCCCCATGCATATCTTGATCCTTGCTGGAGGAGGAGGGACTCGCCTTTGGCCTCTTTCAAGAGATGACCTTCCAAAGCAATTTCTCAATTTCGGCGATCGACAATCTCTTTTGCAAAAAAGCGCAAGCCGATTTCTGGATTCTCCTTTCCTGGAAACGATCTCAATTGCAACAAATGCGCAATATGAACCTCTTGTCAGACAGCAGCTAGCAAAAATCGATCCGATCCAAAAAATTCAAATCATCATTGAACCTGCTCGAAAAAACACAGCTCCTGCCATTGCTTTTGCAATTAAATACTTGCAAGAGAAGCTCAATGTAAATCTCGACTCAAATGTTCTTATTCTACCTTCAGACCACCTGATCGAACCCCAAGAAGTTTTTTCTCTCTATCTTGAAAAAATAGATCCCCTTCTTCGAAAAGATTTCCTCATTCTCTTTGGCATCAAGCCCACTAAACCAGAAACTGGATATGGATATATTCAAATGGGGGAAAAGTTTGATTCTTTCACAAATCAGGTGAGACGGTTTGTGGAAAAACCAGATCACAAATTAGCGGAAACCTATCTAGCTTCTGGAGATTATTATTGGAATTCAGGGATGTTTGCTTTTTCTGTCCGTCTTTTTTGGGAAAAACTTGCTTTGCATGCGCCTGAAATCAACACGCTTATGACAGGAAGTTTGGAAAATACAACTTCTCTTTTTGGAAAAATGCCTGAGATCTCTTTTGACTACGCAATTCTTGAGAAATGCGATTCCATTCTGGCATGCCCTTTGCCTGTGAGCTGGTCGGATGTAGGATGTTGGGATAGCGTCTACGATGTGATGAAAAAGGATCAAAATCGAAATGTTAAATTTGGCAATGTTCTTGATATAGACACCAAAAATAGTTTGATCATCGGAGGGAAACGGCTGATTTCTACAGTGGGACTCGAAGATATGCTGATCGTGGAGACCGATGATGCGACCTATATCAGCAAAAAAGGAGAATCCCAGAAAGTAAAAACCATCGTCCAAGAGCTTCTAAAAATCGGCAGTAAAGAAGGGACAAATCACACGACAAAACAGTTTTCCTGGGGCACGACTCAACTATTAGATGAGGAAAAGGACTTTAGCATCCAAAAGATCCTGATCGAGCCTGGACAAGCTTGGGAATCTACTTTTTCTACCAACGCAACTATTTCACTATTGGAAGGCAGAGTTCAGATCTCAATCAATAGCCAGCCGCAAAAAATGCATTCTCTGAACTCTTTGATGGTTGCAAAAGGAGAGAATCTGATCGTTTCAAATTCGCAAGAAGAGACAGCAAAAATTCTCTTGCTGACACCTCAATCCTTCTTTGATTAAAGCGCTTGAGGCACTAAAACCTCTTTTTTTACATCAGAAAATCAAATTGATTTTTGTAAGGATCATATGACAATAAGTCTGAGAGTACGATTCATAAAATTTCTTATCGATTTAGTTGATCATAAAGCATTTAATACACTTTTTGCTCGGATTTACAAAAGGCTTTTTGCAGAAGTTCTACCACAAAATATGGTGATCTTTGATGTTGGCAGTCATGAAGGTGAATTCATCACGCTCTATAGGAAGCTATTTCCTTTTTCTCAGATTCATTGCTTTGAACCAGATAGCGTAAATTTTCACAAAATGGAGATCAAATTTTCAAAAACTCCCGGAATATATCTCAACAATTTCGGAATCGGTGAATCTAATGCCACGAAACCATTCTATAGAAATATTCTGTCTTACACTTCAAGCTTTAAAGAGATCGATTTAAAGGCTGGTTGGACTAAAACAAAAAGTAAATCCTTAGGAGTTGTACCCGAAGAATTGATTGTTGCAACTGAAGATATCCAAATCAGAACATTAGATGACTATATAAAAGAAAAATCGATAGAGAAAATTCACATTCTTAAGATCGATGTTGAAGGTTATGAATTTCAGTGCCTTAAAGGGTGTCTAAATACTTTAGCTGACAATCGCATCGATAGCATCCAATTAGAAATTCATTTCGATGACATGTATAAAGAACGGCACTCATTGACCGATCTTGAAGAGCTACTCTATCCATTTGACTATAGGTTATATAAAAAAAAGAGACACCCCTTTTTAAAGTGTCTTGAAGTTATTTTTGCTGGAAAAAACATTTCACGAGAAAACTAAATTCTAACTTGCGGATAGTTTTGCAAAAACCAATCGACTGTTTTATTTATTCCAATTTCAATAGGAGTAAAACTAAACCCAAATAAAGAAGAAAGTTTGTTCCCACTAAGATTTCGAACAATTTGTCCAGACGGTTTTGAAGTATCGAATACAAGGCGATTTTTAATCCCAAACTTTATAGCGATTAGTTCGGCGACTTCTTTAATTCTTATTCTTACGTTATTAGAAATAATCAATGGTTCTTTTTCCTTATAATTGTGCAAAGCCCATTCAGTTATCTTTGACATGTCTTCTGTAAATAGAAATTCTCTTTCTTGATTGCCATCTCCCCAGACAATAAAATCCGTTTTATTTTTACAAGCCAAATATGCCTTGTGGATCAAAACAGCAATTACATGACCAGTTTCTAAGTTAAAATCGTCATGGATTCCATAAATATTTGTCGGTATCAGACAATTATAAACCAACCCAAATTCTTCATAGCAGATTCTACAGTGTACTTCTAAAGCTCTCTTTGCATGAGCATATGGGTAATGCAGATGAAACGGGGCGCCATCATGCATCATGTCTTCTGTGTAGGGAGATGTGCATCTATCAGAAAAAACACAAGAAGATAAAAATGCTAGGACCCGAGGGACTTTGCGATTTTTTGCACAATCGATCACATGAGTATTTATCAGTACGTTGTCATAAAATAATTTATACCCCTGTTCTAAATGTAATTTTAACCCGCCGACTACTGAGGCGCAATGTATTACAGCTGAAGGACTTACAAATTCAAATAAGGATTCCGTTTGTTGCAGGTCTTTTAGATCAAAATTTTTCGAAGAAAATCCTATACCAAAGTTTAGATTACTTCCGACTGTCCCTGTTTTTCCAGTAATCAGAATGCTTTTATTCATTATTTCGTAAATGAACCTTTCTTGCGTCTGCTAAGAGAACAGCGATCGTTTGTGAAGTAAGAGGAATTGGGATGATATAGGACATAGGCAAAAGTTGTAAATAGACGAATAAGAACTTAGGGTTAACAACTTTTGACAATATCCCCAAGTCCAGGCTAGATTTACTTGTCGATAAATAACCAAACTGAATCCATGCCTATTTCTGTAAAATCTTTGTCTGAATGGGAAGAGGACAAGATTGATGGTATGCTTTCTGTACTTATCCCCGCGTATAATGAGGCTGAAGTCATTGAATCGACCATTAGGTCATTATATGAGGAACTTGTTTCAGCAAAAATATTTCACGAGATTCTTGTGATTTATGATGCAAGTACTGATGAGACAGAGAACGTCCTACAAAAACTACTCAATGAAATCCCAACCCTTCGCTGTGAAAAAAATAGGCCTCCAAAAGGTTTTGGGTTTGCAATTCGTTATGGACTCACTATTTTTCGAGGCGATGCAGTTTGCCTTTTTATGGCTGATTGTTCTGATTCTCCAAAAGATCTAGTTTGCTTTTATCAGAAGATGCAAGAGGGATACGATTGTATTTTTGGATCTAGATTTATTCGAAAAGGCTACACTTACGACTATCCATTTTTAAAACTACTTCTAAATAGAGCAGGAAACTTATTTATTCGCATATTGTTTTGGAATAAATATAATGACACTACCAGCTCTTTTAAGTTATACAGACGCTATGTAATTTCACGCCTCCAACCATTTCTTTCTTCTCATTTTAATTTGACTGTCGAACTTCCCCTGAAAGCCATCGTTCGAGGTTATAAATATGCAGTTCTTCCTAATTCTTGGCACAATCGAAAAAAAGGAAGTTCAAAATTTAAAATTAGAGAAATAGCATCCCGATATTTATTTACTATTCTATATTGCTTTATTGAAAAGATTTTTTCATGCGGAGACAATAAAAATATAGATGCACAGAAACATGAGAAAGTTGTGTGGCATCGCTAAATAAATGCATCCCAATGAGTTGATTCCGCCACTTGCGACCACAATCAATAGTGAGAGTAATGATTCTTCTATCCGGGCGCTTTAGGAGTAACGGTAAAGATTAATTCCCTCTTGCAAATCGCCAAAAAAAGTGCATTTTCCCTGATTGAGAACCATGGCTTTATTGCAAAAATGCTCTAAAATCTGTGTAGAATGAGAAGTTAAAACAAGGATCTTGCTTTTATGGACCAAATTCTTCAAACGATTTTGGGCTTTTTCTATAAAACTATGATCGCCGACCCCAATCACTTCATCGATAATGAGAATATCTGATTCCATACAGGTAGCGATTGCAAAAGCAAGACGAAGGCGCATCCCCGTTGAATAGGTTCGCACTGGAATTTTTAAATAGTCTTTCAGCTCTGTGAATTCTTCAATATCTTGAATTTTGGATTTCATTTCCCTTCTTGTTTTTCCATGAAGAATACCCATTAAGAGAATGTTCTCATAACCTGTTGCATCAGGATTTAATCCCACGCTTACGTCTAAAATCGATGAAATGGTTCCGAGAATTTCAAGAGAGCCGCCGGTAGGTTGATAGATCCCTGATATGACTCGCAACAGAGTGCTTTTGCCGGAACCATTTTTGCCTATTAAAGCGATCTTATCTCCCGTCTTTATTGTAACATCTATTCCATCCAAGGCTCGATGAAGTTTAAGCACCTCTTCTTTAACATGAAAAAGTTTTAGTACCGATTTGAGTAGGGTCTTTTTTAACGAACTCTTCTTCGTATAGTGAAAATAGTCTAAGCTGATGCTATTCAATTTGATCACTGTCTTATATCCAGAAAATGATTCTTGTACGATACGTTCGAAGGACCAAAGCGAAAAGGGCCATCCCAATAAGAGTCAAAAATGCAATCCCAGCCAGTTCTATCTGAGTAAAAGAAACTCCCAGCAAAGGATTTCTCAAAAGGTTCACAAAATAGACAAAAGGATTCAAAGTCAAAAACATCTGATATTGACTTGGAAGAGCGTTGGGCATCCACATAATCGGAGTAATGAAGAAAAAAACTTGCAAAATACTGGTGATGATCGATCCCACGTCGGGAAACTTCGTGCTAATGAACGCAATAAGAGTCCCATAGAAAATTCCATTAAGGCTTAGAATCAAGAGTCCTGGGATAAGAAAAAATACGGAGCTATTAATATTCAAATGGAAAAAATACACGATAGAAATATAAACAAGCAGGTTATGACCTAAAATGATTACATTTCTAAAAATTAATCTAAATATATAGACAAGACAGGGCAACCGTACGTTCTCCATGTAGTGCTTCGAGTCTAGAAGGATCTTTGTGCTCTCATTCACAATCATTGAGATAAAACCCCAAGAGATCATGCCGGTAGCGAAATAAGGCAAATAACTTTTACTATCTATATTGAATAGGATTCCATAGAGATAACCCATTGAATAGACTGTTATGGCTGTGCTGATTGTAATCCATAAAGGTCCAAGAACAGAGCCTCTATATCTCAATAGAATGTCTTGCATTGCCAAGGAATACCAGATCCTCCAGGATTGCAAAGCAACTATAGAATCGTCTACAGCATTTTTTCTCATGAAAAAGCATTCATATTAAATCCAAACTTCTTCAAAAGCATGATCAGACATCCCCCAATTCTCCTCGTTGTAGAGAACTTTCTCTTTACTGTTGTTCATTCGATCAACGAGATTTTGTAGATCAGAGTTTTTTAAATAAGGAATTCCATTGGCTTCAAGACGCTTGAATAACGCATTTGGTGCTTCATGAGTATACCCTGAACCTATTTCATGCTCGATATGATAGATCGGCAATTTCCGGGGCAAATCAATCTCTTTGATGCCATTGCGTTTTGCTTGATGAAGCAAAACCGAATCAATATGCCATGAATAGAAAGACCATTCTGGATAGCCTCTTAAATTTTCCCAGTCATCAGAAGAAAGCAAGGTAAAATCCCCGCAAGCATTTGTATGACATCGTTTGTAAAATTTTTTTATCATTCTTAATATATAGGGGATAGGCTTTGTAAAAAAATCGATCAATCTTTTTTCGAGCAAGCCTTGTAGAAAGGCAATGCTATTCACTAGGAATTTTTTAAGAACCGGCAAAAGGATTCTATCATTGATATTTTTCGTGCCAAATTTTCCATTGATACGGAAAAAATTCTTTCCACAGAATGTCAAAATTTCATCGAAAGAATCTGTAAGAGGCAGGTTTTGGGGCACATCTAATCGATCTACTCGATATAGAACCTGAGGCTTCAATTGATTGCGCATATATTGAATCAATGCATCAGAAAAGAGAATATCAATATTTGTTGCTAAAACAAATTTCCCCAATGCACGCTTTATTCCTACATTTTTCCCAATCATCTGAAAAAGAGGT
This sequence comes from uncultured bacterium, assembly GCA_964644465.1. Taxonomy (GTDB): domain Bacteria; phylum Chlamydiota; class Chlamydiia; order Chlamydiales; family SM23-39; genus CAZXVU01. Next base: position 7,163 of record CAZXVU010000006.1, read on the forward strand.
AAATTATTCGAATTGGTCAATCGCATATGAACTTCTTTTGGAACCCGAATGATCCGAATGGCACAAGGTCCTTTCTCTGCGGGAAAACTCAGAGCCTCTGAAAGCGGCGGCTTATTATCGGGAGGATTCCATTCAACGAGAATCAACTCAGCACTGAGGTCATGTTTTTTGCATTGCTTTACAAATCCATCCACGAAGTGCTGCATCCGGTAAGTGAGGCTTCCCCCATGATTATCATTCCGCGTGGTCGCAACAACACTTAAAAGAAAGTCCTTTCTCATAGATTTGCAAACTGCTTAGATTCTTGAGACATTTTATCGTAAATCCAACGATAGGTCATTTCTAATCCCCTCTGCAGAGTAATAGAGGGTTCCCAGCTAAGAAGCTTTTTAATTCGAGTATTATCGCTATTCCGCCCTCGAACGCCTTTTGGTGCATCTAATATGTATTTTCTGTGAACTTTGATGTCAGCGATCTCTTCAATGATATCAACGAGTTGATTGATTGTGACGAGCTGGCTGCTTCCCAAATTCAGAGGATCTTCGATGTTGCTATTCATAATCGCTTGCGTTCCGAAAATACAGTCGTCGATATAAGTAAAACTGCGGGATTGCTCTCCATCGCCCCAGATTTCTATTTCATGATTTCCCGACAATTTTGCTTGAATGATTTTTCTACAAAGGGCAGCGGGAGCTTTTTCCCGGCCGCCATCAAAAGTCCCATGAGGACCATAAACATTGTGATAGCGGGCAATCCGTGTTTTTATCCCAAAATCTTCTCGAAAATGGCGGCACATCCTCTCGCTGAACAATTTTTCCCATCCATAGCCATCTTCGGGCATTGCAGGATATGCATCTTCTTCCTTTAAGGGATCTAAATTTGCATTTATTTGTTTTTGCGCAGCATAGACACACGCAGTTGATGAAAAGAAGAAACGCTCAGTTCTGAATTTTTTTGCAGCCATCAGTAAATGAGTATTGATCAGCACTGAAAGCATACAAGATGCCTTATTTTGCTCGATAAACCCCATTCCACCCATGTCGGCTGCTAGATTATAGATCTGGCGAGCGCCATGGCAAGCTGCTTCACAGGCATTTAAGTCTCGTAAATCGCTTTGTTTATTCTCTGCCTCTGGAAAAACCTGATACCAATTTTTAAGAGGTTTAATATCAAAAGCCCAAATGTTTTTAAAACCATGTTTGATGAATTCCCCAACAAGGTGGCCGCCTATAAATCCGCCAGCTCCCGCTATTACGATTCGATCATTCTTATTCATGTTTATCTCATTGTTGAGAGAAGTGTTTTTGGATTGTCGCCATATCCTAAATAGATGAGTTCGCAAAGACTAGCAAACTCAGCTCTAGACAGCAACCGCCAACAATCTATGATCACTTTAGGATGTTTGATTTCTTTCAGCATTGTGGGTGTAATTTCTTTGGAAAATTCAGGCCATGGGGTCATGATCAGAATCGTATCGGCTGCCTCGAAACATTCTCGTACCGAAGAAACCAACTGAATTCCATTTTTCAGAGTTTTTTTTGCCTCAGCCATAGCCATAGGATCAAAAACGGAAACTTGATACCCCTCTTCAGAAAGAAAATTAGCCATATGCATACCTTGGCTTTCTTCAACAACATATGTGTTTGGCTTATAAGATAGTCCTAAAATCCCTATATGATTTCCTCTTGCATGGCGTTCTATCAAGGCTTGTAAGCGGAGAGATTGATATGCATTGATCTCTTGCGTAGCTTGAGCTAAGTCGAATCGGGCGCCGACTTCACGAGCCAGGGCACCAAAGGCTACATTATCGCGAGGAAAGCATGGGCCCCCAAAAGCGATTGCTCCTTTTAAGTATTTCCCACCGACTCGGCTATCTAATCCCACTGCTGCTGTGACGATATCTACATCACCACCCTCTAATCTCTGGCAAAGATCGGATAACATATTGGCATAAGAGATCTTGGTAGTTACAAATGTATTCACAGCTAATTTGGAGATCTCGGCATTGACAAAATTCATTCTACTGATCTGGGGAGTCTTTTCACAAATGGATCGATAGAGGTTTTCAAGGATATCTCCGGCTTTTTTATCTGACTCTCCAATGAGGACCATGTCTGGATAGAGCATATTTTTAATAACACTGCCTAAAGCAATGAATTCAGGGCTGTAACAAAGGCCAAGGTTCTCCCCAACTTTTCGTCTGGAAGATGTCTCTAACGCTTTTTGAATTTCGCCTCCAGTAGAACCGGGCATTACTGTGCTTGAGATGACTATAAGGTGATAAGATGATTTTTGGGTTAGGCTTGTTCCGATTTGGCGAATGGATTGAAGAATTGCCTGATTGGAAAAAAAACCATCTTTGCCGCTCGGCGTAGGGACAATTACAAAAGTGACATCGGTATTAAGAATCGCTTCATCATAATTTTGAGTGGCTTTGATTTTAAAACGATGGGCAGTGATGAGCTCCTGTAAACCAGGTTCTTGCACTGGAGCTATCCCTTGGTTGATTTTCTGAATCGCATCTTGGTTTAAATCTACTCCAATCATTTCGTGCCCCTTGCTAGCAAACACTGCAAGAAGTGGAGATCCAAGTTTTCCTAAGCCGATTACCGAAAGCCGCATGGATACCTCAATTTAAAAATGGCTGATTATAAGAAAAAAATAGGATTCCACAATATTTTTTTAGAAGGAGAGCTAATAACCCGGCAAGCAAATAGGTGGCAACAATTGGCTCTAGCGAGGCACACGGGGTCCCCAACGACGCATCGTCGGAAGGGGTGTGAAAGAGAAATCGAAGCTTCCGCAGGAAGCGTGTAGAACGAGCGAAGACCATTGCTTGAAAAGCAAGGCGAGCGAGAAGACTCGATTTATCACAGCCGCAGCAAGTCAATTGTCACCTGTTTGAGGGCCGGGTTAGTAACTTGCAAAGTTCAAAGAGACCTTTTAAGATGCTTCCATGCTTTCTATCATTCTTTACGGGCGCAATGACAATCACGGAACGAATTATCATAAACGCCTTTCACTCAGTCTGAATTGTTTTGCCGAACTGTTGTCTGATCCAGATGATGAGATCATTTTTGCCGATTACAATACTCCAGACGAATCTCCATCATTACTCGAGGCTATACAAGACACGCTTACTGAAAGAGCAAAAGACTTCATTAAAATCCTAAGAATCCGTCCTTCTCAACTTGAAAAACTTCATAAAAAAACACATCTTCCTCTTCTAGAACCTGTGGCGCGCAATGTTGCTATACGAAACAGCAATCCTGCGAACAGATGGATTCTATCCACAAACTCAGACATGATCCTAGTCCCTTTCCAAACCGAAGAAACCCTGACATCCATTATCTCTGAAATGAAAGAAGGATTCTATCTCCTTCCCCGATTTGAATTGCCCGAAACTTTTTGGGAGGAATCATTGGATCGTTTGAGTCCAAAAGAGAATCTCTCTTTTTTGAAAACTCACTATAAAAAATTGCATCTAAATATTGTTACTCGGAGAGAAGGATTTCTAAAATTTGATAATCCAGGTGATTTTCAATTGATGCTCCGGGAAGACATCTTTCATATTGGCGGATTTGATGAAAACATGGTTAAAGGCTGGCACGTTGATTCGAATTTATGCAAAAGAATGTCTCTCTTAGAAAAAAAAATAGAGTCCCTAGAACATCGTCTCGCGGCCTTTCATTGCAATCATACTAGAAATGAATCTCTCCTTCATAACAAAGGACATACAGAAAATAACTGGGGCATTTTTGTAAATGGCATTTCCACTCCCTTTTTACAGAATCAAGATTGGGGACTTGCCAATGAACAGATCGAGGAAATTCGTCTTAAAAAGAACGGGAGCAAGGTGCATTTTGAGGCGATTTCTTCCGTTCTAAGCAACATTCAAGAAACGAATTACTCATTCACTCTGAATGTCGATCTCTACAATAGCCTCACTTGTTCCACTGCCCGTATTTTGAGTTATCTCGCAGATCATTTTTATCATCTTCCCAAATCAAGCACAGTCGCCTACTTTGGATATAACACCCATCTCCTCCATCTTCTTACTTCTTATCTTGAAAAAATCGCATTTAAGGGAAAAATTCGATACCTACAAGATTGGATCCATTCAGATCATCCGCTACATGAACCCATTTTGTTGAACGATGTGGAGAAAGCAATTCCTGATGTTTTCATTTTTGATTTTGGAATTGATCAAGACTCGCAAGGAACCTATGCTGAGGGAAGAATCAAAATGAAAAAAGTAATGGATGCCTTTCTTAAAATAATTAAATTCAAAGAAAACATAAAAAGTCATGCGAAGTTCATTGGCATCAACGCCCTTAGAACCGATTTTTATGCTATTTTTGATAAACATCTTTCTCTTAGGAAAAATACTTATGTTACCGGGCTCATCTACGGAACTATCCCAAGAAAAAGGAAGCCATTTTCAATATCCAACTCCAATCTAAAAACGAATCTCAAGAACCATGTGTACTATTTTATCGTAAAATACTTATATCCCTACACAAATGGCATCCTTAAATTTATGTCCAAGAAAAAAATATCTAATAGTTTTCTAAATAAAGCCTAGCTTTCAAAAGAATTCACATACAGCTCCAGAATACGATAGAGGCTTTCATATTGAGGAGTCTGAGCGCATTGGAAAAGTCTCTGCAGTGAGAGGCGGAGGACGGTTTCTTCCACGCTGACCTGGATATCTTTGGGAGCTATGCCTGATTTGACTTGGCGCTCGGCTTGGTCGAGCAGCACAATGGCAGCGATGACAGTTCCTGTGCGGCCAACGCCGTTGGTGCAGTGAACAGCAAGCGGGCCGGAGGCGGGATCCCAAGATTTTAGGATCGTTTGTGTGAATTCGAAAAGCCTGTCAGCTCCTGTGCCGGTATTATCCAACCATCCCTCGAAAGCAAAGTAGGGGATAGAGGCAGCCGGGAGGTCATAGTAGGTTATTTGAAGATGATCATTGACAAGGTGGTTTTCCCAATAAGGATGGCACTTGGAGGTGGTTCCTTCGAAAGCGGGTGTAAGTCGGACAATGCCTGCTACCGAAGCATCCATAAGAAGACGGAAAAATCTGGGGACATCTTGGTCACGTGGGCCCATAAGACCGAGAAATTGCAAATCACCGATTTGCATGATGCTGCCATTATAGTAATTGCAGGCCTTGTTGTACTCAAATGGGACACAATTAGGTTCTCGAACATAGTCGTGAGAGATAAGGTCTTCAGCAATTAAATAATCGGGATGAGAACGCCAAAAGGGACCTTCTTCGATAAACCATGCTTTCCTTCTGAGCGAGCGCAAATTTTCATATTCTTCTGCAATGGATTCTTTTGAGCGACCATGCGTCCAGGAGGTGAATGTGCGATCGGTGGCAAATTTTTCCCATCGATCTTCATATTCCGTTCTTGCATCGGAGAATTGCTGTTCATAATGATGGGGTGGAGAGAGGGGAAACTTTTTATCCAAAAAAGCAGTGTCTACGACTGCGAGTAGGGGAAGTAGCGCAAATACAAGGTTCATAGGAAGCTCCAGTTAAAAAGGGCGAGAGTGTAATGAGGCGGGAAGAAAAAAGTCAATCGTGGTCGACTTTAAGCATCTCAAGATTTTGATAATAGCGCATCAGATCGCGAAATCGGGAAGCATCTTCAAAACGGAGTTCTTTTGCTGCGCGGCGCATCTCAGTCTCGCATTCTTTGATCTTCGATTCGAGATCGGGAATATCGAGATTGGCTTTTTTGGAAGGTTTTGCTTCCGGAGGTACTTCGGCAAACCCGAATGTTTCTTCTAGAGAGGCGATATCGCCCCGTTTGGCGCTTTTTGGAGTGATGTTGTGCTCTTCGTTGTAAGCTTGCTGATGGGCACGTCGGTCTTTAGTAATAGCGAGGGTCTTTTGGATTGCGTTGGTTTGCTTATCTGCGTAGAGAATGACTCTTCCTCTGACATTGCGCGCCGCCCGGCCGCAGGTTTGAATGAGGGCGGTTTCAGAACGAAGGAATCCTTCTTTAT
>CAZXVU010000006.1:13283-35821 GCA_964644465.1 uncultured bacterium
CGCAAAGATTTTAGAATTTGCATCCGCTCAAGAGTGTCGATATCGGAATGGAGATATTTAGCTTTCACTCCGATCTCATTGAGATATTTGGAAAGGTCTTCCGAGAGCTTTTTGGTAAGAGTCGTTACGAGAACGCGGCCGCCTTCGACAGTTTCTTTGCGTATCTCTTCAAGGCAGTCATCGACTTGGCCAGCAGCTGGACGAAGCTCAATTTCTGGATCGAGGAGTCCTGTAGGACGTAGAATTTGCTGGACGATGTCCCCTTCGGATTGCTCGATCTCCCATTGACCTGGTGTGGCAGAAACATAGACGACCTGTTTCATCTTGGTATACGTTTCTTCGAATTTTAAAGGTCGGTTGTCGAATGCGGAAGGAAGCCGAAAGCCGAATTCAATTAAAGATTGTTTGCGGGAGCGATCGCCGTTATACATCGCATGGAGTTGAGGCAATGTTTGATGCGATTCATCGATGAAGAAGAGAAACTCTTCGGGAAAATAATCAAGAAGGCAGGGAGGGGGAGCGCCAGGAGGCCTTTTGCTGAAATGGCGGGAATAGTTTTCGACCCCTTTGCAAAAACCAATTTCGCGGATCATTTCAAGATCGTAATTAGTCCTCTCTTTGATTCTTTGGGCCTCTACAAGGCGGTTTTCTTTTTGGAAGAGCGCGATCCGCTCTGCAAGTTCTTGTCTGATACTTCCGATTGCGTCATAGCGAACACTTTCAGGGGTCACATAGTGAGATCCTGGAAAGATAGAGATTTTATCCAGCCGTTTGCGCACTTTACCGGTGATGGGATCGATTTCGCTGATTCGCTCGATCTCATCGCCGAAGAATTCTACGCGATAGGCCAGCTCGTCTTCGTAAGCGGGAACGATTTCGAGAACATCTCCTCGAGCTCTGAAAGTGGCTCGCATTAAATCGTATTCGCTGCGGGTATAGTGCATTTCGACGAGATGAAGGAGAATATCGTCGCGGCGAACCTGTTGCTTGACGGCGAGGTTTAAGACCATTTGGCTGTAATACTCGGGTGTACCCAGGCCATAAATACAAGAAACGGATGAAACGATGATCACATCGGGCCGCTCGATGAGGGAACGGGTTGCGCTAAGGCGCATCTTTTCGAGCCTATCATTGATTGCCAAATCTTTTTCTATGTAAGTATCGGTACGGGCTATGTAGGCTTCAGGCTGATAGTAGTCATAATAGGAAACAAAATATTCGACAGCGTTATTGGGGAAAAACCCTTTAAATTCCTGATAGAGCTGGGCAGCAAGAGTTTTATTATGAGCTAAAATGAGAGCTGGCTTGGAGACCTGCTGGATCACATTCGCCATTGTGTAGGTTTTGCCGGAGCCTGTAATGCCGAGAAGAACTTGAGATTTTTTACCCGATAGAACGCCGGAGACCAGGCTTTCAATCGCTTGGGGTTGATCTCCGGTAGGTTTAAAATCGGCTTTAAGTTGGAACATAATGGCTTATCAAATTTTTTAAGATGCCTGCACCTTCCAAAATATCTAACCCAATCACAAAAAGCGATATGAGAATGACCCCGATGAGAAGGCTGCGCCGGTAAAAAGTGCGGTAAGTCGATAGCTTCCAAGCCATAAGAGCAGGAAGGATACAGAGTAAGATCGCTACAAAAATCCCCGCATATTGGAGGGCTATAATAAACCCCCTCTGATAGGTAAGGACGAATATCAGAGGCGGAATAAACGTGAGGAGACAGGCAAATTCTCGGCCTAAGCTAAACCGCTTCATTTTCAATCCATCGGTCAAAAAGTCGGAAAGGCTCAAAGAGACGCCCAAAAATGAGGTGATGATGGCAAAAAAGGAAAAGATGCTTGCAGCTGTCGTAATCCAATTATTTTTTAAAATATAGGGAAGAGAAGAAGCCCCTGTTTGCCCATTTACCCAGTCAGAAATAAGTCCATGTTTTCCCTCCAATGGCACAACACCGATAATCAAAAAATTCCAGATACAATAGATAATCAATGGAATTAAGCTGCCGATAAGAAGGGTAAGGCGGAGTTTTTTCACATCATGATCAAGATAGGTCGTTAACGTAGGAATAATAATGTGAAATCCGAAAGAGGTGATCACAACAGGCACGGCTACCCAAATTGCTTTGATATCGATGTGTTTGAGATGAGAAAAGTCAATATGGGAGGGAAGGAACATAACGATCAGAAAATAGATCAGTATGAGACCCAACATCAGAAATCTGTTGATCCAATCGACTGCTTGCGTACCCAGATAGACGAAAACCCCAAAGAGCATGAGGAGAGGAAATGGGCCTATCCAAGAAGGAGCCGACCATCCTGTTGCCCAAGCCAAACCTTGAAGGAATAAAGGAGAACTTCCTGCAATGTAAGCCGCTGTCAGGGAGTAGAGAAGGAGTAAATAGGTAACCCAGCAAACGGCTTTGCCCCAAACGCCCAGTGTGCGCCCTGCCATGCTGATCAGGTTCACTTCACCGCGGAAAGCGAGATTGACGTCGAGAAGAAGAAGTGAAGTAATAAATAGAAAAAACCAGCACGCGCCAAGAAGGAAGAAAGAAGGAATGAACCCACCGAAAGAAGAAATGACTGGCAAGGCCAACATGCCAGCGCCTGTAGCTGTTCCTGAAACGAGTAGAATACCCCCTAATAGGCGGTTGCTGTGCAACATAAATACCTCAAATTAAAACGAAAAAAAGCGAGAAAGTTCGCAGCCGATCACAAGAAGCGCGAACAGAAAGCCGAAGCTCAATACCCATTTCCCCCCAGAGACATGGTATTGCGATGAGATTTTTTTTCTATAACGGCCAGTCCAGACCATAAGGATCGGAAGGATGCCGAAAAGGATCATTGCGCAAATTCCTCCTGCAAAACTGAGAGCTTTGAAAAAGATTTGCGGATCCAAGAGGGAAAAAATAAAGGGAGGAGCTAAAGCTAAAAGACAGAGTCCAATGAGATTTTGTCGATTCATGGAAACTTTGAAGCCATCGGCAAGGAAATGAGTTAAAGTAAGGCCTTGCGCTAGAAATGAAGTGACAATGGCGAAAAAAGCAAAGCCTTGCGCAAAGTAACCGATCGAGGAAGATCCCAAAGCAGCACGCAGAGCAATCGTCGCCTCTTCTCCTTTTTCATAGCTTTGCAAGATTCCGCTTGGTCCTTCAAAGGGAACTACTCCGAGGACGAGAAGCGACCAGATGAGATAAATCGCAAGTGTGATCAAACTCCCGATAAGGATCGTCATTCGGACCCTTTGAATATCGCCTTTCATGTAGGCAGTCAGACTAGGGATCATATTTTGGAAACCAAAGGAAACGACCAGCACAGGAAGGGACAAAAGCATATATTTTGGGGCAGAATGGAAGAGAAGCTTAGGATGAATCTGGGTGATGCCTAGACCGATCATTCCCAAATAGGCAACAATGAGGCCGACCATTAAGACTCTATTGAAAAGGTCCACGGGCCTAGTTCCCAAATAGACAATCCATCCAAAAAGAACCGTGAAAAAAAGAGAGGCTGACCAAGCAGGCACAGTGATGTGTAAAAGACTTTCTATAATAGCCGAAAAAACCGATCCACTGGCTGATATATAAGCTACGAGGAGGGAATAAAAAAGGAAAAGATAAGAAATCCAAGCAACCCATTTGCCGCTCTTGCCAAGGGACTGCTCTGACATGGATACAAGGTTGGTCTGTTTAGAAAACCAGCCATTTACTTCGACTAAAAGAAGCGCAGTAAAGGTCATAAAAGCCCAAGAGATCAGAAGCATGGAAAGGGAGGGGAAAAAGCCAGACAATCCAGTGAGAATCGGAAGAGCAAGCATCCCGGCGCCGACACAGCTGCCAGCAACAAGGAGACTACCCCCGATTACACTACCAGTGGCTCTTTCTATAGTCATACTATTTGAGTTCATGAACGGGCTTTAAGCTTCTCTTCTTGGCGGATTTCGGCCCCTAATCGGCCGAGTTCGTACCCATCAAAGTCGACAAATTTAAAGAAACGCTCAAAAGGAGGCAAGGCAAGACTTACTTGGCGGGCCATTTCTTGGGCGATAAGGCGGTAGGTGGGATGTCCAGCTGCCTGAGAGCGGAGTTCGCAGAGCCACTGTAGCGACCGGAGGTTGACATGGAAATACCAATGGACATTATAGGCCATGGGGACGACGTACTGGGCCTCTTCGGGAAGCTCAGCTGCAATGACATCATAAGCTTTTTTTGCCTGTTCCATCGCTTCGTCATATTCTTTTTGCATTTCAGTGCCAATGAGTTCAGGCGGAGTATAATAGCCATAATCGCAGGAAAGAAGCTGTCTCTCCTGGGTGAGCATCCGATGCCGATGTAGATCTCGGTAAACCCCAAAATCTGCCAAGATTTCAAAAGTAAAATTGGCATGTTCAAGAGCCCGAGGAGATTTATGTCTTCGGTTATCTCTCGCAGCGGAAGCTGTTTCGAGAAGACGGGCCATTTCTTCTTCTGGAAGGCGTCGGCAATACTCTTGAAGCTCTTGGAGTCCACCTGGAGAATATCCGAAAAGAAGAGCTCCGCCCACTTTCGACATGGCATCCTTATCGTAATATGCTAAACGGACTCCAGGCTTAAAGAACGGCTCAACTTCTTTTGTATGCTGATCGGCAAATTGACGGATGTCCCCCTGCATAGCTTCGAGGAATTGAGCATAGGCTTGATGATGCTTATGCGCAGGGTCTGAGCGGCGAATAAAAGAAGGGATGACTTTTGAAAGCTCTTGATACGCTTTCTTTCCGATTTCCTGCATTTCAGCCAAGTTATGGCAATTCAATTTTTGGAGCAGAGTTTCAAAAAAGCGGCCATTCCCATAAACGCCCATATTGGTCATTGCGCTCGCTGGAAGAAGACCGCGGAGGCAATCCAAGACCTTTGCTCGCAATGCGGCTGTATAAGCCCCTTTTGAAATTGTCGGTTCTTTTGGAAAGCCTTGCTCGATCAAGGCTGTTAATGGGGGAATAAGCTTGCTATAGACTTCAAAAAGGTGATTGCAGGTTTTTAAGTAGATTTCTCGATAAGCCGAAGTCATTAAGACAGGTTCTTGGTAAAAGAGATAATGGCCGTTCACTTTCTGATCGAAATAGATATAACGGGTCGACTTTTCAAGAGGAGACCCCCCAATTCGGCTATCTTCGATGACCTTTGCGGCTAACATAGAGACATTTTCAATGGCCAAATGGGCCCCGCCTAATTCGCCGATCGAATCATCTCCATAACCATCGAGAATTCGATCATAAAAATTCTGGGCTTTTTGGATCGCCATCATTTGATCTTGGCCGTGATCGCTATCGTTATATTTGCCTGCGATCGCTGAAAAGGCGGTATCTTCATTCAAGATAAATTCTTTCAACAGGAGGGTGCGAAGGCCTAATGTGGAGCGGGAATAGCGGGAACATAGAGCGCCTTTAATCACTTCGGGAAGATTGCGCAGAACAAAAATGTTGCTTGAGGTATTGGTTACAAAATGCTCAAGGATTTTAATTTGGCTTTCAGAGAATTCTTCGTAGCCTTGTAGCATTTATCACCTCCAAATATCTGCAATCATTCCCAACTAATTAAGTTGCCAGATCATTTAATGGAGTTCAAGAGTTTTTAAGAGAGGATGCTATCGAAATGGAGTTCTAAAAAAATCCCAAGTATTGCATCTTGCTTTTAACCAAATCCTTGCTTGAGGTGCATGATGAAACTCGCTGAAAAAGTTAGCTATTCGATTCCTTTTCGTTTACGCAGAAATCGGAAATCACCGGCTATTCGAAATATGGTCCAAGAAACTCGTTTGACTGCTTCCGATCTGATTGCGCCATTTTTTATCATTGATGGTGAGAGAAAGAAAGAGGCAATTGCCAGCTTGCCAGGAGTTGAAAGACTATCTATCGATTTGATGATCAAAGAAGCGCTCTCCTTACAGGAACGAGGAATCCAAGCGGTGACCTTATTTCCTGTCATCGATCCCTCATTAAAAAGCGAATTTGCTGAAGAAGCCTGGAATCCCAATGGCATTTTGGCTCAAGGGGTTCGAGAGCTCAAAAAAATTGCACCTAATCTCTGCGTCATCACTGACGTCGCTTTAGATCCGTTTACATCTCATGGACATGACGGTTTGGCCAATGAGCGTGGGGAAGTCCTGAATGATGAAACGATTGACTGTCTCATCCGGATGTCGCTGATGCAAGCTGAAGCAGGAGTTGATTATGTGGCTCCAAGCGATATGATGGATGGAAGAGTTAAGGCAATCCGCGAAGCTCTCGATCTAGCAGGATACGAAAATGTGGGTATTGTGTCTTACAGCGCAAAATTTGCTTCAGCTTTATATAGTCCGTTTCGGAATGCCCTCAATGTTAAATTGCAGTTTGGAGATAAAAGAACCTACCAGATGGACCCTGCGAACAGCCGAGAAGCACTTTTAGAAGCTGCGCTAGATGAAGAAGAAGGAGCTGACATCTTAATGGTCAAACCAGCGACCTTCTATCTAGATATCATTGCCAAGCTCAGAGAGCAGACAAAACGGCCTATCGCCGCATATCATGTAAGCGGAGAGTATGCAATGGTCATGGCAGCTCATCAAGCTGGATATCTCGATGCGAACAAAATTTTTTATGAAGCGCTTCTCAGCATTAAACGTGCTGGGGCAGACATGATTTTCACCTATGCAATAAAGCATGTTCTCGATTGCATCGAGGTCATGTAAAGCAGCTTTACATTAGAAGAAGCCAGGCTTGGTGTTATAGCGGGCCCAGTATAAGGTGGGATAGAGCGGCCTTCCTGTATTTGCTCGCGCTCCGCAGTCTCTGAGCCAAGCCGACATTGCATAACCGATTCGCGTTCGGCTGGTCTTATTCAAAAACATGTCGAGAGGAAGAGTTATAGAGAATCCTTTATCGTAATACCTACGGCCGCCAAGCATATCTTCAGCATTTGTGAAGGTATACCAAAGTCCTACGCGTAAACCGCTAAGGAAGGTCCTTGCTCCTTCAATTCGTATCCCCTTATCTCGGGCCAAAAATTGCCCTGCGCTCACTTTGAAATCGAGGTTGAAAGGTTTATATTCATAGTAAAAGTCTACGAAATATTGGAGACCGGTATAAGGGAGAAAAATTTCTCCATTGTCGGTCAATTTTCGGATTTTCTTCTGGAATCCAAGGCCATAATAGCTTCTTTTCCAAACAGTGGAAGCTTCAAATCCAATGCCCCAATTGAAATGAACCGGATAATAAAGGGTTTCCAAAGAGACCCCTCCATAAGCCATTTCAAAATAGCCTAAAGCTAGCCGAGAGAACCATCCTTTCCCTATATTCCAACTTTTTTGCAAAAATGCTTGTTCAACATGGAAAGAACTGGATTTATTGTAGAGGATCGAATCGGTGCGGACATTGATAATGCGGGAAGGATTTAAAGCATCCCTGTCACCCACATCCATCATGGTTGATTTAGCTGTATAAGTCCCCCATAGGCAATAGTAGATTTCATCGAAAAGATAGCCTTCTGGACCCAGCGCTAGACCCACCTCGTATTTGAATTTCCCGGTGCTGCTTCCAAAAAAAGTCCTCATCCAAGGACGGAAAGTAAGAATCCAAATAGGTTTATGACGTTTATAGAGTAGAGAGGAATTATAGGCTTTTGGCCTATGCGTTGCTTCTCGATTCGGGGCAACGACACGGAATTCTTCTTCTCCCATTTTTGCTTCAATATATCGCTTTAGATCTTCGACGCGAAACCGATATTCATAAACAGGCACTCCTTCGGCTTCGACGACGGCCGTTACTGTTGTAATATTGCAAGGAACCAGCGACCCAAGGACATACTCGATCCGACAGCGAACGTCTTCTTCCTCTCGATACCGTACATTGACAATCTTCATCCAGAGGCGGTCGCATCCATTTTTGTCAGGGACTAAATAAAGAGTAAAGAGGTCGAATCCCTGTTCTTTAAATGCGTAGGCAAGTTCTTGGGCAAATTCTTGCTGCGATCGCAAAATGCCAAGAGGTTGCGTGTCTACTGGGGCGCAATAAGGAGGGGGATCGTAAATTTTTGGGAAAAGGCCTTTAGAAGCCCCTAAGTTATAGTTGAAAGCAAGGCTCGCGGCAATATCATCCCCTCGAATCGTACTCGCAGAAAGTCGGAAGAGATCCCATAATTTGTATTGAAGGCCGGCATTGATCCTGCTTTTTACAACGCGCCCATGTACATGTTCCGGGCCATGATGTTTATAATCGTTGGCGTCGTATTCAGCAGCAAGAGTGATATCCTTCCAAAAATGGGTAGATTGACGCCAAGGAGTCCATGCAAGTCCCCCATAAAATCCTTTAATTCTGCCCCGGCCCCATCCAAGAGTGGCTTCAAAGTTATAAGAGAGAAATTCCTTCGTTGCCGCTACATAGAAAGAGTGGAAACGGCAGGTCCCCAGAAAATCGTTCCAACCTAGGGCAAAATCAGGAAGAAATGGAAATCCGTCTTCTTTTCTCAATAAAATGAATTTGATATTCGCTGACCTTTCGGCATCGTCTCCGAATCCTCTATGTCCGAAATTCGCCTCTGTAAGCCCATGAAAAATTGTATAATTCCCTGTGGTTTCGATGTGATCAAAAAATTGGAAACCCAAGCTCCAGAGGCGATAGGGAGGCAGGTAAGCGTAGCCTAAGCCAATTGTGCCAGCATCAAAAGTACGGGCTGAAGGCATAAGAAAGTAGCCGCCCTGGAGTTGATAGTTGATCACCAGCGGAAGGCGGTCATGGATCTTTTTTTCAATTTTACTGACGGTTTCTAGATCCCGGAACAGCTGGGAGGCTGGAGAATCGAGACATAGGCTATCTTCACCTGGAAAATCCTGGCCTGCCAAAGGAATCCAAAGAAGAAGGAAAAAAAGCCCAAGCCATTTCATGTTTTACAGAAGAGAGAGGTTTTTTGATCCTCAAATTTGATTTTAAAAAATGTCATAGGAGAATCAGCTGAATTTTGAAAGCGTAGGGGGGCAAAGGTTTTCTTGCAAGAAAGTTTTGATCTCCATTCCTTTCTGCTTTATTGATTCTTAAACTCTTGAATTGAAGATTATTTCTCTTCTTCCTATACTCCTCACTGAGAAGATTCAGATTTTTTGAGAAAGGTGCATGGCGTACTTAAAAGATTTTCGCGAAAGAATACAAAATAATGACTATCCGGGATTTTTAAAAATCTGGGAAGAATACTGCTATGGAGATCAGCCTGACGGCGAAGAAATCACAGCTGTTTTAGAAAGCGTAAGAACATCCGACTTGGCAAAGCCTTTCGGAGTCCATGTCGAGCGAATTCTCCCTCTTTGGAGAGAACTCAAAGATCCGAAACAAATCCACAGTGTTCTTCGTCTCATTTTCGATCTGCAGACAACAAATAGCGAAGATCTCGCTGATTTAGGGATCGAGTATTTGAAAAATCAGAATGCGAACGATCCTCTTTTATTAGAAAAATTCCGATTGATCGGCTTGCGCAACAAAGAACGGTTCCAAGCAGCTATCCGTAATTTCGAATTATTGACCCACATGAAAAAAGGGAATTATGTATTCCATACGGGCGGTTGGGGCACTGGCGAGATCATCGATGTTTCTTTTGTACGAGAAGAACTGACCTTAGAATTTGAATATGTCATTGGACCTCAGCATTTCTCTTTTGAAAAAGCATTTAAAACACTCCTTCCTCTTCCTCCTGATCATTTTTATACCCGCCGATTTGGCAATCCAGACCAATTAGAAAAGGAAGCCCGAGAAAATCCTGCGGAAGTTGTCAGGATGTTACTCAGAGATTTAGGCCCAAAGACAGCTGCGGAAATAAAGGAAGAGCTCGCTGATTTAGTCATTCCAACAGAAGATTGGAACAGATGGTGGCAAACAGCCCGCTCAAAGCTTAAGAAAGATACCAAAATTGAATCTCCTAAAGAACTCAAAGATCCCTTCCGCCTGCGTGAAGAAGACGTGCCTCATGAAGTAGCGTTGCACAAAGCTTTAGAAACAAAACCGAGCGTGAACGCGACCATACAAATGATTTACACCTTCTTAAGAGACTTTCCTGAAACTCTTAAGAACGGTGAATTCAAAGCTTCTTTGGAAGCTCGCTTGAAAGATGTGTTGGTCCAAGAGCAGCTCAATGACAGCCAAAAATTGCAGGTTCTCTTTTTCCTAGACGACCTTAATATTCCAAAAATCTCCGAGCAGATATCTGGAATTTTAACCCAGATGAAAACTGTTCCAGATGTCATCCGTACTATCGAAGTAATGGCCTTTCAAAAACGGGCGCTTCAACAGGTTCATAAGCTACGCAAAGATTGGTCGGAGATCTATCTCGATTTAATATTCACTGTAGATCAAAACCTGCTTCGGGACTTTATCTTAAACGAATTGGATGTTCCTCAAACAAAAGATCTCTTGAAACAAAAACTCAATACACTGCTGATCCATCCTCTTTCTTTCCCTGATGTTTTTGTCTGGTACTTTCAAAAAATCATCGATAAAAAATCGAAACTTCCCTTTACCGAACCGGAAGGAAAAAATCGATTTTTTGAAGGGCTTCTCATCATCCTCGACCATCTGGAACAAAAGCCCCAACAGCGCGATCTTGCAAAAAAAATCATCTCTCTTTTAACAACCGACCGTTACAAGATTGTACGGGATATCATGCAGCATTCAAGCATCGAAGAGGTCAAAGAATACCTCCTTTTAGCTACAAAATGCGGATCATTGACTGATCATGATATCAAGATCCTTCACTCTCTTGGAGAGGTTGTCCATCCTTCCTTGACCCGTTTGAGAAAAGATAAAGACCACGGATCAACCGAAGATAACATCATTTGGACAACACAGGAAGGATACCAGAGAACACAGCTCCGAATCCAGCAGATCGCCACTGTGGAAACAGTTCATAATGCGAGAGAGATTGAGGCAGCTCGTGCCCTCGGCGACTTGCGCGAAAATGCCGAATTTAAAGCCGCTCTTGAACGGCGCGATCGCCTTCAGACGGAATTAAAATTCCTCTCCGATCAAATTGCTAGAGCGCGTATTTTGACCCCCGAAGATGTGGGTTCTGATGAGGTGGGCATTGGATCGGTAGTACATTGCCGCGATTCGAAAGGGGAACATCTCCGTTTCACCTTGTTAGGTCCTTGGGATGCGGATCCTGAAAAGCATATTCTCTCTTTCCAGTCTAAACTTGCACAAGCAATGAAAGGTCAGACAGTTGGAGAAAAATTCGAGTTCCAAGGCGAGACCTTTACAATTGCCGAAATCGATAATTATTTTGATCAGAAAAAATAGATCCACTATGGTTGGGGCGTAGGTTTCAATATGTCTGCCCCAACCAAAAATCAATCCGCCTCTACTTTAGAACTTGTGATTGCGAGCACGAATGTTCATAAAGTTCGTGAATTTCGCTCCATGTTAAAAACTATACTTCGGATTGATCTTCTAAGCCTTTCTGATTTTCCCAATTATATTCCTCCCGAAGAAACGGGAAAAACCTTCGAAGAGAATGCAATCCTCAAGGCAACTCATGCTGCCAAAGCTCTGAATAGATGGGTCATTGCCGATGATTCCGGTCTTGTTGTTCCCGCTTTGAATGGAGCTCCAGGGGTTTACTCTGCTCGATATGCTGGAAATGATGCTACTGATTTAGAAAATCGAAAGAAGATCATCGAAGAGATGATGAATTTGCTGGATGAAGACAGACAAGCTTTTTATGAATGCACAATCGCTTTAGCCTCTCCAGCCGGTCTTAAAAAATGTGTGAAAGGGACTTGCGAAGGACATCTCTTAAGCCAAGATCGAGGAGGAAGCGGATTTGGCTACGATCCTCTTTTTGTGAAGCATGGATACAGCAAAAGTTTTGGCGAGCTTGAAGAATCGATAAAAAACAGAGTCTCACACCGTCGAAAAGCCCTGGATAAGATCGTTCTTTCCCTGGAATCTATCATGAATGGCGGCTGAATCAGCTGATGGTTTATTTCATCGATGGTTATAATCTCATCTTCAGCCTTATTGATTCCAAAGAAAGCCTCCAAATCCTCCGACAAAAAGTGATCCATCTCCTTCAAAAAAAATTTGCTCATCTAAACCTTACAGGCCTTCTTGTTTTTGATGGAGCGCATCGTCGCGATGAAGAAAGCGGCCTTTCTTATCCGAGCCCGCTCGTTGTAGCTTATACTCCAAAAGGGCAAAGCGCTGATGAATACATTTTGGAACAAATAGAAGGATCTTCACGCAGAGCTTTAATTACTGTTGTGACGAATGATCGAGGATTGGGCATGCATGCCAAATCAATGGGAGCAAAAGTACAATCCAATTCAGCGTTCATTCATTGGCTCAAAGGGAAAGTCCAGAAAGTGAGAAAAAAAGAAATAGAACCTGCCGACACAAAGCAAAATATCGAGCGTCTTTTAAAAATCTTTGAAGACAAACTCAAAAAAAAGCTGGAAGATTCTTAGCGGACTTCGAAGGTTGTATAGGGTTCCTGAGTCGGCCGATATTTTGTATCGAGAAAAGCGATGCTCCCAAGACCTGGCCTTGACTGGACAGTATGTAAAAAGGCTTGGATCTGCTCCTCAGTACCCTGAGCGCAAATTTCTACGCGCCCGTCCGATAGATTG
Source organism: uncultured bacterium (assembly GCA_964644465.1). GTDB lineage: Bacteria > Chlamydiota > Chlamydiia > Chlamydiales > SM23-39 > CAZXVU01. The sequence goes on from CAZXVU010000006.1 coordinate 25,904, forward strand.
CGGACGAATCCCTTAATATCATGAAGCAAAGCATGCCTTTTGACAGCCGCCCTAAACCCTACTCCTTGAACAACGCCAGACACAAAAATATGTACTTCGCGAATCATGCTTCACTCTCTGCAAAAAGATGCTCTCCAGTCAACTGAGCAGATTCCCAGGAAAACTGTTCGATCAATTGAAAAACTTCTACTGTCGAAACAGCTTTATTCAGCTGCATTCTCAAAGCTTTCACACCTTCGCATCTCTTTAAATACCAGCATCCCACCCGACGCATATCCAAAAGGGATTGTTTCTCTGGTTGATACTGCACAATTCCTTCAAAATGTTCTAATAAAGCGTTCTTTAAGTCTGCAACTGTTCTTTCAGGAACTGGTTTTCCAGATCTTGCAAGTAAAATGTCCTCAGCAATCCATGGCTGGCCCATAGTGCCTCTGGAAACAAGCACAGCATCGCAGCCCGTATGAGCGAAGATCCGGAGGGCGCTATCGGCATCAAAAATGTCTCCATTGCCGATCACTAAAATATCACGAGCGGCCTCTTTGCAGGCTTTAATATAATCCCAATTCGCCCGCCCTTTATAGGCTTGCTCCCGAGTTCTGCCGTGGATAGCAATCGCCTTAGCTCCAGCCTTTTCTGCAATCTTAGTTATTTCTACTGCGTTGATCGTTTTTTCGTCCCACCCCGCCCTAATTTTTACGGTAACAGGAATTTTGACGGCAGCGATGATCTCAGAGAGCACTTCGCCAATGAGAAAAGGGGTTTTAAGCATGCCTGACCCGCTTCCATCCTTAGTCACTTTATCGACAGGACATCCGCAATTGAAATCGATCACATCAAACCCTAGATCTTCAACAATTTTAGCGGCAGCAGCAGCGACCTTCGGTTTGCTTCCGCAAAGCTGTGCTCCAATCGGATGCATGTCCCGTTCATAGTCAAGAAGCCTATAAGTGTGCGGATCATGTCTGACTAGAGCATCAATTTTAACCATTTCACAGTAAACAATCCCTGGCCCATAGCGGCGGGACATCCTACGGAATGGGAAATCGGAGCACCCGGCAAGAGGGGCATAAAGAATATTATTGGGCAATTTAGCGGATCCGATAAAAAAAGGGAGCGTCATCGAAAAAGGCCTAAAAGAATCATTTCTAGGATTCTTAAAACAATGAAGGCAAGGATAGGGCTGAGATCCAATACTCCGCCCAGGGGGGGAATAAAACGCCGGAAAAGATTGAGATAAGGGTCTGTATAATAAGCTACAAAGCGAACAAATGTATGGGCTTGCCATGCAGGAAACCATGAAACGACAATTCGCAAAAACAAAAGAATTGTATAACTGACGAATAGAATGTGGATTATATAAGCCATGCTCATGACTCTTTTATTTTAAAGAGAAGGCTCTTTTTCGTCATGAGATGCTTTCCGAAAACAGCAAAATAAAATATTTCTTTACACAATACAAACCCTATCTCGATAGAAATGTCTCTCCTGAGTAAAATAGAAAGTCTTTGGCAGGCAGATACACCATGCAGATTCTCGCTATACAAATAGACAGACCATTTTTGCGCGTAGCTCTCATCGAAAAATGTCGAAAAGGGATCGAAATTCGAACTTTGAAATCCGCTCCCCTCTTGGAGGCTGATGATGTAAAGCAGCTTTACACCAATTTTAAAGGAAAAATTGTTACGGGGATTTCCTCTAAAGACCTGATGATCCGTGTTATGGAGCTAAAGATCGGGCAGAATCGCCACGCAGAGCAAGCCATTGCTTTCCAATCAGAAGCGACGAGCCATTTTAATCCAGCGGATATCCTGACAGTTCCTCGTTTGGAAAAGAAAAAAGAAGGGAATATTGAAGCTTTACTATTCACTGTTCCTAAAGAGGCTTTGAGAAATTACTTACAAGAATTTGACCAGCTGGAAATTGACCCAGATGCCATAAGCTCGATTTGTTCAGGCCTTTGCAATTTTATCAAATGGAAAATTCCTGCCCTAACGGATGCCTTCATCATCGATCTTGGATCTCATGAATGGACATGCGCCTGGATGGAAAAAGGCAATTTAAGAAAATCGTTATCCATTTCAGGAGGAATTGAAGATTTGATGACAGCTCTTTGGGAAGATCGAAAAAAAATCCTTCTACAGAAAGAAATAGAGGGAGTCGCTATGCAAATCGATCTTCAGCAATTGAAGCCGCATCTAAATCCCCACTTAACTGCAAAGCTCCATGAATTGCGTCTGGAATTAGCAAAAATCATCTACTCTTTTCATCGCATAGCAGGCTTCAAACCTCTTCTATTCACAGGCCGCACTGATGCATTTGTCCATCTTCGTGAATACTTGATGGAAAGTTTTAAAGACGCCGTTAGCGGTGAATGCAAAGGTTCACTGACTCTTGAAGAACAAAAATATGCCATCCCTATTGGCTTGGCATTCGAACAAACCTTCCTGAACCCATTGCAATTTCGACGAGAAGAATTTTTTCCCAATAAAAATTGGAAGCGGATCGGAATCTTCTCCATTGCAATTTTGGTCTTTTCCCTACTCTTTTCTTCTGCCCTTTTTATTTTTGGAATTTCACTCGAAGACTCTCGAAAAATGGAGATGATCGAATCTCTTAACTCTTCTTTGGACCGTTGGGATCCTCAATTAAAACGGAAAATTTTCTCAGAAGGGAATAATGAAGAAGAAATATTGGACCGTTGGATCAATGCGGTCGAATCGTATAATAAGGAATACACATATATTCCCCAGTCTCCAAAAGTTGCCGAAGTCCTTGCCTGGCTTTCATCTCATCCTGTGGTTGAAGCTCTGAAAAATGAAGGAGACCCCATGATCGTACGCGATCTCCACTATCAACTTCTCCAGTATCCTAAATTGGGATCTACCAAAGAACCCTATCTTGCAAAAGTTGAACTCGAATTCCAGGTGAAAGGTTCAATGCACGCCCGTAAATTTCATGAAGCTCTATTAAAAGGAGATGATAAAGTGGATCCCCATTTAGAGATCACATGGGAAACTCTTGCTGACGGTTATAGAACTTCCTTCTTTTTGAAAAACCGGAGCCCCCATGTTCCTTGAACGGTGTGGAAAATTCTTCTTTCAAAAGATGCGGCCTCATTTCTTTTTTGTCTTGGCGGCATTTCCTCCTCTTTTAGCAGTAATTTTCCTTTTCTTTCTAAACGGAAGGCTTAAAGAATTGGAAGATCGTTTTGCTGCAGCTGCACGCAAAGGAAAAATTGCGATGGAAAGAAAAGCAAAGAAAGAACGGTTTATTCATCGATATTCCAACACAGACCCTTATTTTCTAGATCAACAAATTGAAACCCTTGTCTTTAACCAAAAAGAACAAGACTATTTAGGATCTCTTCTGAATCACCCAGCTTTCCCTCATAAGGAATCTCTCCGGGATCGTCTTTCATTTTTATTGAGTTCTGAAAATAAAATCGTATTTACAGAAGAAAACATCCGTTCATCTTCCCACATAAAAGAAACAGACGAAAAGCAAAAACATCCTGTTCAATTGGATGAGATCGACTTGCAAAAGATCCTATCTTTGATCGAGGACATCCCCATCGGACCTTATCTTCCCTTAAAACAAAGTCCCCAATTGTTGATTCGTGATTTCAAACTGAATCGTCGGGAAACATCTTTTCAAAATGCAACACTCGAAATAGAAATGGACCTCCTTAAACGGGAATTTATCAAACAATGAATCGAAACATTTATCTATTTCTCCTTTTAGCTGCCGCTGGATGCCATCATTCCGAATCAATAGTCAACGATCAAATGGTAGCCATACAAATTCATGATAGAAATGGGCTTACAGAAACAATCAGCTCCCCAGATAGGCTAGAAGTCTATGAGCAGATGGACTTTCTCAACGCCCAGCCCTACAAAAAAATTCTCCGCGTCTACAAGAATGAGGGCAAAAACCACTCCAAAATCACAACTTATCACCCCAATGGAGCCCTTTGGCAATATTTAGAAGCACGAGAGATGCGTGCGAATGGCGCTTATCGGGAATGGTTTCCAAATGGACAGCTAAAAATCGAGGCTATTGTTGTTGGTGGCACAGCTGATGTAACTCAAGGTTCTCAGCAAGACTGGCTATTCGACGGGATCAGCCAAGTTTGGAATGAACAAGGACAGCTTCTTGCCAAAATCCCCTATAAAAATGGAATCTTGGAAGGATCTAGCACTTACTATTACCAAAATGGTCAAATAGAGAAAGAGCTTCCCTTTTCTCAAAATACCCTACAGGGAATTGGGCTGGAGTATCATCTCGATGGGAAACTTAAATCAAAAACAACCTACAACAAAGGGTTGAAAGACGGGACAAGCCTTGGATTCTTTTCAGAAAGCCAGGCTGCTTGGATCGAAGAACATGCAGAAGGATTGATCAAAACAGCCACCTACTATTTCCCGAATGGAGAAGTCCTTGCAGAAATTCAAAATGGTGGAGGGTTCATGGCTCTCTTCGAAGGCGAAGTTCTTACACACCTCATTGAAATACGGAAAGGCCGTCCTGAAGGTAAAATACAAAAATATGCCCCTACAGGAGAACCTTTCTCTGTTTATTCAATCAAAAATGGGAACAAAGAAGGAGAAGAGGTTGAATATTTTCTCCCTACTGAGCGTACTGATTTTGGAACGCATCTTCTTCCTAAACTTTCTGTAAATTGGCATGAAAATTCAATCCATGGAAGCGTTAAAACTTGGTACAGCAATGGACAGCTACAAAGTCAAAGAGACTATTGCCGGAATCAAAAATTAGGCCCTGCTCTTGCTTGGTATATTGATGGAAGTTTAATGCTGGTTGAAGAATATGAAGAGGACCAGCTAATTAAAGGACAATATTATAAGAGAAATCAAAGAGAACCGGTCTCTAGCGTCATCAACGGAAATGGGATCGCTTCTCTTTATGATGAACAAGGTCTTTTCTTGCGAAAAGTACCCTATGTGAAAGGAAAACCTGTTGATCCTGAAAAGTGAACTGCGACAAGCCCTTCTTTTAAAGCGCAAGAACATCTCATCCCACCGAAGAGCTGAAGCTTCTCAATCTATTCTCCAAAAATTTGAGGATGCAGAGAAGGTCCTTTCATTTTCTTCTTTCGGATCTGAAATAGATCTTTGGACACTAAATCGCATTTTAGCTTCCCGAGGTTCTCTTTATCTTCCTAGAATCGAAGGAACTATTCTCGTTCCCTATCGCATCAGCGATCCAGATCGGCAATTGGTTCGTACAGATTATGGGATTTTTGAGCCAGATCCTAATCTCTGCTCCAAAGCTTCAATATCTGAGATCCATTTGATTTTGGTCCCAGGCCTCGGATTTGAACCAAACGGATTCCGTTTGGGATATGGAAAAGGTCATTACGACAGATGGTTAAAAGATCATCCTTATGTTCCCACAATTGGAGTGGGTTTTGAAGAACAGAGGGTCGATACTCTTCCCTTAGATCCTTGGGATATCCCCGTCAAATCACTTTGTCTTTTTTAAAGTCGAGGCGGGCCCTTCTTTTTGAGGCTCTTCTTTAGGTGAGCAGAATCGCGGTCCAGGGCATCCATTCGCTCTGCACATAGCCCCTGGAGATACGTCATAGCACATAGAATAGAATCCTTTGGAAGGACATTGCCAGATGACTTTATACGGACTGAGTGAAATGTCTGGCGTTCCAGGATATTTATATCTCGTTGGCCCCACGTTGGTGGTAAAATTTCTCTGCTGTCCAGGTTGAACAGTGTATTGGCCCAAAAAAGTCCCATCGCTCGCTTCGACAATGGCCGTTAAAATAAACGGGGAATCGTTTAAAAGAAGCACGGAACCATCTGTCGTTCCTGCCTTTGCAACAAAAGGCAGGAAGAGAATCCACAAGATCAATACTAAGCGCATCTATCTATTTTTCAGAGAGGGTTCCTGCGGCTCGAAACGGACCCATCGAAAATCTATTTGGCCGATGGGTGAAAGAGCTACTGCTTCCAATCCTTCCTTTTGAATATAATTCAAAGCAAAGTGAAAGACTGGAATCAGCGGCATCTGCTCCATCAGGATTTGCTCAGCTTCCCGCAAGAGCCGCTTTCTCTCTTCCGAATCTCTACATAAAGCAGAACGATTTAAAAGATCAATGTATTTAGGGCTTTCCCAATTCGTATTGTTTGTACTTGCGTTTCTGTACTTAAAAACTTCTAAAAAATTGATCGGATCATTGAAATCCGCGGTCCAAGAGCCAGCAGCTAATTGGAATTCTTTTTGAGAGAGGCGCTGGAAAAAAGTTTTAGGCTCAACAGCTTCTAAATTCACCTTGATTCCTAAAGCTTCCTCCCATTGTTTTTGGATCGCTTGAGCAACAGATGCATTCCTTTCGCTGCTGCTATAGCTAATTGTTACAGGAGGAAGAGTTTCTAAAGTACAATCCAATTCCAATAAAGCATCCATTAAAAGAGAATGGGCCATTTCCAAATGGCAATCTGGGAAATACCCATTTGCTGATAATCCCATTTCTGGAGGCACAAGGCTTTTTGCTGGAGCTTGCCCGCCTTGAAGAATGTGTTCAGTAATTAAATCGCGATCAATCGCAATTCCTAGAGCCCTTCGAAAAGAAGAGCTAGAAAGGGGATTTTTACAATCTTTGAATATTTCGGCTGTATTAGTCCTGAAGAAATACGTACCTGAAAGAGGACTTATTTGGAGTTTCTCTTCAGCTCTTAGATTGGCAATCGCATCCACAGGCAAAGTAGAAAGGGGAGATCCAGCCCAATCTAACTTTCCTTCTTCAAACATCCGGATTTCGGTATCGCCCGACACCATCAATAGGTCTATCCCTTCAATCTTCACTTCCTTGGATTGCCAATAAGTAGGATTCTTCACGACTTGAATCGAATCAGAATGTTTCCACTCTCTCAACATAAAAGGTCCATTGCCGACGTGAGAAGCGGGATCGAAAGCCCAATTCGGATTCCCTGAAAGAATTTTTTGGGGCACAGCAAAATAGGAACTCATTGAGACAAGTTCCAAAAAATAAGGGAGCGGTTGTTCTAATTCCACGACCAATGTTGAAGGATCTGGTGCGCTCACGCCAATTTGTTCCAAATCGATTTCGCCTAGTTTTGCTTTTTGGGCATTTTTGATGGGATAAAGTTGGTAGGCTATATCAGTGGGAAATTTTGGATCTAATATGGTTTTCCAAGTCGCAGCGAAATCGGCAGAAGTGACAGCCTCTCCGTTGGACCAAAAAGATTTTCGCAAAGTGAAAACGTACTGCTTTCCATCTTCAGAAAGTTCTACATTCTCCGCTAAGGCCATCTCCAACTCTCCTGACTCCGCACTGCGAGTCAGCCCCTCGAAAAGCATGTGCATGATCGTGATCGTAGTTAAATCACGAGCCTTTCGTGGATCGAGAGTTTGTGGATCCGAAGCAATATTAATTCGAAGCGTCTGCTGCTGTACCGAAGTAGATTTTTGGCAACTTGCCAATAGAACAAAAAAAAGAAACAGAATTCTGATCATGGAAAGCCTCAATGTGAAACAAGAAGATACAGAAAAAAATAAAAATCGTATAACTTTTTCTGCATGTTGATTCAAGTCGAAAAACCTGCGCCTATTCTCAACACAGCAGATTTTCCTTTTGCTTTTGGCGGTAAGAACGGAAAGCAAATTCCTTTAGATGCAAAAGGCCATCCTTATTGTTATGAATTCGTTGCCTTGAAGGGAACCATTTTTCAAGTTCTTGAAACGTATCCTCGAGACTCTTATTCCATCCACAAAGTCATCTGTTCTTTTTACCCATCAGACTCCATTTACATCGACAGTAGATTCACCAAAGTTCCTAACGCCCCTTTTTATCCAATTTTACCTTCCAAACAAACCATCTTAAGGGGAATGGAGAACCTAACAGGGATGTCCTATGTTTGGGGTGGGAATTGGAGTCTCGGTATTCCAGAGCTAATTGAGTATTTTCCTCCAAGAGAGTCCCTTGAGGATAAAACTCTAGTCTACTGGACTATGAAAGGCGTTGATTGCTCCGGGCTTCTCTATGAAACAACAGGAGGTGCCACTCCGAGAAATACAAGCCAGCTGATAAATTATGGGAAAGGATTGAAACTAAAGGGTCTATCAACGAAAACCATCATGTCGTCCCTTTTGCCTCTCGATATGATTATTTATCCTGGTCACGTTCTATTTGTTTTAAATCAAAAGACTTCGATCGAAAGCAAATATCCCTTCGGTGTCATTCAAAGGAATTTGGAAGATCGATTAGAAGAGCTCTTTAGCGAAAGAACCCTTGTCGACGCATGGACTAAAGATCCATCCAAGGATATTATGATCCGTCGCTTTTTTCCTTAAAAATCTCAGTTTCTAGAATTTAGAGAAAGAGATTGCTTTGCGTACCATTTCCACATATGAAAAGGGAAAACAGAGGTGCGCTAATGATGCAAAAAATTCCGATGTTAATTTTTTCTCGCCCGCTCACTTATTTTGGCTCGCCGCAAAATATCGAAAAAGAATTGGATGAATTCGATGAAGAAGAAATTGAATTCATGCGCTTTGGTCCTGAAATGGATTTTTTATTTCCATTTCAACAAAATATCGGTCTTTTTATTCATTGGTCTGATTTTTCGTAAATGAATGCAGTTCTGTTTTTTCATCTGCATTTTCTAAATTGCACGCGTTTGTCTAAGCAGACATTCGTGCATTTCTCTTGATTTAATTTTCAAGTTGAGTTTAACATTCGGAATGTAAACTCGAATCGCCTACAGCGTAACGGAAACTCTTCCTGTATTACAGGGTCGATTCAGTAAAAACTAAGGCGACGCTACGGAAAATCTTAGCGAAAGCTAAACAACTATTTGTGCAAAATGGAGAGCAAAAAAATGCTGAAATTACTGACAAAAACAATGCCATGGATGGTAGCATCGCTCCTTGTTGCTACATCCGGATTTGGCCAAAATAATGGGTGCTGCCCACGGCCTAAGCCATGCTGCCCTGAGCCAAAGCCATGCTGTCCGACAGTATGTCCGGTTCAACTAATCCCGGCTTATAACCACCCAGCCCGCATCGACGTACGCTGCCCTTGGGATGTAGATGTATTTGCTAGCTTTATCTACTGGCAAGCTATTGAAGAAAACTTGGAATTGGGAATTGTAAACCTAACTCCTCTTAGTGCTGTCAATGTTGGCACTGCTGAAATTCAAGGCAGTGTAGTGGAAATGGATTTCAAATATAAGCCAGGCTTTAAAGTTGGAGCAGGCTTCGGATTTGATTATGATGATTGGGATGTACAAGCGCAATATACTTGGTTCCGTTCACATACACATACTAGCACAGAAGCAACAGCTGGCGGAGCCAACATTCTCGAAATGTGGGGACATCCTCGCGAAGTAGAAAGAAATGGCTACAATTTTGCAAGCGGCCATTGGAAACTGAGAATGGACATCGTCGATTTGAATTTAGGACGTTGGTACTATGTAGGTAAAATGTTGACTTTCCGACCATATTTCGGAGGCCGTGCAGCTTGGATCCGTCAATCATATGCAGCAAACTTTGTAAATAGTGGTTTAGGTGCAATTAATTCTGGTGGAGGTTCAACAGGATTTATTACCGATCAGTCAATGACCCAAAAATCTACTTCTTGGGCAGTTGGTACTGAAGCTGGTTTAGACACAAACTGGATTATGGGCTATGGTTTCAGAATGTACGGAAATGGAATGATGGACATTCTGTTCACCCGCTACAATAAAGCTTCCTTTGCTGAAAACATAGATGGTGTTAACCTCAACATTTCTGAAAGAAAAGTTAATACTCTCAGAACTCACCTTGATATGGAATTAGGATTCGGATGGGGAACATATATTGATTGCAACAATTGGTATCTGGACTTTTCAGCTGGTTATGGCTTCCAAGTGTTCTTTGATCAGAACA
>CAZXVU010000007.1:0-2690 GCA_964644465.1 uncultured bacterium
TATCGCGCCTACGGCTACGCTACCTAGAGGTATGCTCCGCCGTTTTTTACGGCGCAATTCCTCTTTGCTGTAACCAGTCTCGGGCTGCATGCGCGTTCCCAACTTCGTTGGGTCCCTTACGCGATGCAGGGATAGCCCTTCGGGCGTAGGATAACTTTTTTTTAAGGCCCGAAGGGCCCATATCTGCGCATGCGAGGGGCCCCCGAAGGGGGACGCATGTGCAGCCCGCGGCTGCGCGCGGCAAAGTGGAATCGCACCGCAGGCCGAAGGGACAGTGCTTTGCACGACCGAGGACGAGGACGCGATAATGAGCGTAGCGGAATGATCCACAAAGCCGTAGTCAGCCACCGGGGCAGCGGGGATGGCGCGGAAAGGGGTACCCAAAAGTTTCTTTTGGGGAAAATCCGCGAAATGGCCCGACTGTCTATAATATTATTTTAATTTTCCTTCTTAATTCTTACTTGCTGATTTCTAAGGTTTGTCTTATACTTTTGGGTTTGAAATAGAGTGGAGTAAGGTATGACTAGGACTAGTAAGCAGGGGAAAAAAAGGGCCGTTTCTAGACGAAGACCCCGCCCCCCAGCACCTAAAACTGGATCGAAACGAGATAAACTGGAATTCGGCTACAAACCACACGCAAACGCGTTTGCTTCTGATTCCGCCCTAAACCGATTCATTCCCAAAATTGGATAAAAAACTATGACACGACACGGCAGCTACGGCAAAAGCAATAAAGGCGGAAAAAAACGGAACGTCCTCAAGAGATTTGAGCGCGTCGACGTCTTGCGCAAATTGGGCAGATGGATCGACGGTAAAAACACGAGAGTGACCGGCCTTCCTAAAACTCCCTCCGCTTAAGAAAAGGTATTTGAGCCAATCTTAGATTGGCTCTTCCTATTTGTGAAAATACAAGTCTATAACCGACAAAAAGTTCTCCCCCTCAATAAATCATCTGTTATCCAGTTAATTCGGGCTACCCTTGAATATCTGGGCGCTTCTTGCAGCGAAGTAGCTGTTTACTTCGTTTCCGAAAAGAAAATCTGCGAACTTCACGAACAATTCTTCCAAGACCCCTCCCCCACCGATTGCATTTCCTTTCCCATGGACGAGGTGCATCTTGGAGAAATTTTTGTATCCCCCGCTGCGGCTATCGCTTATCAAAAGAAGAAGGATGTGGATGTTTATGAAGAGACAGCTCTCTATGTGGTGCACGGCCTTCTCCATCTTCTCGGGTTTGACGATTTAGAAGAAAGAGCAAGAAGAATTATGCGAAAAAAAGAAAAAAGTTGTATGCGTCATCTCAGAACCCTAAAAATTTCCATTAGGCCGGCGCCGAAGTAATGATCCGATTTTTGTTAGAAAGTCCTTTCCTTCCCATCATATTTCTATTCGCCTCTCTCGTCCTTACGACCTGCAGCACAGCGCTCCTCAGGCTCGGCAAATTCAAATCGAAAGAACTATTCCGCTCCCCTGAAGGCCCCCTTTTCTTTTTTCGGCCTCTTTTAAAACGGCTCTTCCCAAAGAACGAATGGGAAAACCTCTATTTTTGCATCTCTCTCAGCAAACATATCTATGAACTGGCCTATGCGACATCGACCTTTTTCTATTTAATGTCATCGATCCCGGAACTCCACCAGATCCTGCAAGAAGTCCCCACAGCTCATGACTGGCCCCCTCTCATATTGGTTGGAGCTTCTATCATCGCCACTTCGGTGATCTTGGATTTCATCATGCGCCTTCTCGCCAATCTTTGGAGCCGCCCCCTTCTCAAAATTGCAGCCCCATTCGCCTCCGTTTTCCTCATCATTCTTTTCCCCCTCGTCGGCCTTTTCTTAGAGCTTACACGCGGCCTTTTAAGAAAAGTCCATTTGGAAGATGAAACAGGGGAACTTCTTACAGATAAGTCAAGACTTCAAGAGATGATCCGGGAATCGGAATTGCAACAGCATTTGGACCCGAGCGATCAAAAACTCATCACTTCGTTCGTGAATTTCAAGGAAAGGGTCGCTAAAGAGATCATGGTCCCGCGCGTCGACGTCTTCAGCCTTTCTGCAGAAACTCCGATCCGAGAAGCGCTCACGCTCTTCGCCTCTGAAGGCTATAGCCGCATCCCCATTTATCGAGAAACTCTCGACCAAATCATTGGCGTCGCCCTCTATAAAGACCTTTTGAAATTCTTTGCCGACCCAAAGTTGAATATGGACGACCCTCTCGAGTCCATTGCTAAACCAGTCCTCTATGCCCCGGAAAATAAAAAAATCGCCCAACTCCTTCAAGAGTTCCGCAATAAACAAATCCATATGGCGATCATCGTCGATGAATATGGCGGCACAGAAGGGATCGTCACTATCGAGGATATCCTAGAAGAACTCGTGGGAGAAATCGAAGATGAGTACGACATTGGAGATGAGCAATTTTGGGAATTTCCTGGCGGCGGCTGGGTTGTCGACGCCAAAATGAGCATCAACGATATTGAGGACCAGCTAGGGGTCAAAATCCCTGAGAATCCTGAATATGAGACCATCGGGGGCTATGTGTTCCATTGCGCAGGCACGATCCCTCTGAAAGGCTGGCGCCTTTCCCACGATGAATTTGAGATCGAGGTGATCTCCTCTAACGAGCGCTCTATAAAAAAAATCAAGATCGTACCTCGTCCCAAGCTCCCCCCCGATCTTTCTTAAAAAATGTTT
>CAZXVU010000007.1:2790-16073 GCA_964644465.1 uncultured bacterium
TATGGATCTTGCTAAAGAATGACGGTCCAGGCAAAATAACAGGCTACAGTTAAGGAGTTTTGGATGCGCCGTTCGATCTGCTATTGCGAGCCTAACATGGCTTTGGCCGGGGATACGTCAACCTGGAAATTTATCTACACAACAGCCACTCACCTCCCCAAAGGAACAAAACTTAGGTTCGATCTTCAGAGCAAAGGGCGCCCAGCCGATTGGCAAATCCCTCATACCAATCTCAAAGAAAAAACAAATGTCATTTGGGCTGAGCTTACCGGCGGCAAAATTGTGAACGCCGTCCAAGTCGAACAGCCGCAGCAATTGACCCCCTCTTTTGAATTCACCCTGCCCGCTGAAGTGAAACCTGGTGAGAGCCTCGCTATCCTCATGGGAACTCATGACAAGGACGCTGCTAAAAAAGGCAATATGTGCCAAAAGCTAGTCCAAAGACGGCGCCCCTTCAATCTCTTCATCGATCCGAAAGGAAAAGGGGACTACAAAGAAAACGAAACTTTTTATCTCGATGTCCGAGGAAATCAGCTAAAATCCCTTCGTATCATCGCTCCCTCTCTTGTAAGCCGCAATAAACGTTTCGATGTGATCGTCCGCTTCGAGGATATCTTCGGCAACCTCACCTCCAACGCGCCTGAAGGAACTCTCATTGACCTAAGCTATGAACATCTCCGCGAAAATTTAAGCTGGAAGCTCTTTGTGCCCGAGACTGGCTTCATCGCATTGCCCAATCTCTATTTCAATGAGCCTGGCATTTATAAAATCCAGTTGCGCAATCTCAAGACAAAAGAACACTTTTTTTCTCCCCCGATCAAATGCCTTCCCGAAGGAGCCTTGAGCCTCTATTGGGGACTTCTTCATGGAGAATCAGAACGACTCGATTCCGCTGAAAATATCGAAGCCTTTTTACGCCACATGCGCGATGACCGCGCGCTCCAATTCTTCGCAACTTCTTGCTTTGAGTCCGAAGAAGAAACCTCCAACGATGTTTGGAAAGGAATTGTCCAGCAGGTCGCCGAGTTCAATGAAGACGACCGTTTCGTTGCGCTGCTTGGATTTCAATGGCAGGGAGAGCCCAAAGAAGAAGGCCTCCGCCATTTCATCTATTCAAAAGACAGCAAGCCGATCTTGCGCCGGAAAGATTCCAAGAACAATTCCCTGAAGAAAATCTTCAAAACCAATAACCCAAAAGAAATGGTCTCAGTCCCCTCTTTCACGATGGGCAAGCAAACCTGTTTTGATTTCGAAGATTTTCATCCTGAATTCGAACGGGTCGCGGAAATATATAATGCCTGGGGATGCTCTGAATGCACTGCAAAAGAGGGCAATATGCGCCCCATCCACGGCGGAAAAAATGGAATCACCGAAACCGCTGAAGGATCTTTGCAAAAAGCTCTCAATAAGGGCTGCCGGTTTGGATTCGTCGCAGGTGGATATGATGACCGGGGTCCCTACGGCAATCTATTTGAAACAGACCAAAAACAATATTCAGCAGGCCTCACTGCCATCCTTTCAAAAGAACCCAGCCGCGCCTCACTGATCGAAGCGCTTCAAGCCCGCTCCTGCTACGCAACAACCGGCGAGAGGATTATTGTTGGACTTCACATCGCAGGTTTTACCATGGGCTCTGAAATCGACACGAAGAACCGCCCTGGATTGGAATTCAACCGCCACATCACGGGATATTCGATCGGCACGCAGCCTCTTGTAGAAGCGATTCTCTTCCGGAATGGAAAGGAATATAAAAAATTCGCCGTAAAAGGGGAGAAATTAGAGTTCGAGCACGATGACACCGATCTTTTGGGATCAGTAACCATCGAGGGAAAAGAAGACCGTCCTCCTTTTGCCTATTACTATCTGAGAGTGACGCAAGAAGATGGGCACATCGCCTGGAGCTCGCCAATCTGGGTCGACCTCACAAGCCGCAGCGCTCCATTAAATGCAGGGAAAAAGAACAAGAAAAAGGTCAAAGAAAGTGATTAAAATCATCGTCGTTATTGCAGTCGTAGCTCTCATTGGATTTTTGATCTACAGAAAAGGCGGCAGCTGCTCAAAAGGCGGCGGTTGCGGTTCTGGCAGCTGCAAAAAATAATTAAAACTGATCTGGGATGAATCGTTATTTGGCCATCTTTTGTAGTTGGTCTCTAACGCCAAGAATCATTTGCTTGCACAATTCCTTGAAGTCCCCGCTACCAGTCCCAGTAGCAATGGAGCAGCTCATCGGGGTGAATAAACTCTTCGACTTAGCATAGTTATACATTTTCAGAGCAGCATCGTATTTTGCAGCATCCACTTCGCCGCTGAACAGTAACAAATCTTGTATTTCCGTATAACATTCGCACGCGCTTTTAGGCATGGGTCGATCGATAGACTTGCTTTGCTGAATTGGAATAGCTCTAGCTCCTGTCACAGAATTCGATTGGCTGCGGTGGTGATTCGTTGATTGGGGAATTGGTCTTGCGCCAGAGACCGGGGGAGCAGAAAAAGATCTAACGAGTGCGTCAGGAGTAGGGAAAAATGTGGACATAGATATTTTATTCCTTTTTTTGTGTCGGAGGGGGTATATTTTATGTTTCCAACTCTTAAAAATCAAAAGCTTTGTACTATGGAACTCATTCTCGGATCCCAATCTCCTCGGCGCAGAGAAATCCTGAATTTCTTCTCGATTCCTTTTACGCAGATCAACCCTGATTTCGATGAAACGCAAGTCATTTTCCAGGGAGATCCTTCCGCTTTTGCTTCCGAAGTAGCCACCCGTAAAGCCAAATGTCTCACTCCCCGGTTTCCTGGCAGCGTAGTTCTTACCGCAGATACAGTCGTCTATCGGCACAATCGGCTTTTCATGAAACCAGAGACGATGGAAGAGGCTCACGCAATGCTCCGCGAGCTCTCCGGCAAGGAGCATAAAGTCTATACCGGAGTGTGCGTCGGAAAAGATTCTCAATATTTTACGGAGGCAGATGAGTCCCTCGTAGAATTCCACGAACTCACTGATTCTCAGATCCGTACCTACCATCAATTCTTCTTCCCGCTCGATAAAGCGGGAGGCTATGCGATCCAAAAAGGCGGCAGCTTGATTGTCAAAAGAATCGAAGGGTGCTATTACAATATTATGGGGCTGCCAATCCGCACTGTGCGTCGGCTGCTGCTGAAAGTGGGGATTGATCTATGGGATTATCTCAAGTCCGTCTGAATCTATTATTTGCGTTCTGTACCTGCTCCCTCTTTGCAGCCAACAAATCTGAAGAAAACAAACTCCTTCCTCTCTATCTGATGCAGCAAAATCAGATCGAAGAGTCCATTGAACGGTACCGAGAATACTCCGAATTGAACGGCAAACACGATTTTGAAGTGTTGCAGCAAATGGGGCTTATCCTTTTGCAAAAAGGGATCCAAAGCGAAGAACAGCAGACATTTTTGATGACGCTTTTCGGAGCGGGACTCTCAGGATCTGCAGGCGCTTTGGAAATTCTAGAGAGAGGCCTTGCCCATGCCGATCCTCAAGTACAGCTATTAGCCCTTCATTTCATCGCAAAATTCGATGACGATTCAACCAATGAGATGCTCAACCGGGCAATGACTTCCGATTATCTCGGAATCCGGATGGAAGCCGCTTTTTATCTCGCGCAAAGAAAACATCCCCACGCCGTCGGTCAGATAGAAGGACTCATGTTCCGCCTTCCTCCGATCTTCAAGCCCTATTTTCCCTCTTTTTTCGCTCTTCTCGGTACAAACGATGGGATAGCCGCCTTGCGCCGCTTGATCGAAGATCCAGATCCTCAAGTCCGCGTCGAATCGATTCTCAATGTAGCTAAATCAGGAAGAGATGATTTTCTCTCTCTTTTGCGAAAACGACTGACCCACACTCATATCGCTGAACTCGAAGCCACGGCCTTTGCCATTGGGGTTTTGAAAGACGGCGCGTCCATCCCGAAACTCAAAAAGCTCGCCGCTTCAAATACTGAATCAGTGCGCCTCGCCGCCACTGTCGCCCTCTTGCAGTTTGGAGACCGTTCGGCGCTGCCTGACATGATTGAAATGGCCAAGAACTTCAATCTCTTTGCCATTACCGCTCTCGGCGCAGTGACAGGTACTGAAGAAGTTTTAGCCACTCTTGTCCGCTCCCCAGACTTGCAAGTCCGGATCAATGCCGCCGTCGCGCTCCTCCAAAGGCGCGATCCCCGCTGTTACCATGCCCTCGCTGAAATTCTGGTCGAAGATGCCCGCGACCTCGCTTTCCATCCCTTCACAACTGTTGGCAGAACCCTTTCTGCTTTTAAAGCTGTCCCTTCAGCAGAACTCCATGCAGGCAAAGATTCCGCCGTCGATCTCGGCCTCTCCCAAGCAATCCGCGAGCAGCTCCTTCGAGAGGCAATTCACCTACCTGAAGAATTTTTTCTAAAAATTGGACGGCTGATCTTCAATCGCCAGCAAAATGACCTTGTCCCTGGACTGATCGCTCTCTTAGAAAACCTTCAGACAGAAGGCGCGATCGCCCTCTTAAAAGAAGGCTCGGAGAAAGTCTCAGCTCCCCTGATTCGCGATTATTGCCATCTCTCTTTGTATCGCCTGAAGCAAGAAGGACCCTATGAAGAATATGTCTCTAACTGGGTCATGCGTCAAAAAGCCTCGGAACTGATTCGTTTCCGCCCCTTGCTCCCCTTGAAATACCGAATGGAGCAATCGGACTACGCTCTCAATCCCGAAGAAACCTCTCGGCTCCTCATCGAGTCTTTCCTCTCCATCGCTAACCGCCGGGATGAGAAGAGCATCGCCTTCCTTCTGGAAGCGATCCAGCTCGGCAATCCCCAAAACCGCTATGCCCTCATGGGCCTCCTCATGAAAGCGACAGAATAAACCTCTTCCTTTTTCTAAATCGCTTTTGCCCGTATGATTCATACCGAAATAACCTGAACAATCGGGTTCTGGCCGCGTCGGACAGCCACCACTTTTTGCCCCGCCTGCATCGCTAAACTTTTTAAGTTTAGATGCTTCGGCGCCAGCAAGCTTGGACAAAAATTGGGGCGCCTCCTTGCCATATTCCCGATTCTTCAAATCATTTCGGTATATCCCTAATCATGAAGAAGCGTTGGATCTTTGTTTTTTTTCTTTTGGCGGGACGGCTATGTGCCGATGAGTCGGATGAATGCCCCAACACCGAGGTCATTGTCGATTTGAGAAATCCCACTTATAAAAATGGGATTCTTTATACCAACCAGGGCGGGGTGATCAAAAACCAAGACATCCGCATCCAGGCCCGAACCATCCAATACATCCGCAGAAAAGAGGCCGGAAAAGAAATCCATCTGATCGAAGCCGAAGGCGATCTCATGATCCAATACAAAGATCGGATCTATGTCGGCAGCGAGCTCGAATACGACTTCGTGAAAAAGACAGGCACAGTCTATGACGGGAAGACCTTCTCCTCTATGTGGTATGTCGGAGGCGATACGATCCAGCTGAATCCCGATGGAAGCTATAAAGTTGTCAATGCCTTCATCACTACCTGCGAAAATCAAGACAGCTCTTGGGACGTCCATGCCAGCAGCGTCAATGTATTGAAAAATGATCTTTTCGAAGCGAAAAAAGTCCGATTCCGCCTCTTTAAATTCGCCGCTTTATGGCTCCCCTCCTTCAGGATCAATCTCAAAAAATTCAAGGAGCCGATTTTCCGCTATTACGCCAACTGGGACAAAGGGCAAGGCCCCCGCGTCGGTTTCCGCTATCAGCTCTATTCCTGGGAAACGCTCGCCCTTTATGGACGGCTTGAATACCGCTGGAGAACGGGCTGGGGCGGCGCTTTTGAAACAGAATATTTACCAGAGAATCAACGGACCACATTTGTAACGAGGAGCTATGTAGGAACAAACCGTCTTGAGACCGCGCCCGATAAAATGTTCCGCTACCGGCTCGAAGGCGCCCTTTTCAACTCCAGCGCCAGCCAAAAAACAAATACAACCCTCACCTGGGACAAATATAGCGACGTCAGAATGCCCGCAGACTTTAGAAGCGATGACTTTGAAGTGAACACAGCTAAACGGACGATCTTGTATGTACGCCACCAGGAAAGAGACGTTCTTGCTTCGTTGAAAGTCCGCCCGAGGGTCAACTCCTTCGAATCGATCCAGCAAGATCTTCCCACCGTCTATGCCGCCATGCGACCCATCGAGATCGGACCCACGGGAATCATCTCCTCCAATTATATAAAAGCCTCTTATCTCGATTTTGACTACTCCGACCAGCTTGTCAAATCGCTTCCTGATTTCCAATCAACCCGGATTGAAATTCAAGAGAAGCTCTACCGCCCCATCCATCTTGGACCGCTTATCTTGACACCTTTCCTCGGCGGCACAGCGCTCTTCTATGGAACGAGCCCATCCCATCGGCCAAAAGGGGTCGGTTTCTTAAGCTATGGAGTACAAGCGCACTTTCACGGCCAGAGAACTTTTGGCCATTATAAGCATATCTTAGAGCCATATCTGGAATATTCAGCTCTCACAAGACCAACTGTTGCCCCTGATGCCCATTACATTTTTTCCATCCAAGACGGATATAATAAAATCCAACAGATCCAAGTGGGCTTCCGGAATCTCCTCTTCTCGCAATGGAACTCCCCGAAATGCATCGTCATGGGAGAAGAACCTCTCTTGAAAAAAGATGCGAGCTTTTCTGCGGACGTCTATGCCAATGCCTTTTTTTCCGACCCTGTGATTCCGCAAGTCGTCCCCCGCGGTTATCTCTGGCTTGCGTGGAGCCTTCCCTCGACCCAATTTTCTTTCCACAATTGCTGGAACTTCAGGAATCATACTCTAGATTTTTCCAACGCCCGCTTCAAATGGACCGTCAATGAAAACGTTGCGATCTCTCTGGAAGGGAGATACCGCTCCCGCTTTGATTGGAGAAAAGGAAATCATGAGAATTTTATCCTCGACGTGACCCGCTCTGAAACGGAACTGCTCCTCTCTCCTCTTTCAGACCGGCGCATAGCCTTCTTAACGAACTTCTTTGTCCGCCTAACGCCATTCTGGGAACTCCAGTTTCATTCTCATCACGGCTTCTATCGTCTGACAGAGCCTCCCTATAACGAATTCAAAGTCGATCTCTCCACCTGGATCAGCTCCGCCTGGAAACTCAAATTCGGAATCAGCCATACAGAAAAAGATGCGATTCGATTCAGCTTCGGCCTGAACTTAGTCAAGAAATAATCGACTTGCAAAATTTCTTTTCATCATCTAGCATCGCCGCTCACTTTAAATGGAGTCTAAAATGGCAGCAATATCTCAAGCAAGAAAGCAGGTATACTTAGCTCAAGCCGATCGAATTTTAGCCACATCGAATCAATTATGCAGAGATCAAATCTTATCAGACGAGGAAGGTCTAAATATCATTTACGCTGAGTCTCCAGGAAAATATAGAGGCTCTCTTCTGGGAAGAATTCCTTCTTTCTTGGTCCGTTTTATTTCCAATCTCGCCCTCGCAATCATTCAAGGAACAATCGGCCTTATATGTTGTTGCAAAAATATACATTCAAAACTGTATTTCAAGATATCTCTCTTGAACCTAAAGCATATCCCCTTAGAAATAGGATACATTCTTTCGGCAGCTCTCTGCTACCGCTCAGGCCAAGGACTAAAAGCCTATAGAGAAATAAGACAGGCGAACATTGAAGAGACAGAGCGATTATTTGCACTTCATCGTCCTGGGTAATAATGACTTAAAATTAAAATAATTCGTTTGACTTGCAGATTGTTTTATGATAAAATTATGAGCATGAAAACTAATGCTGTGTTCAATTACACTCTTTCCTTAGCCCTTCCCTTATGGGGCATTTCCCTTATTGTGGGTCACACACCCGCAAACTAAACCCATTTTTCTATCCATTTTTTTTGCTTTCGAGACTAAAAAGAGAATCTTTCTAGTCTGATTTTTCTACGATCCTGATTTTTTAAATAAGAAATCGGCATCGATCGTGTTTGTCTAAAACAATTACAAAACAAGGTGTTCTATGAAAAAACTTATTCTTCAAAACAAAAAATTAAACTTCGTGGTTAGCAGCGCATTTAAACGGTCAATGAAGGATGGTCCCCCATGTCATTCGCCGTAGCCGCAGCTAAAAGAGGAGTTCAACAATGGCCAAGATTTGGAAGCGTTCAGAAGAGATTCACACACAGATCTCCCTCTTATGCTTATTTGAATTTGTGGCAAAAACACAAGGTCGAATACTCCAAAGAAGTAAACCGTCCGTTCATGCTGGAATCGCCGCAGCTGGTTGCTCAAATCCTCCGCGTAGAATCAGCCATGAAGCAAAAAGGGTTCGTCCCTTTTATGCATGCAATGCCTGCAAGTTCCAAAGTCCTTTTGGAATTTTATAAAACCATCTCCCCCAAAGCTCAGAATCCTTTTTGGAAATGTTTCCGTTCCCCCTTTGATTCCTGCTTGAAGGGATTGAAAGAGTTGCGAAAGAACATTCCTACAGAAGAAGATAGAGTTCCAAGGCCTGAGTTTCTCTCGACGAGCTATGCTCTGACGAGCGAAGTAGAACCATTGGAGTCTGCTGCTTCGTGGGGGTTTGTGAATCATTTTGGGAAGGTTCAATACTTTCCAATGCTTGACAAATTTCAACAAACAATCGCTGAGTGGGAAAGAAGAAATGGGAAAAAAGTCCCCGCTACATTTCTCGATCAGGGACGCGCGTTGGTGCGTCAATACAATCGGTTGTCCGTAGGGAATTTCTTTTGTTTGGGCGTTCCTCCTGAAAAAGTTGCAGAATGGATGTACGATTCAAAGCCTTATTACGTGCCAACAGGCTGCGATATCGGCTCGGTCGTGCGTCATCCCCAACTTTTTAAAGGAGGAAGGGTCGCAAACTTGCTCTTGGCCAAAGAGGTCTTGACGCCCTCTTCAGGCTTGATCGGAGTCTGCGCAAATGATGCGGAAGCCGAGCAGTTTTGCAAAGGTGTGAAACTGGTGTCCCCGCACCAAATTCCTCTTTACAAAGAGATCCTTGCGGCATCTCCGACAGAATTCGAACAAAGAGAAATGGCCAAACGAGTTGATTTGGATCAAAAACTCAAAGCTTTGATGTCCGATTTTCAAGAATGGGCAACATCAGGAAAAGAGTTTGACTCTCTTGTTGATTCGGATTTTGAGGGAGGCGATATACCCGAAACGCTTCCTTAAAAAAACTGGCCTCCTGAACTCAGGAGGCTTTAGTTTCCGCGGTGGCGGTAACATTCCACAGTAAAAAATGAAGTAGGCCTATCGCTTGTTCTAGCCAACTTGCTCACTCTTTGCAAATGGGGAACCCAATCGCTCTCTTTCCATTCCGCCAGACCGTAAATGGGATCGAAAAAATAGGTCCTGTCCTGTTTAAACAAAGCCATCCTATGCGCATTTGTTGGAGTATTTTCATCTTCTGAAAAGCCGAGCAAAACAGTATAAACTCCCCTCTCCTCTATTTTCGGAATCAGATCCCAATCATTGACCCGATGGGACCACAATAGCTCCTCTCCGATTCCTCCTGGAATTTCTCCGCTTTCGTGAATCATAGCTGCCGCTTCAGGAGCTCCGTTCTCAAAAGTTTTAGCCAGCTCTTCAAGGGGAATCCCTGGATTTCTGAAAAATTGATCAATCAGCCAATAGCAGCTGCCCCGGCAATACCCTTTTTTTTGATATTCCGCCAAATTTTCAGGCAGTGCTCTTCCATGATTGTCGCTATATACCAAAAACCGTTTCCCGAAGATCCAGAGGCCCGTAAAAAGGCTCTCGCAGCGGTTCTCGATTTTCATAGCGTGAAACAGCATAGCATTCCCCCATTTCTTAGCTCCTAAACAAGAAAGTAGAGTTCCTATCGCTCTTAAGAAAACGGCATAGACCGTTTGGATAGCTAAGGGGATTGTTTGGAAGAGGGGCCGATCGCAATAAGCACTGATGGGAAGAACAGCATTCATTTTATCAAATTACCTCTGTGTAACTTTTTTTATCCGGTATCCCAAAATTAAAGAATTTAGGGATTGTTATTTATTTTAACAATAAAACAAATAGATTATAATAAAGATGTATTAATATGTAATATTGCATAGGCGAGCTAGAATGGATTACGACATCACTTATTTACCAGATGGAGAGTGTTTTCTTCGATATCGGAATGACTTTTCTTATGAGAGAAAAGGAGATTGTGGCAATAGAGTCCCTTCTATTCCTACTCCTACTGGAGGAGGCCTTCCAACAGGAGGAGCCCCATCTACTCCCACAGGAGAAGCCCCTTCTACAAACCCAGCTGATCTAACCCAAAATCAGTTCTTTTATCTTTTAGGGATGCTTTTGGGTGAGTTAGTTCAAGCAGAGAGCCAGCTAAAACAATTAGAGCTTCAATTCAAAGATCTTGAAACGGCCATATCGGATTGTGTAGGCATGGATCCAGCCGCCCGAAAAGAACTAGAAAAGGAACTGGAACAATTAGAAGCGAAACTGGAAAAACTCCAAAATCTTGTAAAATCCATTCTCATGCTCGTAAAAAGCCTGCAAACATCTCCTGGCTCTTTGAATTCTATGTCAGACTTTATTCAGAAGATAGGATCGGAAATTGAAAAAGTTGAAGCCGAAATAAAAGATATCAATTCTGATTTAAATCAAATCGAAAAAGCCCTCTTGTTATCGGATAATTCATTGACACCTTCTGAGAAAAATACGTTAGAACAATTCATAGATACGGGTGACAAAATGGATAAAACTCTGGGCCAGAGACTCAATGAAATGCTGAAAAACATCCAAGATGAAGTCCGAAAATTATGCACATTGCTTGAACACCAATATCTCTTGGTTGAAAATCAAGGCCATCCTCATCCTACATCCAATCAGCCCGCTCAAAAGTAGGCTAAGTAACTGATAATAAGTCTTTAAAATAGACATATTCAAAAAAATCTCTGGACATTCAATAGATTCTGTTATATAATAATGTCTATGAAAAGCAGCAAACTCACTAAATCTTTTCTCTCCAGCCTCAAAACGGCTCCCTGCTGTTCATTCTATTCTTATAACTATTTCTTCTATTTTGGCGTTTAACCGCCAATAAATCATTTTTTTTCTATCAGATCCTTTTTAAAAACCAAAACTGAAAAAAAATCAGAGGAAAAAGTTATATATGTTAATCACAATCAAAAAATCTGCGCATCGCGATGAAATCCATGCGCTCCGTCAACTCCTCGACCTGCATGGTCTAGGACATCGCGTTTGTTTGACCCAAGAACAGACGATCATCGGCTTGGAAAGAACTCCTTCCGAATCCGTTGCAGGCGAATTGAAAAATCAGCCTGCAGTAGAAAAGCTGACCCAGATTAAAACCCCCTTCAAACTCGCAAGTTTGGCCTTCCAGCCAGAAAAGACGGTCATTGAAATCAATGGGGTCAAAATCGGCGGTCAGCAAATCATCTTAATGGCAGGTCCTTGCGCCATTGAGAGTAAAGAACAGTTGGAAACGATCGCAGAGGAGCTGCGCGATTGCGGTGCGTCTGTTCTCCGAGGCTCGGCGTACAAGCCGCGCACTTCCCCATACAGTTTCCAGGGCATGGGCCCAGAGGGTCTGAAAATCCACAAAGAAGCTCAAAAGAAGCATGGAATGCTCATTGAGACGGAAGTGATGGACATCCGCGATGTAGCGCTTGTTGCAGAGCATGTGGACATCATCCGGATCGGCGCGCGGAACATGCAGAACTTCGATCTCTTGAAAGAAGTGGGTGGGTGTGGAAAACCGGTCATTCTAAAACGGGGCATCTCAGCCACCATCGAAGAATGGCTTTTAAGCGCTGAATACATCATGGCCCACGGAAACCACCAAGTCATCCTTTGCGAGAGGGGCATTCGGACGTTCGAAAATGCGACCCGAAGCACGCTCGATTTGAGCAGCATTCCTGTGGTCAAGCAATTGACCCACTTGCCTGTCATTGTCGATCCTAGCCATGCAGCAGGCCGCAAAGAGCTGATCCCAGCTCTGTCAAAGGCAGCAATCGCCGCGGGAGCTGATGGACTCTTAATCGAAGTGCATCACGATCCAAAGGGCGCAAAATGCGATGGAAAGCAGGCTCTGCTTCCTGAAGAGTTGAAAGTGCTCACCTTGGAATTGAAAAAAGTGGCCGAAGCGATTGGGAGGTCATTATGACGCTTCCTGAACTGCGGAATAAAATCGATGATATCAATCATCAGCTGATCGCGCTTCTCGGTGAGAGGCTAGAGGTTGCCAAATTAATAGCTGTCCACAAAAAAAACGAGAAGCTCCCTATCCTTGATGCTGTCCGAGAAGAGAAGATCAAAGAGAGCGTAAAAAAACTCGCGAAAGAGCATTCTTTAAGCCCAACCATCATCGAAGAGATCTTCACCATCCTCATGGACTACACCCGTTTGGAAATGGAGTTGGCACGATGAAGATCTCCTACCAAGGCATAGAAGGATCTTTCAGCCATAGAACGGCGATGAGGCATTTCGGTGCGAATTGCGAATATATCGGTTTGCCCACATTCGAAGAGGCGTTTCGGGCTGTTGAAGGGGGAAGAGCGGATCTTGCTCTCTTGCCGATTGAAAACACTTTGGCAGGGACGATTTTTGAAACGCTCGATCTGTTGAATCAAGGCGCATTGCAGATCATTGGCGAGACAGATACGCGCATCGAGCATAGCCTTCTCGTTCTTCCTGGCGCCAAGAATATCAAGAAGGTCCTTTCTCATCCGAAAGCACTTGCGCAATGCACTCGCTTTTTTCAAGAGCATCCAGAAATCCAGGCCGTTCCTCATTACGATACTGCGGGGGCTGCCTTGGATGTTGCGAAGATGAAGGATCCTTCTTGCGCCGCCATTGCCAATTGCGCCGCTGCGGAAATCTATGGACTGGAAGTTCTATCGCAAGGCATCGAAGACCATCCAGAGAATTATACCCGGTTTTTACTTCTCGCGAGACAAGGGACAGAGGGTAAAAAATGCACTCTTCATTTTACCTTAGAACACTGTCCTGGCAGTCTTGGAAAGGTATTAACTGTGATCGGGCGATTTGGCAATCTCACCCAAATCGTATCGCGTCCTTTAATCGGCCATCCCTATGAATATGGATTTTTTGTCGATTTTGTAGGACCAACTCCTCTTCTTTTGGAGGAGCTCAAGAAAATGACAAAAACCATGAAAATATTAGGGCGCTACGATGGGCTTTAAAAGAATTGGAATTATCGGCCTTGGCCTGATGGGAGGATCCATTGCAAAAGGACTCGAGGGAAAAAAAGAGATCATCACAGA